>NZ_JBIBHN010000043.1:30433-59644 GCF_042957035.1 Streptomyces sp. NPDC008137 | reverse complement strand
CACAGCCAGGCGGGACGGCTACCCACGGCCAGGCGGGACGGCTACCCACAGCCGGGCGGGACGGCTACCCACGGCCAGGCGGGACGGCTACCCACAGCCGGGCGGGACGGCTACCCACGGCCAGGCGGGACGGCTACCCACAGCCGGGCGGGACGGCTACCCACGGCCAGGCGGGACGGCTACCCACGGCCAGGCGGGACGGCTACCCACGGCCAGGGGGGCGGCTACCCAGAACCGGGCGGGAGGACGGCCCGCGGACGGGCGGGGCGGCTGCTCGCGGACGGGTGATCGGCAGTTCGAGTGGTGGTTAGCGGCAGCCGCATTCCGCCAGGGTCGTCGCCGCTCTGTCCAGGGCCTTCTGGGCTGCTTCCGGGTTGGTCGTGTCGTTGGCCATGAAGGCGAAGGCGAGGAGGCGGCCGTCCTGGTCGACGAGGGTGCCCGCGAGGGTGTTGACGCCGGTCAGGGTGCCGGTCTTGGCGCGTACGACGCCGGCTGCTCCGTCCGTGTAGCGGCTGGTCAGGGTGCCGGTGAAGCCGGCGACGGGGAGGCCGGTGAGGGCCGGGCGGAGTTCGGGGCGGTCGGGGTCTGCCGCCTTGGCCAGGAGGGCGGTGAGGAGGTCCGCCGTGAGCCGGTCGGCGCGGTCGAGGCCGCTGCCGTCCTTGAAGGCGGCGCCCTTCAGGGGGAGGCCGAGCTTGCGCAGCTGGGCGCTGACGGCCCGGTCGGCGCCGGCGAAGTCGGCGCGGTCGCCGGTGGCGAGGGCCGTCTGGCGGGCGAGGGCCTCGGCGATGTCGTTGTCGCTGTTGGTCAGCATGCGCTCGACGAGGGCCGAGAGCGGGGGCGAGGAGACCGTGGCGAGGGTCTTGGCCCGGGTGGTGGCCTTGGACGGGCCGGGGGCCGTGGTCTTGATGCCGTGGGACTTCAGGAGGTCGCCGAAGCGGCGGGCGGCGTCGTCCGCCGGGTCGGGGACACGGGTGGCCGGGCCCTTCGCCGAGTCGTCGGTGCGGCCCTCGTCGGCCATCAGGGGGCTGACGGGGGCGAGGTTGGGGTTGACCCCGATCGGGTGCTTTTCGTCGCCCGCGTAGAGGGTCGTGTCGTAGGAGAGCGTCACTTCGCGGACGCCCCGTTCGGCGAGGGCGCCCGCCGTGTCGGCGGCCAGGTCGCGCAGGCTCGCCGAGCCGTCGGAGTCCTCCCGGGCGGTGAGGGTGGGGTCGCCGCCGCCGACCAGGACGACTTCCCTCGTGTCGGGTTCCAGCGCCGCGCGGGTGGTGATGCGGTGGTCGGCGCCCATGGCGGACAGCGCGGCGACGGCCGTGGCGATCTTCGTCGTCGAGGCCGGGGTGAGCGCGGCGTCCGAGCCCGTGCCGTACAGGCGCCTGCCGCTCGTGACGTCCACGACCGCCGCGGCGGGCCGGGGTCCGAGGGCCGGGTCCTTCAGCAGGGGCGTGAGGGCGTCCGCGAGGGCTTTGCCGTCAGGGGCGGACTTCACCTTGCTGATGCCGCCGAGGCCGGTCAGCACCGGGGCGGCGCTGGGGGCGGGCCGGGGCCGGCCGGGGGCGCCGGAGGTGCCGCCGTGATCTGTGCCACCCGGGCGGTTCAGGGCGGCGGCCCGGTCCCGCTCGGCCGTACGCTGACCCGAGGAGTCCCAGGGACCGGCGGCGGTCACCACCCCGGCGGCCAGTGCGAGACCGGCGGTGGCGGCACCCGCGGTGTACTGCCAGGTCTTCGGCCGTGTGAGCCGCGCGACCTGCGGTTTCCCGGCCTGTGCAAGCCGCGCGACCCGTGGTTTCGCGGCCGCGGCGGCCCGGGCCAGGCGCGGTCGTACGGCACCCGCGATCCGCACCATGTGCGGTCTCGCGGACCGCCATGGCCTCAGCTCTGGCACGAACACCAGCCCCTTTCGCGATCACACACCTGCGTGAGGGACACTTAACCACCAGAACTATGTGTTGATCATGGAGGAGCCACCGGTGGAGTTCGACGTCACGATCGAGATTCCGAAGGGTTCGCGCAACAAGTACGAGGTGGACCACGAGACCGGTCGTATCCGCCTGGACCGGCGACTCTTCACCTCGACCGCCTACCCGACCGACTACGGCTTCGTCGAGAACACCCTCGGCGAGGACGGCGACCCGCTGGACGCGCTGGTCATCCTGGACGAGCCGACCTTCCCGGGCTGTCTCATCAAGTGCCGTGCGATCGGCATGTTCCGTATGACGGACGAGGCCGGTGGCGACGACAAGCTGCTGTGCGTGCCGGCGACGGACCCGCGGGTGGAGCACCTGCGGGACATCCACCACGTGTCGGAGTTCGACCGCCTGGAGATCCAGCACTTCTTCGAGGTCTACAAGGACCTGGAGCCCGGCAAGTCGGTCGAGGGCGCCAACTGGGTGGGCCGTACGGACGCCGAGATCGAGATCGAGCGGTCCTACAAGCGTTTCAAGGAGTCGGGCGGGCACTGACCCCTCCTCGACACCCCCGGGCCGCACGCCTGCGCGTGCGGCCCGTTCGTCCGTCTGTGCGCATACTGAAGCTGTGGGGGGTACGAGGCTGACGTGTCGTACAGGGAGCGCCAGGCAGTGACGGACGCGGAGGACCGCAAGCCGAAGTCGGACGAGGCGAGGAGTGGTTTCTCGCCTCCCGGTGGGGCCGCCGTCGACGGGGAGATGTCGACGACGTCGGAGTTCGCGATCCCGGAAGGACTGGCCCTCCACCGGACGGCCGGTGCGGAGGCCGAGACGACGTCCGAGTTCTCCCTGCCGGAGGGGATGGACGTCCCGCAGGCGCCCTCGGTGGAGCCGGAGGGGTCGGCGTTCACGACGCCGAGCACGTACAGCGCGAAGCAGGCGCCGTCGGCGTTCACCCCGCCGAGCGGGATTCCCGTGGTCAGCCTGACCAAGGACGTGCCCTGGCAGGACCGGATGCGCACCATGCTGCGCATGCCGGTGGCGGAGCGGCCGGCGCCGGAACCGAGCCAGCGCAGCACCGACGAGTCGGGGCCCGCCGTGCCGCGCGTGCTCGACCTGACGCTGCGTATCGGCGAGTTGCTGCTGGCGGGCGGTGAGGGCGCCGAGGACGTGGAGGCGGCCATGTTCGCCGTCTGCCGGTCCTACGGTCTGGACCGCTGCGAGCCGAACGTCACCTTCACGCTGCTGGCGATCTCGTACCAGCCGTCGCTCGTCGACGACCCGATCACGGCGTCGCGGACCGTGCGCCGCCGGGGCACCGACTACACGCGGCTGGCGGCCGTGTACCAGCTGGTGGACGACCTCAGCGACGACGAGACGGCGGTCTCCCTCGAGGAGGCCTACCGGCGGCTGGCGGAGATCCGCCGTAACCGGCACCCCTACCCCGGCTGGGCGCTGACCGGTGCGAGCGGGCTGCTGGCCGGTGCGGCCTCGGTGCTCGTCGGCGGCGACCTGCTCGTGTTCGTCGCGGCCGCGCTCGGCGCGATGCTCGGTGACCGGCTGGCGTGGCTGTGCGCGGGGCGCGGGCTGCCGGAGTTCTACCAGTTCACCGTGGCCGCGATGCCGCCGGCCGCGATCGGGGTCGCGCTCACGCTCGTCCATGTGGACGTCAACGCCTCCGCGGTCATCACCGGTGGGCTGTTCGCGCTGCTGCCCGGGCGGGCGCTGGTGGCGGGCGTGCAGGACGGTCTGACCGGCTTCTACATCACCGCGTCCGCGCGTCTGCTGGAGGTCCTGTACTTCTTCGTGGGCATCGTCGCGGGTGTGCTGCTGGTGCTGTACTTCGGTGTGCAGCTGGGGGCGCGGCTGAATCCCGACGCGGCGCTCGGGGTCTCCGACGATCCGGTGCTGCTGATCGGGGCGTCGATGCTGTTGTCGCTGGCGTTCGCCGTGCTGCTTCAGCAGGAACGATCCACCGTGATCTGGGTGACCCTGAACGGCGGTGTCGCGTGGATCGTGTACGGCGCGATGCACTATGCCGGCGAGATCTCGCCGGTGGCGTCGACGGCCGCGGCCGCCGGGCTGGTGGGGTTGTTCGGGCAGTTGCTGTCGCGGTATCAGTTCGCCTCGGCTCTGCCGTACACGACGGCCGCGATCGGGCCGTTGCTGCCGGGTTCCGCGACGTACTTCGGGCTGCTGGCGATCGCGCAGAACGAGATCGACGAGGGGCTGGTGTCGCTGTCCAAGGCGGTGGCTCTGGCCATGGCTATCGCCATCGGGGTGAATCTGGGGTCCGAGATATCGCGGATGTTCCTGCGGATCGGGTCCGCGGAGAAGCGGCGGGCCGCCAAGCGGACCAGGGGTTTCTGACGCCCTTTGCCTATGGGGTCGGGGCTTCCTGTCCGTTGGCGGCCGCGGGCCGGCGGGGGTTGTTCGCGCAGTTCCCCGCGCCCCTGAGAAGCAGGTCGGGTCAGTAGCCGTTGTTGTAGGGCTGCTGGCCCCCGCCCTGCTGGGAGCCGTACTGCTGCTGGCCGTAGCCCGGGGACTGGGGGTACTGGTTGTAGTACTGCTGGTCGTTGTAGCCGTTCTGGTTGCCGTGAGGCTGCTGCTGGTGCGGGGGCTGGTCGTCCGGGGTGATGCGGCGGAGCTGGGTGGTGGCGTCGTCCATGGCGGGCAGCTGGGTCTGGGGGGCCTGGGGCGTGGCCGCAGCGCGCTTCTTCTTGGAGCGCTCGCGCAGGTACTCGATGATGATCGGGATCAGGGAGAGCAGGACGATCAGGACGAGGATCGGCTCGATGTTCTTCTTGATGAAGCCGATCTGGCCGAGCCAGTAGCCCGCGAGGGTGACGCCGGTGCCCCAGGCGATACCGCCGATCACGTTGTACGTGAGGAAGGTGCGGTACTTCATGCGGCCGGCGCCGGCCACGATGGGGGCGAAGGTGCGCACGATCGGGACGAAGCGGGCCAGGACGATCGCCTTGGGGCCGTACTTCTCCATGAACTCGTGGGCCTTCTCCAGGTTCTCCTGCTTGAAGAGCTTGGAGTTGGGCCGGTTGAAGAGCTTCGGGCCCAGAAACTTGCCGATCATGTAGCCCACTTGGTCACCGACGACGGCGGCGATCACGATCAGCGTGCAGACCAGCCACAGCGGCTGGGTGATGTAGGTGCCCTCGGCCACGAAGAGGCCGGCCGTGAACAGCAGGGAGTCGCCGGGCAGGAACGCGAAGAGGCCGGACTCCGCGAAGACGATGAGCAGGATGCCGGGCAGGCTGAACGTGGAGATCAGATAGTCCGGGCTGAGCCACTCGGGGCCGAGCGCAAGCGTGGTCACGGGGATGTGGCTCCTGCTGCTGGGGGGATACGGGCTGGGGCTTGACTGCCTCAAAGTATCAACGCGGCCGTCATGGCCCAGGTTCCATGGGCGTACTCAGGATGCACTGTGCGCGGTCCCGGTCAAAGCTGTGAACCATGGGCATCGACGAATACGGCGGCGGACAGGGCCCCCAGCCCGACGTCCTCGTCGTCACCACGAACGACGTACCGGGCTACCGAGTGCAGGAGGTGCTCGGCGAGGTCTTCGGTCTGACCGTGCGCTCCCGGCACCTGGGGAGCCAGATCGGCGCCGGGCTGAAGTCGATGGTCGGCGGCGAGCTCAAGGGGCTCACCAAGACGCTCGTGCAGACCCGCAACCAGGCCATGGCGCGGCTCATCGAGCAGGCACGCGCGCGTGGTGCCAACGGGGTGCTCGCGTTCCGCTTCGATGTGACGGAGGCGGCGGACGTGGGCACGGAGGTGTGCGCGTACGGCACGGCCGTGGTGATCGAGGACGATCACACGGCGTGACAGGGCACTGCGCGGTGGTAGCCGTATCCCCTCGGCGTCATCCCTCGTGCCCCGCCTTTCCGGCCGGCTCCGCGCGCTCGTCCCGCTGGGCGAAGACGTAGAGCAGCGCCGGGTGGGTGGCGC
Organism: Streptomyces sp. NPDC008137; assembly: GCF_042957035.1. Lineage (NCBI taxonomy): Bacteria > Bacillati > Actinomycetota > Actinomycetes > Kitasatosporales > Streptomycetaceae > Streptomyces > Streptomyces sp. NPDC008137. The sequence continues at coordinate 53,774 of NZ_JBIBHN010000043.1, read as the reverse complement.
CGAAGGCCAGCACGAAGCGGTTGAGGCCCATGAACTGCCCGATCCCCAGGTGGAACAAAGTCATCGAGCCGAGATAGGCCTTCGCCGCGGGCCTGGGCAGGACGAAGACCAGCGGGAAACCGACCTCCGCGGCGATCGTCCCCCAGGTCACGAGCTTGCCCACCACCGGGTACCTGTGCACGAGCCGGTAGACGCGCTGGTCGCCGTAGTTGCGCGTACGGATGACGCCGCTGAACGCCTCTCCGCTGAGCCACACCGGGGAGACGAGCTTGACCACACCGGACGCGACGTAGGAGATGCTCGTCTCCAGGGCCAGCGCGCGCATCGCCACGTCGCGGGCCTTGCCGCCGTCCTTGAAGGTGCCGGTCGAGGCCAGGGCGATGTTGATGACCTGCTGGAGCTGGTCGGCACCGTCCCCGCCGAAGGGGGAGCGCAGGCGTCCGGCCGCGCCCGTGGCCGCCAGCACGGCGCTGCCCGCCGTACGCACCGCGCGCTTGTGGCCCCAGATCAGTGTGGCGGCGGAAGCACCCGCCTGTATCCCGTACAGGGCGACGGCCGCCTGCTTGGACTCGAGGGCGCGTGTCAGCCGGGGAAAGCGCTTGGCGAATTTGGGGCGCATGTTCGCGAGCTGCCCGCTCAGCATTTCGCCTTCTTCGAACTTACGCGTCTGGCTCAGCATTTCGAGTGCGGAGACCAGCGTACCCAGCGAAGCCACTCGGCGTGCCGTGACCTCGGGCGGAGCGCTGAGGAACATGGATGGGTGCTCCCGATGGTGTGATGCGAGTACGGTGGATGCGAAAAGCGGCGGCACGGTATGCGTATCGGGCGTACCGTGCCGCCGCGTTTTATCGGACGGAGCTAGCGATGCCTCTCAGCGTCGCCCGCCGGCCGTTCAGCCCGCGAGGTCGTTGGTGACCTCGTTGAAGGCGTAGGCGGTCGCGGCGGTCACGGCGACACCCTCGGGGGTCGCGATGGTGGCCGTCGGGGTGAGCATGGTCGGGGTCGCCTCGTTGCCGATACGGCCCGGGGTCACGTCCGCCAGCTCGGTGTTGGCGAAGTCAGCCACAACAGACATTGTCGTCCTCTTTCTCTGAGAAAAGCTCGGAGCGAGTTTCTCCAGCCGTTCGGCGGGAGGGCGCGGACTCACGCGGGCACACGGGCGCCGAGTGAGCTCGCGGCTTCCAGTCGAGGGGGTCGGTCGACTCGCTAGGCGGCGATGCGCGAGGGCGCGTCAGCCGGGGTGACGTCTCCCTCCAGAGGGAATTCCATGGAGACGAAGACGGGTTCGATGTTCCGGTCTTCCGGGCTGGTCGGGTACGAGTGCAGCAGCATGAACTGGCTGTGCGAGGCGCCCTCGGCGTGCGGCAGGTGGAGCTGGATGTAGCGGGCCAGCAGCCGGTACCCGGTCGCCGTGGTCACCGGAAGCACCTCGGATCCGAAGGCGACCGCATGCGTCAGGGCGTGCTGGGTCGCGTCGAACAGGGCCTTCGGGCTTCGGTTGCGGGCGTTCCAGGCCAGTGCGTACCACGGCCGGTCCTGGACGATCGGGACCTCTGTCCACTCACCGGGCTTCCCGTCCGTGAGGTCACGGTAGAGAAGGTGGTTGTCCTTGACGCCGGGGTTCGGCCCGAAGAAGCGCCAGTTCGGCGTCGGTATGCGCAGCCTCCCGCGGCTCAGGAGGCCGTCGAAGCGCTGCTCGGGGATCTGTGCCACGGCCGTCGCGACCAGCCATACGGCGAGCGACGTCGTGACGGCGGCGACCTTCACACGTTCGGCGTTCGGTTTCATGATCATGCCGGTTCCGCCTCCCGCTCCGCGGTGCTGCCGACGGCCCGGAGTTTCCCGGTGGACGGCCGCCAGGACGTCCCGAGCGCTTCGGAGGGCGGTTCGCCGGCGATCAGCTCCGCCACCTCTTCGGCGTGCGGCCGCACGGAGAGCAGGGACTCGTGATCGGAGCCGGCGACGAAGTGGTGCCGGGCCCGCTGGGAGATGACGGCCAGCCTCGCCTGGATACCGGCGTGCAGGGTGTTGTCGCCGATGTTGTTCTCCGCCGTGATGACCGTCAACGGGCAGTCGAGGTCGGTCAGTTGCGGATAGGTCATCGCGTCCCGGTACTCCCGGTGGGCCGTGGCCCAGGTGCGGGGAGTCGTCTGGAACGCCCGGTAGCTCCGGTTGACGTCCGGACGGTACTGCTGGTTCCGGTTCATGGCGGGGCGGAAGACCGACAGCCCCGTACCGGCGAACACCTGCTCCATCACCATCCGCTGGTTGGACCAGCGGTCGACGTCGGTCCGGCGGGCGTGGCGCAGGCTGACCACCTCGGTGGCGTCGATCATGACCACGTGCGTCACGCCCTGGGACGCGTCCGGGTGCAGGGCGGCGTAGGCCGCGACGAGGTAACCGCCCAGGGAGTGGCCTGCCAGGACGACCGGAAGGCCGGCGATGTAGGTGTCGCGCAGTTCCTGCAGCAGCTCGAAGTGCGGGTCCAGGCCGTACCGGGTGTCCGGGGTGCTGAGCCCGTAGCCGGGGCGGTTGAACCGCACGTACCCCATGTCCGCGGGAAGTGCGCCGCAGACCCAGTCCCAGTATTCCTGGGGCGCGCCCATGCCGTTGTCGAACAGAACGGCGCGCTGTGCCCGCGGAGGGATGTGGACATCGACCTCGACAAGGCCGCCGTCCGGTCTCTCGTGCAACTGGAAACGACGCGCACGCTCGCGCTTGCCGGTGAATCTCGTTACCGCACCGGCCAGAAGGCTAGCGCCGGCCAATCCAGAAATGCCGACGGCAAACTGACGCTCCAAAGACGCCACATTCCCTCCCCCGTGATGTGAAGTGACTGTCTGCCGGGAACGCTAACACGCAATCCCGGGATCAATTTATGGGTTAGTTGACGAGCCGGCCCGGGCGAGTGCCCTCACGGCGCTGCGGCGGGCGCAGGGCCGTACTCCGGCCGTACTTCCGCAATTCCATGTAGAGTTCGCCGATCGTCACCTTGAGCATGGCGTTTTCCTTTGCCAGCTCGGCCGTCCGGGACGCTTCCTCAGCGGGTCTTCCACTCTCGCCTGCCAGGCCGCTGCGGCCGCCCTCAATAAACTGTCGGCGCCAGTTCGACACCGACTGCTCGGACACTCTTGCTTCTCTTGCGGCTTCCGCCGCTGTCAGGTCCCCGCTCATCACCCTGACCACCAGGTCGAGTTTCTTGTCTACCGGAAGTACTGGCGGACGCCCCACGTGCAACCCCCTTATAGCCAACCGTGTGCTGTGTGTAGTGCGCTCAGGGTTTGACGTAGGAGCACATGAACATGGGCGCCTCGTGGCTGTACGGGGTGCCGTCCCAGCGGGACATGTGGGCCTCGGGCTCCAGGCCGGCGGCGCGGGCGTAGCCGTCGACGTCCTCCGGGGTCGTCAGCCGGGTGAGTTCGCTGCCCACCCGGGTGGTGCCGTCGGCCTGGTACAGGATGTGCGAGCAGTGCCACAACCCGCCGTCGAGCAGGGTGGAGTGGGTCTGCACACCCGTCCCGGGCTCCGGGTAGGGGACGAAGTAGGTGGTGCGGGTCCGGCCCTCGTGAAGGTCGAGGATCGGCGGCTTGTTGTGCGTCTCGATGAGCAGCCGTCCGCCGGGAACCAGCAGGTCGGCCGCGCGCTGGACGGCACTTCGCTGGTCCGCGGGAGTGGTCAGGCACGACAGGGTCGCGCAGACGCAGTACACCATCCCGTAGCGGGAATCCGAGGTGTACATGCGGATGTCCCCGTGCACCGGGGTGACGTCCCCGCCGCCGTCCTCGAGTTTGACGCGCAGTGCGTCCAGCATCTCCGGAGAGGAGTCCACGCCGGTCACCCGGCCGATGCTCCGGGACAGTGGAATGGCGATCCGGCCGGTGCCGACACCGAATTCGAGGGTCCCCGCCTCGGGATCGGGGTGGCGTTCCCGCAACCCCTTTACGGCCTCGGCGGTGATCCTGTCATCCGGGATCAGCCGGTCGTACCACCCTTCGAACTGTCTGCCGTAGCCTATGTCTTCAACTCCGGTTACCACAGAATTCCCCGTTCATAATGTCCCCACTGCCAACCGATGGGAGCGTCATGAAGCCGAGGAGTTGGAGCCGAGCCGGGCAAGACGTGAGATGCCGGCTACGGCGGTTGCGGAATGCTCCGCGACCACCCGCGTGAATAGTCAGACAGCACGGTAACGCCTCAACGGAGCTTGTGGGGAGCTTCGTTGGCACCACCGTACCAAAGCGATATGGCCAGTTCCATGGATTTTGGCCACTGATTACCAAGGAGCGCGCGGCGCATTTATCCGGGACGACGGAATGCAAGTGGTGCCGAATCGGGCGTCAAGTCGGGTACCTCGCATATCCCGAAACAATGCCGGAGGGCGGAGAGGGCGGCCAGGTATCCAGACATTCCGTGCACACTGGGCCCCGGAGGGGTGGACGAGGAGCACAGGAAGACCCCGGGCAGCGGGGTCCGGTAGGGGTCGAGGCGCGGGACGGGGCGGGCGAGGCTCTGGTAGAGCGTCATCGCCCCGGAACCGATGTCCCCGCCCACATAGTTGGGGTTGTAGGCCTCGTACGCGGCGGCGGCGACGGAGCGGTGGGCGACGACGGTGTCCCCGAACCCGGGGGCGTAGCGCTCGATGCGCGCCCGGACCAGGTCGTAGGGGTCGGTGGTATCGCCGTTCGGGACATGCGCGTACGCCCACACGGGGCGCTTGCCGGGCAGGGCCCGCCCGGGGTCGGCCACCGCCGGGTCCACCACGAGGACGAACGGCTTCCCGGTGCGCACTCCGCGGGCGTTCGCCGTCTCCTGGCGCACCATCTCGGCATGCGTGCCGCCCAGATGCACGGTCCCGGCGCGGCCCACCTCCGGGTTCGCCCAGGGGATCGGCTCGGAGACCAGGAAGTCCACCTTGGCGGCGCCCGGGCCGTAGCGGAACCGCTCCAGGCCGCGCGCGTAGGCACGGGGCAGCCGGCCGGCCGCGAGAGTCAGCAGGCCCTTGGGGCTGGTGTCGAGCAACACCGCACGCGCACCGCGAAGTTCGTCCAGGTCCGTCACCCGGTGTCCGGTGTGGAAGACGCCGCCGTGGGCCGTGATGTCATCGGCCAGCGCCTGTGCGATGCGTGAGCTGCCACCGCGCGGCAGCGGCCACCCGCTCCCGTGCGCCAGGTGGCCCAGCAGCATGGCCACCCCCGCGGACGCCAGGCTCGGCAGCTTGCCGACCGCGTGCGCGGCGACACCGGTGAGCAGGGCGGGCGCCTCCTCGCCGCGGAAGAGCGCCGCGCCGAGCCCGCTGCCGTGGACCGCCGCCCGGCTCGCCAGCAGCAGGGCGGCGGCGGAGGTTCGCGGCAGGGTGCGCGGCCCGGACAGGACGAGGTCGACGACCTCTTCACTGCGGTCGAGCAGCGGGCCCATGAGCCGGCGCCAGCCGGGGCCGTCGGCGCCCAGGTGCTCGCACGTCCTCGCCAGTGAGCGGTAGGCCAGGGCGGCCCGGCCCCCGTCCAGCGGATGGGCGTAGGCGATCTCGGGCTGGAGGAGTTCGACGCCGCGGGCGGGCAGGTCGAACGCGCGGAAGAACGGGGAGGCGGCGGCCATGGGGTGGACGGCGGAGCAGATGTCGTGCACCACCCCGGAGTCGAAGAGCGAGGCGGTGCGCAGCCCTCCCCCGATACTGTCGGCCGCCTCGTGGAGCTCCACGCGCAGACCGGCTCGGGCCAGGACCACGCCGGCCGCGAGGCCGTTGGGTCCGGTGCCCACGATGGCGACGTCGGTGGTGCTCACCAGTGCTCCTCACTCCTGACGGGCCGAAGCTGCAACGTCTGCTCGGCGAGCCCGGCGTACGACGGCCAGCCGACCGCGAGGGAGGGCGGCGGCGCCCACGGTTCCACCGGTACCGGACGGGTCGCCGGGGCGGGAGGGCCGGGCTCGGCGTGCAGTTGGGAGCCGGCGAGACGCCGGTAGAGCTCGTCGCGCTCCATCAGGTCCTGGTGCACTCCGGTGGCCCGGACCCTGCCCCCTTCCATCACCACGATCTGGTCGGCGTCGATCACCGTGGAGATCCGGTGGGCGATGGCGATGACCGCGCACCGCCGGGAGATCCGGCGCAGCACCTCGCGAAAGTCCCGCTCCGAGTCGGAGTCCAGGTTGGAGGTGGCCTCGTCCAGCAGCATGACCGCGGGCTGCTGGAGCAGCGTGCGGGCGATGCACAGGCGCTGGCGCTGCCCGCCGGACAACCCGCTGCCCTGGTCGCCCAGTTCGGTGTCCAGGCCGTGCGGGAGCTGGGCGATCACCGAGGTGAGGCCGGCCATCTCCACCGCCTCCCGGACGGCTCCGTCACCGGCGTGCGGGTTGGCGTAGGTCAGGTTCTCCCGGATGGTGCCGCGCATGGCCGCGCTGTCCTGCTGGACGTAGCCCACCAGAGCGCGGAGCGTGTCGAGGGGCAGCGCCTCGACGTCTCGTCCGCCGAGCCGGACGAGGCCGCCGTCCACCGCGTAGAAGCGTTCGATCAGCTGGAACATGGTGGTCTTGCCCGCTCCCGAAGGCCCGACCACGGCCGTCAGCCCCCGGGTCGGCACGCTGAACGAGACGCCGTTGAGGACCTGCGTCCGCTCCGCCCGCTTGCCTCGCCGGTAGGCGAAGCGCACGTCGTGGAACTCGACCGCCGGCCAGTGCGGGTCCAGTGGGCCGGGGGGCGCGGGGCCCGCCGCGCCGGCCGGGCCGTCGCCCTCCTGGGGCAGGCGGGCGAGTTCGTCCACCCGTTGGATCGCGGCCCGGCCCTGGACGAGCTGGCCCACGCCCATGAAGAGCATCACCAGCGGCGACACCAGCTGGAACAGATACATGATGAACGTGGTCAGGGCGGCCATGTCCATCTCGCCGCGGGCCACCCACGCCATCCCGACGCCCACGACGACGGCCAGGGCGCCTTGCGTGCCGACGTTCATGGAGGGCATCAGCAGCGCGTTGTAGGCGTTGACCCGGATGCCCGAGCGCCGTGTCCGCTCGGCCAGTTCGCCGATGCGGGCGGCCTCACGGGACTCGGCGCGGGACGCCTTCACCGTGGGCAGCGCGGAGAGCACGCGCTGGATGCCGCCGGCGAAGGCGCCGGTGTCGTCCCGGTTTTGCAGAGCGGCCCTGCGCAGCTTCCGGGCGAGGGTGACGGAGATGACGCTGGCGGTTCCCAGGCAACTCATGGTGATGACCATCAGCCACAGGTCGATGAGGAACATCAGCACGATGCCGCCGATGACCGTGGCGCCGCTGACGATCAGCTGGGCGAGGCTCTGCGCGAGGGCGATTCTCGCGAGTGAGGTGTCGGTGACGGTGCGGGTGAAGACATCGCCCTGCGATTCCTTTCCGAACGCGGTGAGATCGGCGCGCAGAAGCCGTCCGACCAGGATCTGGCGAACGTCGAAGACGATGTTCTCCCCGGCCCGCCCGATGACATAGGCCTGGAGCGAGGAGAAGAGCGCGCCCGCGCAGAAGAGGCCGACGAGCTGGGCGACGGGTCCGGCCATCGGGGCTCCCCCGCCGGCCGCCTTGATCAGGTTGCCGATGGCCCAGGGCTGGGCGAGCGAGGCGCCCACCCCCAGCAGGCCGAGCAGCACCCCGGTGCACAGCAGCCCGGTGTGCCGCCTGGCGACGCTCGCCACCGACTCCGCGCCGTGCGGGCCCCTCGTTTCCGGGCTCGCGTTCTTCACGTGACTCGCCACAAGCGCTCCCCCCGCTTTGTTCGAAAGCTAACACCCCCTTCCGGCCTCAAGTTATGAGTAGATTGACTGACGGGCGGGCCTCGGTCGCATTACCTGAAGAAGCGAGGTGACCAGCGCAATTTAAGCGCTGGTCACCTTTCTTGCGGGGTTCTCACCCGGCGTCGCGGCGGTCCGCGTTCGCGGTGATCGCGTCCCTCAGGTGCTCGGCGAGACCCGGGTGCATGGAGTCGTAGAACGCCTTGAAGCGCTCGTCGGAGACGTACATCTCACCGAAGCACCGGTGCAGCTCGTAGGGGACCTCGAAGTAGTACCCGCTGATGTGCTGCCGGTGTTCCTCGGCGAGGTCCATGGCCGCCTCGCCCGACGGCTGCTCGCCGGACGACACGAGGGCCGCGTACCGCCGCCCCCAGTCGTCGACCTCGGCCTGAATGCGCTTCCAGTCCTCCTTGGTGTACGTGGCGGCGCGGCGCTGGGACTCGGCGTACGCGTCGGTGTCGCCCCAGCGTGCCTCCACCTCCTCGCGGTACTGCTCGGGGTCCTTGTCCCCGAAGACCTCGAAGCGTTCCTCGGGGGTGAGATCGATACCCATCTTGCGTGCCTCCATGGCGTGTTCCACGGCCGCCGCCATCTTCCGCAGCTTCTCGATCCGGGCGGTCAGCAGTTCGTGCTGCCGGCGCAGGTGGGCGCGCGGGTCCGCGTCCGGGTCGTCGAGCAGGGCGGCGACCTCCTCGAGGGGGAAGCCGAGCTCGCGGTAGAACAGGATCTCCTGCAGTCGGTCGAGGTCGGCGTCGCTGTAGCGCCGGTGGCCCGCGTGGCTGCGTTCGCTCGGGACGAGCAGGCCGATGCCGTCGTAGTGGTGGAGTGTGCGCACCGTGACGCCGGCGAAGCCCGCGACCTGTCCCACCGAGTAGTCCACTTCCGCTCCCTTCTTCCTTCCGTGCTTCACGTCTTGCTTCGTGCTTCGTGCTTCGTGCTTCGTGCTTCACGGTCGGGCCTCACGCTGCGTGAGGTGCAAGCGTGTTTCCGCTTTATGCCCTTTTGATCCGTTTATCGTGTGCCCGTGGTCCAGGACTCCGCGCGGCAGGCGCCTTCCGTCACCCCCGCGACCCCCGCCCGCGCCCTGCTGCCGTCGATCCTGCCCGCCCTGGCCGTGGGGGTGGTCTCCAGCCTGCTTCTGGTGGGGGTGGAGGTCGCCGCCGAGCAGCTCGAGGACGTGTTGTGGCAGACCCTGCCGGACGCGCTCGGGATCGGCCGCTACTCGGTGGCGTGGATGTTCGCGGTGCTCTTCGCCACCGGAGTCGCGGTCGGGCTGGTGGTGTGGAAGGTGCCGGGACACGCGGGCCCCGATCCGGCCACCCTCGGCCTGGACGCCCCGGTCCTGCCGCCCGTCGTGCTGCCGGGGCTGCTGCTGGCGACCGCGCTGATGCTGGCCGGCGGGCCGAGCCTCGGCCCGGAGAACCCGATCATCGCCGTGAACGTCGGCGTGGCGGTCTGGCTGGGCGGCCGGTTCGTCCCCCGGGCGCCGGGCCGGATCTGGCCGGCGCTGGCGGAGGCGGCGACGCTCGGCGCCCTGTTCGGCACCCCCGTGGCGGCGGCCCTCGTCATCTCCGAGGTCCTGACCCGGCAGGAGACGCGCGGGCTGCTGTGGGACAACCTCTTCGCGCCGCTGACCGCCGCCGCGGCCGGTGCCCAGACCGCCGTGCTCATCGACCACCCGAGCTTCGACCTGGACCTGCCCTCCTTCGGCCAGCCTGACTGGTCGGACCTGCTGGCGGCGGTCGTGGTGGCCTGTGTCGGCGCGCTGCTCGGCATGTGCGCCGTGCGCGCGCTCCCGTACGTCCACGGAGCCTTCCGCCGGCTGCCGCACCCGATGCTGATGCTCCCGGCGGGCGGGGTGGTGCTGGGCGCTCTCGCGGCCGTGGGCGGCCATCTGACGCTGTTCAAGGGGCTCGACGAGATCGCCGAGCTGGCGCACGACCCGGACGGCTGGTCGGCCGGGGAGTTCGCCGTCATGACGGTGGTGAAGCTGGCCGCGCTGGTCGTCGCCGCGTCCTGCGGGTTCCGCGGTGGGCGGATCTTCCCGGCCGTGTTCGTGGGCACCGCGCTCGGGCTGTGCGCGCACGCCCTGGTGTCCGGCGTGCACCCGTCGGTCGGGGTGTCCGCCGGTGTGCTCGGCGTGCTGCTGGCCATCACCCGGCAGGGCTGGATCAGCCTCTTCGTCGCCGCGGTGCTGGTGCTCTCGCCGGGGATCCTCACCCTGCTCTGCATCGCCTCGCTGCCGGCCTGGCTGCTGGTGACGGGACGTCCGCAGATGCAGCTGCGGACAGACGGGACACCGGTCCGATAACCCAACGATCTCTTGGGAGACTCCCTTGCCACTCAACGAAGGCATCCGCAGGCCCGGCGAACGCCGCCTGTCCGTCAACCCCTTCTACGGCCCCGCCAACCCGCTCGGCGACATGGCCGAGGCCCCGCCCACGCACCGGCTCCCGGACCAGCCCGTGGCACCGGCGACCGCCCATCAGCTGGTGCGCGACGAGCTGATGCTCGACGGCAACGCACGGCTGAACCTCGCCACCTTCGTCACCACCTGGATGGAGCCCGAGGCCGGGCTGCTGATGGCGGAGTGCCGGGACAAGAACATGATCGACAAGGACGAGTACCCGCGCACGGCCGAGCTGGAGCGGCGGTGCGTGGCGATGCTCGCCGACCTGTGGAACGCGCCCGACCCGGCGGCGGCCGTGGGCTGTTCGACGACCGGGTCGAGCGAGGCGTGCATGCTCGCCGGGATGGCGCTGAAGCGGCGCTGGACGCGGCGCAACGCCGACCGCTACCCGGGGGTCCGGCCCAATCTGGTGATGGGCGTGAACGTGCAGGTCTGCTGGGAGAAGTTCTGCAACTTCTGGGAGGTGGAGGCCCGGCTGGTACCCATGGAGGGCGAGCGGTTCCACCTGGACCCGCAGGCCGCCGCCGAGCTGTGCGACGAGAACACCATCGGGGTCGTGGGGATCCTGGGCTCGACCTTCGACGGGTCCTACGAGCCGGTCGCCGAGCTGTGCGCGGCGCTGGACGCGGTGCAGGAGCGGACCGGGCTCGACATCCCCGTGCACGTCGACGGGGCGTCCGGTGCCATGGTCGCGCCGTTCCTCGACGAGGACCTGGTGTGGGACTTCCGGCTGCCGAGAGTGGCGTCGATCAACACCTCGGGGCACAAGTACGGGCTGGTCTACCCGGGGGTCGGCTGGGCGCTGTGGCGGGACGCGGAGGCGCTGCCGGAGGAGCTGGTGTTCCGGGTGAACTACCTGGGCGGTGACATGCCGACCTTCGCGCTGAACTTCTCCCGGCCGGGCGCGCAGGTCGTGGCGCAGTACTACACGTTCCTGCGGCTGGGCCGGGACGGCTACCGGGCCGTGCAGCAGTGCGCGCGGGATGTGGCCACGGGCATGGCCGGGCGGATCGAGGCGCTCGGCGACTTCCGGCTGCTGACCCGGGGCGACGAGCTGCCGGTGTTCGCCTTCACGACCGCGCCGGACGTGACGGCGTACGACGTCTTCGACGTGTCCCGGCGGCTGCGGGAGAGCGGCTGGCTGGTGCCCGCGTACACCTTCCCGCCGCACCGGGAGGACCTGTCCGTGCTGCGCGTGGTGTGCCGCAACGGCTTCTCCGCGGACCTGGCCGAGCTGCTCACCCAGGACCTGGAACGGCTGCTCCCGGAACTGCGCCGTCAGCCGGGGCCCCTGACCCGGGACAAGCAGGCGGCCACCGGGTTCCACCACTAGCGGGTGTCGTCCGGCAGCACTCCCACGAAGGGGGCGCCCTCACCCGCGAAGGTGTAGGCGCCCGCGCGGATGCGTTCGATGAGGTCGCGGGTCCACTGCGCGCCCGTGTCGGCCGAGTGGACCCAGAAGTTCATGATCTCGCCGATGTGGCCGAGCTGCTGCGGGCCGCCCTCGGGCAGGTAGTCCTTGACGACGGTCGCGCGCCACTCCTCGATGGACCGCACCCGCTGCTCCAGGAGGCCCAGGGCCTCCTCGCGGCCGAGGTCGACCATGAAGCCGAGCGCGGTGGTGAGCAGGTCCGGCTTCTGGTCGTAGGCGGTGAGCGCCTGCCTCAGCAGCTTGAAGTACTCCTCGGTGCCCCGCTCGGTGATCTCGTACTCCGTGCGCGGCGGGCCCCCGGCCGTGGACGGGGCGATCTCGTGCGCCACCAGCAGCCCCTGTTTCGCCATCTGCTTCAGGGCGTGGTAGATCGAGCCGGGCTTGGCGCTGGACCACTCGTGGGCGCCCCAGTACTCCAGGTCGCCCCGGACCTGGTAGCCGTGGGCCCGCCCGTGCTGGCGGACCGCGCCGAGCACGAGCAGGCGGATCGCTGACATGCGGTCCAGGTTAGGACCCGGCCGTCCCCTGCTCTTCCGCGGCCACCAGCTCGAAGGCCGTCCGGCCGTCCAGCGACTCGCGGATGATGTCGGCGTGGCCGGCGTGCCGGGCCGTCTCGCGGATCAGGTGGAGGCACAGCCAGCGCATCGACAGCCACTCGTCCTTCGGGTTCCAGGACGTCTTCGGCAGCTCGAAGGTGTCGTCGAGGCTGGGCACCGAGCGGATGAAGGCCTCCGTCTCGGCCGCCACCTTCTCGTAGTACGCGAGCTGCGACTCCACGTCCTCGTCGCCGACCAGCACGAAACACTCGTGCCAGTTCGATTCGTCGCGCTGCATCGCGGGCGGCTCGCCCTTGGCCCGGGCGATCCAGCCCTGCTCGACCTCGGCGACATGCTTGAGCAGACCGGCCAGGGACAGCTCGCTGGCGCTGGGGCGGGACGAGGCCTGCTCCGCCGTCAGGCCGAGCAGGGCCCGCCGGATGCCGCCGCGCTGCTCGGCGATGAACGACAGGAGCGCTCCGCGCTCGTCGCCGGGTGCCTCGGGTCCCACGTGCTTCACCATGAACGGCCGCCTCTCGCCGGTTGGCCTGCTGCCTGACGCCTGCTGTCTGACAAGGACGAAACTACGGACCCTTGCGGTCAGGTTCTGTCCGCAAGGGTCCGAGACGCACTGGCTACTGCTGCAGGTACAGGCTCAGGTGCTGCCCGGTGTGCGAGTGCGCCGCCTTCGCCAGCTCGGCGGGCGTGCCCGTGAAGACGATCTCGCCGCCGGTGTTGCCGCCCTCGGGCCCGAGGTCGATGACCCAGTCGGCCTGGGAGATCACGGCCAGGTCGTGCTCGATGACGATGACGGTGTTGCCCCGGTCGACGATCCGGTTCAGCAGGCCGACCAGGTTGTCGATGTCGGACAGGTGCAGTCCGGTGGTCGGCTCGTCGAGGATGTAGACCGTGCCCGAGCCGGAGAGCCGGTCGGCGAGCTTGAGCCGCTGGCGTTCACCGCCGGACAGCGTGGCCAGCGACTGGCCGAGACCGAGGTAGCCGATGCCGGTCTCGATCAAGGCCTTGGTCTTGGCGCGCAGCGGGCCCGAGAGGAAGAACTCCCCCGCCTCCTCGGCGGACATGGCCAGGACGTCCGCGATGTTCTTGCCGCGCACCAGGTGCTGGAGCACCGACTCCTTGAAGCGCCGGCCCTCGCAGACCTCGCAGTGCGTGGTGACCGGGTCCATGTAGGCGACCTCGGTGATGAGCAGGCCGCGGCCCTCGCACTCCTCGCACGCGCCCTTGGAGTTGAAGCTGAAGAGCGAGGCGTCCTCGCCGCTGGCCTTGGCGAAGAGCTTGCGGATCGGGTCCATCAGCTTGAGGTAGCTCGCCGGGGTGGACCGCGAGGAGCGCGGGATGGGCGACTGGTCCACGAAGACGGACCCCGGGTACTGGTCGCGGAAGGCGTGGGCGATCAGGGAGCTCTTGCCGGCGCCGGCCACTCCGGTGACGGCGGTGAGGACTCCGCAGGGGATCTCGGTGGAGACGTTCTTCAGGTTGTTGGCCGTGGCGTTCCGGATCGGCAGGGTCCGGCCCCACGGGCGGGGGTTCTCCTTGATCCCGCCGGTGCGCCGCAGTCCCTGGCCGGTCAGCGTGTCGCTGGTGCGCAGTTCGTCGTAGGCGCCTTCGAAGACGATCGTGCCGCCGTGCACACCGGCCCGCGGCCCGATCTCGACGACGTGGTCGGCGACCGCCATGACGTCGGGGTCGTGCTCCACGACGAGGACCGTGTTGCCCTTGTCGCGCAGCGCGCGCAGCAGGTCGTTGAGGCGGCTGACGTCGCGCGGGTGCAGGCCGACGCTGGGCTCGTCGAAGATGTAGGTCAGGCCGGTCAGTTCGCTGCCGAGGTGGTTGACGAGCTTGAGCCGCTGGCCCTCGCCGCCGGAGAGCGAGGTGGTGGACCGGTCGAGGGTGAGGTAGCCGAGGCCGATGGCCTGGATCTGCTCCAGCGTCTCGATGATGGTGGTGACGAGCGGGGTGTCGAGCCGCTCCCGGAGCGCGGCGACCACGCCGATGAGGTCGCTGACCTGCATCTGGGACCAGTCGGAGATGTTGTGGCCGTCGATGCGGGTGGCGAGCGCCTTCTGGTTGAGCCGGGCGCCCTCGCAGGTGGGGCAGACGCCGTCGGTGAAGAACTCGGCCGCCTTGTCGCGGGCGGCCTTGCTCATGCCGCCGGTGTCCCGCTTGAGGTGGCGGCGGACGAAGCTGTCCACCAGGCCCTCGTAGCGCAGGGCCAGCACGTTGCCGTTGGGGTAGGTCACCTCGACGGTGCCGGTGCTGCCGTGCAGCAGGGTGTGCATCTCCTCGTCGGTGTAGTCCGCGAGTTTCTTCTCGGCGTCCAGGTGCTCGTAGTTGGCGTAGAACTGCCAGTTCGCGCTGCCGACGGTGTAGCCGGGCAGGAGGATGGCGCCCTCGGCGATGGACTTGCCGGGGTCGGTCATCAGCTCGGGGCTGGGGCGCCGGGCGCGGCCGAGGCCCTCGCACTCGGGGCACATGCCCTTGGGGTCGTTGAAGGAGTAGAGCCAGGTCTGGCCGAGTCCGTCGTTGCCGTGGTTGGCGAAGAGCACGCGCATCACGGTGTAGACGTCGGTGACGGTGCCGACGGTGGAGCGGGCGTTGCCGCCGAGGGGGCGCTGGTCGACGACGACCGGGGTGGTCAGCCGGGTGACGGCGTCCACGTGGGGGCGTTCGAACTTGGGCAGGTCGTGCCGGATGTTCCAGGGGAAGGTGGCGTTGAGCTGCCGCTGGGCCTCCACGGCGACGGTGTCGAAGACCAGGGAGGACTTTCCGGAGCCGGAGACGCCGACGAAGACCGAGATCCGGTTCTTGGGGATGACGAGGGAGACGTCCTTCAGGTTGTTCTCTCGGGCACCTACGACCTGGATGCCCTCGTCGGTTGCGGTAACCGGCGTCTGGTTCACGAATCGTCCTTTCCGCGTGGGGCTACTGCGTCTGCGTCTGCGCGCGGACGGCGCGCAGGAGTTCGGGGTCCTGCGGGTCGACCGTGGGGCCGAAGCGGCCCACGGGTTCGCCGGTGGGCGAGACGAGGAACTTCTCGAAGTTCCAGCGCACGTCGCCGGTGTGGCCCTCCGCGTCGGCCAAGGGGGTCAGGGCGGCGTAGAGGGGGTGGCGGTCCGTTCCGTTGACGGCGGTCTTCTCGGTGAGCGGGAACGAGATCCGCTGGAGGGAGCAGAAGCCGGCGATCTCCTCGGGGGTGCCCGGCTCCTGTTCGCCGAACTGGTTGCAGGGCACTCCGATGACGCTGAGCCCGTCCTCGTGGTGACGGCGGGCGAGGGTGTCGAGTCCGGCGTACTGGCCGGCCAGGGCGCACCGGGACGCCACGTTGACGATGAGGAGGGTCCGGCCGCGGTGGCGGGCCAGCAGGTCGGGCTTGCCGTTGAGTTCGGCGATGGCGATGTCGAAGACGGTCATGCCGTGCACGCTAGGTTCGCCCGCTCCAGAGGTGGTCGACGTCCCGTCGAGGTGGCGGTGGACAGGCCGAGGGGGTGTGAGCCGACCCGGGGGATTGGCCGGCTCACACCCCGGCACGGGGCCGTCCCTACCGGCTCAGGGACCGGTACTTGCGGACGGCCAGCGGGAAGAAGACCGCGAAGATCGCGAGCGGCCAGACGAAGGACATGAGCATCGCGTGCTCGGCGATCCACGAGGTGCCGCCGACCCCGGGGTTGCCGAACAGCTCACGGGTGGCGTGGGCGGTGGACGACAGCGGGTTCCACTCGGCGATGGCCGCCAGCCAGCCCGGCATCATCTCCGGGGAGGCGAAGGTGTTGGCGACGATGCCGAGCGGGAACAGCAGGGTGTAGACGGCGGAGGCCGCCTCCGGGGTCTTGATGATCAGGCCGAGGTAGATGCCGACCCAGAGCAGGGCGAAGCGCAGCAGGAGCAGGAGCGCGAAGGCGCCGAGCGCCTGCATGAACCCGTCGCTCCAGCTCCATCCGGCGATGACCCCGCAGCCCATCAGGATCATCAGGACGACGGTGCTGTAGAGCATGTTGACGATGCTCTGCCCGATGACGACCGAGGCGGCCGACATGGGCATGGAGCGGAACCGGTCGGTGACGCCCTTGGAGGCGTCGGCGGTGACGCCTGCCATGGTCTCGCCGATGCCGAAGGCCATCGACATGACGAACATGCCGGGCATCAGGAAGTCCATGTAGTCCCCGCCGCCCTCGACCTGCATCCCGCTGCCGAAGATGCCGCCGAAGAGCAGCACCATGAGGATCGGGAAGGCGAGGCCGGCGAGGATCTGGGTGGGGTTGCGGGCCCAGTGGGACAGTCCGCGGAGCGTGAGCGTCCAGGAGTCCGCGAGGACCCAGCCCAGTTTGGCCAGCGGGTTCCTGGGCAGTTCGGGCGCGATGATCGCGGTCATGACTGGGCGACCTCCTTGAGGCTCGGCTCGGCGGACGTGGCCGACCTGTTGCCGGTCAGGTTCAGGAACACCTCGTCGAGTGTGGGCCTGCGCAGGGCGATGTCCTCGGCCTCGATGCCCGCGTCGTCGAGCTCCCGGGCGACCGAGGTGAGGGCGGCGACCCGGTTGGCGACGACGACGCTGACGCGCCGGTTGTCGGCGTCCGTCTCGGGCTCGGCCCGCAGCAGCGCGCCGATCATGCGGCCGGCCCGCTCCAGGTCGCCGGCCCGGCGGAGCACGACGTCGATCCGGTCCCCGCCGATCTTGTTCTTGAGCTGGTCCGGGGTGCCGGACTCGACGACCCGCCCGTTGTCGATCAGGGCGATCTTGTCGGCCAGCTGGTCGGCCTCCTCGAGGTACTGGGTGGTCAGCATGACCGTGCGGCCCTCGTTGACCAGGCCGCGGACGGACTCCCAGACGTCGTTGCGGCCCCGCGGGTCGAGCCCCGTGGTGGGCTCGTCGAGGAACAGCACGGACGGGGCCAGGATGAGGCTGGCGGCGAGGTCGAGCCGCCGTCGCATACCGCCGGAGTACTGCTTGGCCGGCTTTCCGGCGGCCTCGGTCAGGCCGAAGCGCTCCAGCAGTTCGTCTGCTCGGCTCCGCGCTGTGCGCTTGCCGATGTGGTATAAGCGCCCGAACATCACGAGGTTCTGACGGCCGCTCAGGTCCTCGTCCACCGCGGCGTGCTGCCCGAGGAGTCCGATGCTGTAGCGGACCTGCGCCGACTGGGTGGCGACGTCGTAGCCGGCGACCCGGGCCATGCCCTCGTCGTACTTCAGCAGGGTGGAGAGGATGCGGACCGCGGTGGTCTTTCCGGCGCCGTTCGGGCCGAGAAGGCCGTATACGACGCCTCGGGGTACCTCCAGGTCGAGTCCCGCGAGGGCCTCCTTGTCGCCGTACTTCTTCTTCAGAGCTTCGGTCTGGATCGCCAAATCGGCGCCGCCCATGCCCGCCCCTTCTTTCGGGTGCTCAAATTTGGGTACCCAGCGAGCATAGGGGAGGGCGGCCCCGATATTCAAGTTTTAGTACCCCCTCGGGTGCCCCCTCTCGGCGCCCTCCTCCCGGACGTCCCAGTGGTCACGGTGGGCGGCGTACCACTCGACCGTCTCGCGCAGCCCGTCCTCCAGCGACCAGCGCGGCTCGTAGCCGAGTTCGCGGCGGATCTTGGAGTCGTCCACGGCGTAGCGGAAGTCGTGCCCCTTGCGGTCGGCCACCCGCTGGACCAAGTCCCAGTCGCGCCCGCAGAGCTCCAGGAGGCGGCCGGTCATCTCCTTGTTGGTCAGATGGGTGCCGCCGCCGATGTTGTAGATCTCCCCCGGCCGGCCCTGGTCCAGCACCAGCCGTACCGCCCGGCAGTGGTCGTCGACGTGCAGCCACTCCCGCAGGTTGGAGCCGTCCCCGTAGAGCGGGACGGGCTGCCCGTCGAGGAGCCGGGTGACGAACAGCGGGACCAGCTTCTCGGGGTGCTGGCCGGGGCCGTAGTTGTTGGCGCACCGGGTGATGCGCACGTCGAGACCGTGGGTGCGCCAGTACGACCGGGCGATCAGATCGGCCGAGGCCTTGGACGCCGCGTACGGGGAGTTGGGCAGCAGCGGCTCGTCCTCCGTCCAGCGTCCCTCGGCGATGGAGCCGTACGTCTCGTCCGTGGAGACCTGGACGAAGACGCCCGTGCCGTGCCGCAGGGCGGCTTCGAGCAGGGCCTGGGTGCCGAGCACGTTCGTACGGACGAAGGCCTCGGCGCCCGCCACCGAGCGGTCCACGTGCGACTCCGCGGCGAAGTGCACCACCGCCTCGTGGCCCGGGAAGACCTTCTCCAGCAGCGTGGTGTCGCAGATGTCGCCCTGCACGAAGGTCAGCCGCGGGTGACGGGCGGGGAGGTTGTTCAGCGTCCCCGCGTAGGTGAGCTTGTCCACGACGGTCACCCGGTCGTCCTCGTGCCCCGGGTAACCGCCGCTCAGCAGTGTTCTGACGAAGTGCGAGCCGATGAAACCGGCCGCGCCGGTCACCAGGATGTTCACGCCGCTCCCGCCCTCACGCGATGACGTGCCGTCAGCTTCTCCAGCGTCGGCACCACTTCGTTGGGGCTCGGCGCCGACAGCATGGCCAGCCGCAGTCGCCGTGCCCCCTCCGTGAACGCCGGGTCGTCGAGCAGCCGGACGAGCTTGTCGCGCAGGATGTCGACGGTCAGGCCCTCGGAGTGCAGATGCAGCCCCGCGCCCAGCTCCTCCACCCGCTGGGCCCGGTAGATCGCGTCCCACATCCAGCCGAGCGCCACCTGCGGCACCCCGTAGGCGGCGGCGGTCGCCCAGGTGCCCGCGCCGCCGTGGTGCACGATCGCCGAGCAGCTGGGCAGCAGCGCCAGCAGCGCCACGTGGTCGACCACCCGCGTGTTGTCGGGCACCCGCGACACCTGGGCGAGTTCCTTCTCGCCGAGGGTCGCCACCACCTCGACGTCCAGGTCGGCCAGCGAGGCGAAGACGTCGTTCACGTCGACCGCGTTGGGGAACTCCGTGTCCCGGATGGTGAGCCCGAGGGTGAGGCAGACCCGGCGGCGCTCCGGCGGGCGGCGCAGCCAGTCCGGTACGACGGCCGGGCCCGGCCCGTTGTACGGCACGTAGCGCGTGGGCACCGTCGGCAGTCCCAGCTCCATCCGCACCCCGGGGGGCATCTGATCGACCGACCACTGTCCCGTGACCACGTCGGGGTCGAAGGCGGCCCCGTGCCGGTCCAGGGTGTACGCCAGCCACTCCTCCAGCGGGTCGTCGCGCAGGGCCTCGGGCAGTTCCGCCTGCCGCCGGCGCAACGTCAGATGGGTGTTGGCGAAGAGGTCGGGGAAGGCCAGCAGCCGGGCGTGGGCGGCCCCGGTCGCCTTGGCTGCGATGGCCCCGGCGAAGGTGAAGGGCTCCCAGAGCACCAGGTCCGGCTGCCAGAACCGGGCGTAGTCGACGAGCGCGTCGATCATCGAGTCGTTGTTGATCTGGGCGTAGAAGGTCGCCGTCAGCATCGCGTTCGACGCCCGCAGGAAGTCGAGGCTCAGCCGCTCGGGACGGTTCTCCAGGTAGTCGCGGTCCATGTGGTGCATGAGCATCCCCGGGCCGACGGTGGGGATGACGGCGTCCATCCGGTGGTTGTCGCCCACCGGCACGGCCGTCAGACCGGCCCGGGTGATGCTCTCGACCGCGGCGGGCTGCCCGGCCACCCGGACCTCGTGCCCGGCGGTCCGCAGCGCCCAGGCGAGCGGGACGACGCCGTTGAGATGGGCGTCCTGTGCGAAGGCTGTCAGCAGTACACGCATCGCGGTGCTCCTCCCCTGGTGTTGGCCGGTTTGGTCGTGCGGCGTCCGGTCGTGCGGCGTCCGGTCATGCGACGTCCGGTCATGCGACGGGGAAGCGCAGGACGCCGTGCAGCACCGCCGAGCGCATGCGGCGCAGTACTTCGGCGTTCGTGCGCAGGGCGGGCCGGAGAGCGGCCAGGGCGCGGACGGCGGCCTCGGTCTGGACGCGGACCAGCGCGTCGGTGACCGGGGCGGCGGGACCGCCGAGGAGGGTGAGCGACCGGTCGCCGTCGCCGCGGCCGGGTGTGAAGGCGTCCGGGTCGGCGAAGGCCTCCGGGTCCCGGTTGGCCGCGTCGACGAGGACCACCACGCGCCGGCCCTCCTCGATCGTCTTGCCGTCGAACTCGACCTGCTCGCGGGCGATACGGCTCTCGAACCGCAGCGGCGGAGCCAGCCGCAGGGCCTCCCGGACCGCGGCCGGGGCCGCCTCGGGGTCCTGCCCGATCCGCCGCCACTCCTCCGGGTGCGCCAGCAGCACCTCCACGGCGTTGCACACGGCGGTCGCCGTGACCTCGACGCCCACCACGACGGCCAGCGCGCCGATCGCGACCGCGTCCTCGGGCGACAGCCCGGCGAGGCCGGTGGCACGGCCGGCCTCCACCAGGCCGGTCAGTTCGGCGGACAGGCCCGACACGGCGGTGAGCAGCGCCCGGGCGGTCCCCAGCTGCTGCGGGCAGCTCCCGGCGTCCAGGGCGGTGGCGAGACCCGCGTGCAGTTCGGGCAGGCGCTCGCGGGTCTCGTCGGGCAGGCCGAGCACCTCGGCCACCACCCGCAGGGCCGCGGGGACGCCGAAGTCCCGGTACAGGTCGAACCGTTCGCCCGCCGCGGCGAGCGTCTCGCGGTAGGCCGCCTCGATCTCCGGTGCCCGCGCCGCGAGCGCCTCGGCCGACAGCAGCGGCGCGGAGACCTCGGCGAGCGCGGCGTACGCGGCCGGGTCCAGGTTGAGGCGGGCGTCGTCGAGCGGGACGACATGGCACAGCAGGGGGTTGTCCCAGACGTCGACGCCCGGGTGGGACTGCGGCCCCTCCTCGGCGTGGCGCGGGGAGAACCGCGGGTCGCCGAGGACGCGGGCGCCGAGTTCGCGGCTCGCGGTGACCCACGCGCCGACGCTGCTCTCGTGCAGGCCCTGCTCTCGGGCGCGCGCCCCGTGCTCAAGCGGGTCGTCGTCACCGGCGCGCAGGATCATGGCGAAGGGGTCGCCCTGGGCGCCGAAGATGAACTGCACGCCTCGGATGGTCAGCAGATGCCGGCCCAGCTCGCTGTTGGTCTGATCGGTCAGCATGACACCGTCCTCGAAGGAAGAAGAAGGGCGAAGAGGGGAAGCAGAAGGGGCGAAGCGCCACCGGCGACGCTAGGCCGCGCGCCTACAAGGGCACTCGACGCGCGCTACACGCCCAGGGCCTCCGCGGCGGCCCGTACGGCGGCCACGTCCTGCTCGGGCGTGCCCGGCCGGGCGGGGAGCAGGGGGACGACGGACGAGCGGCCGGACCGCACGGCCGGGTGGCGGCGGGCCAGTTGGGACAATCCCTGGCCCGGGCCGGTCTCGACGAGCACCAGGCCGCCCCCGGTTTCGGCGAGGAGCGCGTCGAGGGCGGGCCAGAAGAGCACCGGCGCGACGGGGTGACGGGACCAGAAGGCCGGGTCCTTCGTCTCGGCAGGGGTCAGGTACCGGGCCGTGTACCCGGACATGACCGGGATGCGGGGTTCACCAACGGGGAACGCTGCGATCCGCTCGCCCGCTCCGCGCATGGCCGGGGCCAGGGACGGGCTGTGGAACGCCGTGGAGGCCGGTACGCGCTGGAGCACGAACCCGGCGTCGGCGAGGGCCGCCGTGACCTCGCGCAGCGGGGCGTCGAGGCCGGCGAGGACCGTCTGGCGCGGGGTGTTGACGGCGCCGACGACCACGCCGTCGGTGAGGAAGGGCGCCACCTGGTCCTGGGTGGCCGCGACGGCGACCATCCCGCCGGGCGGCGCCTGTGCCAGCCGTCCGACGCGGTCGTGGACCAGGGCGGCGGCGTCCCGCAGGGTGAAGACGCCGGAGAGGACGGCGGCCGCCACCTCGCCGATGCTGTGTCCGAGCAGGGCGACGGGCCGTACGCCCCAGTCGAGGACGAGCCGCCCGAGGGCGTAGTCGACCGCGAACAGCAGCGGCTGGGAGCGTGCGACGTGGTCCGTCACCGCGGCGTCGGCCGTCCCCAGCCAGTCCTCGCGCAGACCGGTGCTGTGGCCGCCGAGGTCCGTCAGGGCGGTCAGGGCCTCGTCCATCGCCTCGGCGAAGACGGGCTCGGTGTCCAGGAGTCCGGCGGCCATGCGCGGATGCTGCGAGCCCTGGCCGGGCAGCAGCAGGGCGACCGGTCGGGCGGTGCCGTTCATCGGTTCCTCCAGGGAGGCGGGTTCAGGATCTCGACCACGGCGCAGGACCAGCTGAAGCCGGCACCTACGCCGAAGAGCAGGCACGTGTCACCCGGCCCGAGTGCACCGTCGCTGACCAGGTGGTCGAGTCCGGCGAAGGGGTCCCCGGCGCCCAGGTGCCCGATCGTCCGGCTCCATGACCAGGTGCTGCGCTCGGGGTCGATGCCGAACTTGGCGAAGTAGGCGACGTGCAGCCTGCGGTGGCCGAGGTGCGGCAGCACGAACCGGTCGATGTCCGCGAGGCCGAGCCCGGCGTCGGCGAGCGCCTGCTTGACGACGGACTCCTGCGCGGCGGCGACCCGGGCGACGGTCGGGGCGACGCCGTGGCCGGCCAGGAAGTCCCGCTTGTGCGCCTCCAGGTCGACGACCTCGCGGTGGCTGAACGGGGCCGGGCCGAACGGGTCGTCGCCCCGGTGCATGCCCTCCAGGTCGGGCGCGGAGACGGTCGCGACGCTGCGGACCCGGGCGAAACCGGAGTGCCGCGAGACGACCAGGGCGGTGCCGCCGTCGCCGTAGACGGTTCCGGGGTCGCTGCGCCACCGGTCGAAACCGGGTGGGCAGAAGCGGTCGCCGGTGGTCACCAGGGCCGCGACCCGGGCCGGGTCGGCGGTCAGATAGGCCCAGGCCAGGTCGAGGGCCGCCATGCCGCCGTTGGAGACCTGCCGGACCTCCAGCGCGGGGCACTGGTTGCCGACGGCTTCCCGCTGGACGTAGGAGGCGGGGGCCCACAGGTCGAAGCCCTGGTAGTAGAAGCTCGCGTGCAGCACCAGGTCGATGTCGCCCGGTTCGGCGGCGGCCCGCTCCAGCGCGGTCCGGGCGGCCCGGGCCGCCATCTCGGGAGCGGGCTCCCCCGCGGAGACCGTCACCGACTCCATCCGGGTGGAGCGGGCGACGGCGGCGTCGCAACGCCCGTCGGCGACCGCGTCCGCGATCCGTTCGGCGGGGGGCAGCCAGGTCCCGGTCGCGCGGATGTACAGCTCGCCGCCGTTCATGCCGTCTCCCTCTCCCCGACCGGGTACGCGAGGGCGTCGGCGGACGTG
>NZ_JBIBHN010000043.1:0-30335 GCF_042957035.1 Streptomyces sp. NPDC008137 | reverse complement strand
TGGAGCGACCGTCCGGGGCCCGTACGGCGGACGGCGGCCACGTCCCCGTCGCCCGGAGGTACAGCTCAGCGCCGCTCATGCCGTCACCTTCTCCCCGACCGGGTACGCGAGGGCGTCGGCGGACCCGGAGCGACCGTCCGGGGCCCGTACGGCGGGCGGCGGCCACGTCCCCGTCGCCCGGAGGTACAGCTCAGCGCCGCTCATGCCGTCACCTTCTCCCCGACCGGGTACGCGAAGGCGTCGGCGGACCCGGAGCGACCGTCCGGGGCCCGTACGGCGGACGGCGGCCACGTCCCCGTCGCCCGGAGGTACAGCTCAGCGCCGCTCATGCCGTCACCTTCTCCCCGGACGGATACGCGAAGGCATCGGCGGACCCGGAGCGACCGTCCGCGACCTGCTCGGCGGACGGCAGCCACGTCCCCGTCGCCCGGAGGTACAGCTCGCCGCCGTTCACGCCGCCACCTTCCGCCCGGCCCCCGCGAGCGCCCCGGCGGGTGCGGGGGCCCGTACGACCATGGCGCTGTTGAAGCCGTGGTGGCCGCGGGCCAGGACCAGGGCCGCGGTGCCGGTGACCGGACGGGGCTCGCCGACGACGAGGTCGAGGCCGTAGGCGTCGGGGACGCGGGTGACGTTGACCGTGGGCGGGGCGAGGCCGTCGCGCAGGGTCAGCAGGGCGGTCACCACGTCCAGCGGACCGGCGCCGGAGTAGAGGCGGCCGGTGGCCGACTTGGGCGCGGTGACCGGGACTCCGCCCGCGCCGAAGACCGCGGTGAGCGCCTCGGCCTCGGCGGCGTCGAGTTCGGGCACGCCCGCGCCGTCGGCGAGGACGACGGCGATGTCCCGCGGATCGGCTCCGGCGTCGGCGAGTGCCTGCTCGACGGCCCGCCGCAGGGTCGGGGGCCGCCCCGACCCTGGGCGCGGGTCGAAGGTGGCGCCGAAGCCGGCGATCTCGCCATAGGGGTGACGCCCCCGGGCACGGGCCCCCTCGGCGCTCTCCAGGGTGAGCAGCGCGCCGCCCTCGCCGGGCAGATGACCGGAGGCCCGGTCGTCGAAGGGCAGGTAGGCGTCGGCGGTGAGCCGTCCGCCGGCCAGCTGGGCGGCCATGCCGTACGGGCACAGGGAGCAGTCCATGCCGCCGGAGATCATCAGTTGCGCGCCGGACCGGATCTGGCGTCCGGCGTGGGCGAGGGCGTCCAGGCCCCCGGCCTGCTCGCCGACGAAGACGCCGGTCGGGCCGTTCATGCCGTGCCGGATGGAGATCTGGCCGGTGTTGACGGCGTAGAACCAGGCGAAGGACATGTAGGCGCTGACCTTCTTGGGGGACTCGCCCCACAGGTGCTGCAGTTCGCGCTGGCCGAAGCCGAAGCCGCCGGAGGCGCCGGCCGTGACGACGCCGCGTGCCAGCGAGGGCACGGAGTCGAGGTCGATGCCGGCGTCGGCGACGGCCCAGTCGGCGGCGGCCAGGGCGAACTGGGTCATACGGTCGGTCTGCGGGATCAAGCGGCTGGGCAGGTGGTCGCCCGCCTCGAACCCGGTCACCTCGCCCGCCCGCCGCGTCGGATAGCGACTGGGGTCGAAGGCCTGGACGCGCCGGATGCCGTTCTCGCCGCGCAGCGTCGCCGCCCAGTAGGCGTCGAGTCCGACGCCGGTGGGGGCGAGGACCCCGATGCCCGTGACCACGACCGGGGTCATGCGGCCCGCCCCTCGGGCCGGCGCAGCACCATGGCGCTCTGGAAGCCGCCGAAGCCGCTGCCGACGGTGAGCGCGGCCGACATGTCGCGCTCCCTGGCGTGCAGGGGGACGTAGTCCAGGTCGAGCTCGGGGTCGGGGTCGGTCAGGTTCGCGGTGGGCGGGATGACGCCGTGTTCGAGTGCCAGCGCGGTGGCGGCGACCTCGATGGAGCCGATGGCGCCCAGCGAGTGCCCGATCATCGACTTGATGGAGCTGACCGGGACCCGGTGGGCCGCGGCCCCGAGGCTGCGCTTGAGTGCGGCGGTCTCGTGCACGTCGTTCTGCTTGGTGGCGGTGCCGTGGGCGTTGACGTAGCCGAGCGCGTCGGGAGCGAGGCGGGCCTCGTCGAGGGCGGCGTCGACGGCGGCGGCCAGCTCGCGTCCGTCGGTGCGCAGCCCGGTCATGTGGTACGCGTTGCCGCGGGAGGCGTAGCCGGCGATCTCGGCGTAGACGTGGGCGCCCCGGGCGCGGGCCGCGGTGAGTTCCTCCAGGACGAGGACGGCGGCGCCCTCGCCGAGGACGAAGCCGTTGCGGGTGCGGTCGAAGGGGCGCAGCGCGGTCGCCGGGTCGTCGTTGCGGGGCGAGGTGGCCCGGATGGCGTCGAAGCAGGCCACGGTGATCGGGGAGATGGGGGCGTCGGTGGCCCCGGCGATCATCACGTCGGCCATACCCTCGCGGATGAGGGCGACCGCGTGCCCGACCGAGTCGAGGCCGGAGGTGCAGCCGGCCGAGACGACGGTGCAGGGGCCTTCGGCGCCGGCCTCCCAGGCGAGCTCGGCGGCCATGGAGCTGGGCACGAAGTGGTCGTAGAGATGGGCGCTCGCGGCGGTGTGGTCGACCAGCCACTCCTGTCCGCCGCCGCTGAGGGCCAGGTACTCCTCCTCGAGTTTCTGGGTGCAGCCGACCGCGCTGCCGAGGCTGACGCCGGTGCGGTGGGCGGTCTCCGGGTCGGGTTCGAGGCCGCTGTCGGTGACGGCCTCCCGCAGGGCGACCAGGGCGAACTGCGCCGCCCGGTCGAGCCGTTCGGCGTCCTCGGTGCTCAGCCCCTGCTCCGCCGCGTCGAAGTCGCACTCGGCGGCGATCCGGGAGCGGAAGGGGGCGGGGTCGAAGAGGCTGATGGTCCGGGTGGCGGTGCGGCCGCCGGTGATGGTCTGCCAGAACTGCTTGGTGCCGATGCCGCCGGGGGCCACCACGCCGATGCCGGTGATCGCGACCCGCCGGGTCGGCACGCCTCCCCCGTCGCGCTGAGCGCCCCGCCCGGTCATCGTGCCTCCCCGGTCGCGCTGTGCCGCTCCAGGTAGAGGTTGGAGCTGCTGGTGCTGATCGCCCGCAGTGCCTCGGCGTGCGGCCGGAAGTCGGCCTGGCCGACGGCGGCACGGAAGGCGGAGACATCGGACCAGCGGGCGATGTTGACGTAGCTGTGCGGCTTCTCCAGATGGCGTACGAGGGTGTAGCCGAGGAATCCGGGCTGCCGCTCCATGAAGCGTGCCGTGCGGGCGAAGACGTCCTCGAACTCCTCCGGGGAGGTGCGAAGCGTGAAGCTGTTCACGAAGGTGGCCGGGCCGCCGGAGGCGGGGCCGGGCTGATCGGCTGACATGGGATCGGTGCTCCTCATCGTCCGGGCGTCCGGCGACGCGTACGCCGAGGTCAGAGTGAAACCCTCCGGCGCGTGCCTCGCGGCGGCCTAGAAGACGGCTGGATCCCGCCCCCGGTCAGGAGCCCCCGCGCCCCAGCCGCACGGGGATGCCGACGTCCCGCCGCCAGGCGTGGCCGAGTCCGGCGACGGCGGCGATGACACTCCAGCCGGCCAGCTCACCGCCCTGGTAGTGGACGATGTCGGAGCCGCTGCGCCGGGGCAGGGCCCGCCCCGCGACGATCTCGGCGAGCGGGACCGGCGCGTGCCGGGTGCCCGTGGCGTGGTCGCCGGGGGGAGCGATGCCGACGTGCCGGACCACGGGGCCCGGGGCGCCTGAAGCGGCATCGGACGGCTGGGCGGCCGGGCCGACATCGGACGGCTGGGCGCCCTGGCCGGTGCCGGGCGGCTGGGCGGCGCCCTGGCCGGTGCCGGAAGACACGGAACCCGGACCACCAGCGGAAGACCCGGCACCCGGGCCACCGTCGGAGGACACGGCACCCGGACCACCGTCGGAGGACACGGCACCCGGACCACCGTCGGAGGACACGGCACTCGGGCCACCGTCGGAGGACCAGGAAGCCGGACCGCTACGGGACGACCGGGCACTCGGACCGGCTTCCGAAGGCCCGGCACCCGAACCCCGGCCGGAAGACCCGGCACCCGGACGCCCGCCGGAAGACCCGGCACCCGGACGCCCGCCGGACGACCGGGCACCCGGACCGGCATCCGAAGACCCAACGCCCGGACCACCGCCAGAAGACCAGACACCCGGGCGGATGCCGGAAGGCCAAGCCCTCAGGGTGGCACCGGCACCGGCACCGGCATCGGCGTCGGCACCAGAGTCAGCACCGGCATCGGCGTCGGCGTCGGCCTCGGCGTCAGCACCGGCACCGGCACCGGCACCGGCACCGGCATCGGCATCGGCATCGGCATCGGCGTCAAAGGCTCGGGCACCGGTCACCGGACTACCGGGGTCGCCCGAGACGGTGGGAGCGGCCGTAGCCGTCTGGTCGATCAGCAGCGCTCCGGCCGCAAGCCACTCGACCCGGACGGGCGGGTGGCCTCCCGTGGTGGCGACGACGTCGGCGCGGGCGGCGGTGGCGCGGGCGTCCTCGCACACACGCACCCGCAGGCCGGTGCGCAGGGCCGCGGCGGCGGCGAAGTCCCGGGTCCGGCCTGGCTCCAGGCCGACGACATGCACCTCGGAGAGCGAGGGCAGCGCGTGGTGCAGGACGAGCAGACAGGACCAGGCCGCCTCCCCGGTGCCGAAGAGGGCGAGCGTGGCGGGGGCCGGCGGGGCGAGGTACCGCGCGGCGAGTCCGGCGGGGATGGCGCCGCGCCAGCCGTCGAGGGCGCCGGCGTCCACGAGGCCGAGGAGGGACCCGTCGTCGGCGAGCAGCAGTTCCACGCACGCGGCGGACAGGTCCGCTCGGGGTTCGAGCCGGACGGCGAAGCAGCGGCCGAAGGGGCCGGAAGCATGCGGTCCGACGGTCAGCCGGCAGCGCGTGGCGGGCAGCAGGACCAGCGTCTCGGGGCCGGGCGCCGGATCGTGGCCGAGGAGCAGCCGCTGGACGTCGGAGAACCGCTCCTCCATGAAGGCCTCGTCGTCGAAGGCGTCGTCCACGTCTTCCGAGGTCAGCATGATCGGCACAGCGATCGTCCTCTCGGGACCGGCAGCTTGGGTATACAAACTTGAGTATCACGGGACGCGTGCCGTCCTCCACCGGATACCGATCAACGGCCGGAAGGGCTCCCCGTCAGGCGCCCTTCTCCTCCCCCGCCATGACGTACGCGCCGGCTTCCAGGCGCTCGATCAGCGCCTCGGTCCAGGCGGCCTGACTGGCGGCGCCGTGCTCCCAGAGGCCGAGCAGCTCACGGATGTGGGCACGCTGCGGCCGCTCGCCGGCCGTCTCGTCGACCTTGGCGATCAGCTCCGACTGTTCGGCCGAGAGCGACGCGATGCGCTCGCGCAGCAGACCGATCGCCTCCTTGCGGCTGAGCGCGGGCAGCAGCACGAGCGCGGCGCCCAGCATGTCCGCCCGGTTGTTCCCCTGGCGCAGCGCGTCCCGCAGCAACCGGAAGAACTCCTCGTCGCCCGGCGGCGCGATCTCGTAGTCGACCCGGCCCGGCCAGTCCGGGATGTCGGTCGACTTCAGCAGCCCGTCCTTGGCCAGCTGCCGCAGCGCGTGGTAGATCGAGCCGAACTTGATGTGCGCCCATTCGTCGGCACCCCAGGACAGCAGCTCGGAACGGACCAGATAGCCGTGCGCCCGGCCGTGCATGCGCACGACGCCCAGGACGAGCAATCTCGTGGCAGACATGGTCTCCCTGCTGAATCTCCCTCACGGCGCGGACCGGCAACCGGTGCTCCGCCCTCAGGGGGTCCTTTCGCTGAGGCCGGGCCCCGCCGGCTGATCCCACGGTAGTACATGACCTGCTGTTCTCCGCGAGCCCGGGAGGGGCGGAGCGCGCGAGACGCCCCGGATCGAGCGCCGCTGCAACGACTCTCGACTCCCGCACGAGGTCACGGCCGGAGGGTGGAGGCCATTCGCTACGGGTCGTCCGCCGGAACAGGGGTTGGGATGCGGGTACTCTTCACCACCTTCGCCGCCAAGTCGCACATGCATGCCCAGGTGACACTCGCCTGGGCCCTGAAGGCAGCGGGCCACGACGTCAGGATCGCCAGTCATCCCGATCTCGCCGACGAGATCACCAAGACGGGGCTGACCGCCGTCGGTGTCGGGGAGGAACTGCATCTCGACGAGCAGATGCAGGAGACCCAGGAGAACATCGGCCAGGACGTCGACCAGCTGGAGAGCCAGGCGCAGGTCGGTCTCGACATGAGCGAGACCCGGCCGGAGCGGCTCACCCCGGACTACACACTCGGTGTGTTCACGGCCATGACCTCGGTCGTCTTCCAGAACTGCTGCTCGGACCAGATGGTCGACGAGCTGGTGGAGCACTGCCGCTCCTGGAAGCCGGACCTGGTCCTGTGGGACACCATGACCTTCGCCGGCGCGATCGCCGCCATGGCCACCGGCACGGCACACGGCCGGCTCCTTTTCGGGCTCGACCTGGCGGGCCTGATGCGCGAGACCTTCCTCGGGCAGCTGGCAGCACGCCCGCCGGAGCTGCGGGACGACCCGCTGCGCGAGTGGCTCACCTGGAGCCTGGAACGGCACGGCGCCTCCTTCGAGGAGGCCGCGGTGACGGGCGACTTCACCGTCTGCCCGCTGCCGGCGTCCATGCGCCTCCCGGTGGACCTGCACTACGTGCCGATGCGGTACGTGCCGTACAACGGCCAGTCCACGGTGCCGCGGTGGCTCCAGGAGCCGCCGAAGAAGGGCCGCCGGGTGTGCATCACCCTCGGTGTGGCGCACCGCGAGGTGCTCGGCGCCGACCGCGCCTCCATCGGGGACCTGCTGGAGGCCGTCGCGGGGCTGGACGATGTCGAGGTCGTCGCCACGCTCAACGAGAAGCAGCTCACGGACTTCGACACCCTGCCGGACAACGTCCGGGCCGTGGACTTCGTCCCGCTCGACGCGCTGCTGCCCACCTGCGACGCGGTGATCCACCACGGCGGGTCCGGCAGCTTCGGCACGGCGATGATCCACGCCGTGCCCCAGCTCATCGTCGTCGACGGGGTCTGGGACACCATCAACAAGTCCCGTTATCTGGAAGAGCGCCAGGCCGGGCTCTACGTGCCGGGCAAGCTCAGCGCGAAGGGGCTGCGCGAGCTGCTCGTCCGCCTGCTGGAGGAGCCGGTCTTCAAGCGCAACGCCGAGGCCCTGCGGCGTGAGGCGCTCGCCGCGCCCGCCCCGGCGCAGGTCGTCCCCACGCTGGAGCGCCTGGCCGTCGAGCACCGCCGCCGGTGACCGGCGCGCCGCACCCGCACCCGCACACGCCCGGGCCGCCGGCCCTGCCGTACCCGACTACCTCCCGGACGGTGAACCAAGCGATGCAGATCCGAAATCTCAAGGTCGAGGGGGCGTACGAGTTCACCCCCCGTCAGTTCCGCGACCACCGCGGGCTGTTCGTCTCGCCCTTCCAGCTCGACGCGTTCCAGCAGGCCCTGGGGAGGCCGCACTTCCCGGTGGCGCAGACCAACCACAGCCTCTCCCGGCGCGGCACGATCCGCGGCATCCACTTCACCGTCACGCCGCCCGGCACCGCGAAGTACGTGTACTGCGCGCGCGGCCGGGCCCTCGACATCGTGGTCGACCTGCGGGTCGGCTCGCCCACCTTCCGGCAGTGGGACGCGGTCGAGATGGACCAGGTCCACTTCCGCGCCTCGTACTTCCCGGTCGGAGTCGGCCACGCCTTCGTCGCGCTCGAGGACGACACGGTCATGTCGTATCTGCTGACGGGCCCGTACGTGGCCGAGAACGAGCTCGCGGTCGACGTCTTCGACAAGGACCTCGACGTGCGGCTCCCCTCGGGCCTGGACACCGTGCAGTCGGAGCGGGACGCCGCCGCGCTGTCCTTCGCCTCGGCCCGGGCCCAGGGCCTGCTGCCCGACTACGCCGAGTCCCTGGCGGTCGAGGAGGCCCTGTGGCAGCCCTCCGGCATCGGCGCGACGCGCTGAGCCCGGCGATGTCCACCACCACACAGGGCGGGCCCTCCGCCGGGACCGTGGCCGTGCTGGGTGCCACCGGATGCGTCGGCCGCAGCCTCTGCGACGAACTGCTGCGAACCGGGCACCAGGTGCTCGCGGTGGCCCGGCACCCGGCCCCGCACACCCGTGCGGACGCCTTCGTCCCCCTCGATGTCGCCGCCGCCGCGCCGGAGGAGATCGCCGCGCTCCTCGACCGGCACGGCGTCACCGCCGTCGTCAACGCCACCGGCGGCTGGGGCACCACCGTCGAGGAGATGCGCAGCGCCCACATCGACCTCGTGGAGCGCCTGGTCGAGGGGTGCGCCGCGACCTCCCGGCGGCCGCGGATCGTCCAGATGGGGTCGATCCACGAGTACGGGCCCGTGCCCGACGGGGTCCGCATCGACGAGCGGCGCGAGCCCGGCCCTCTGACCCCGTACGGGCTGACCAAGCGCACCGGCTCCGAGCATCTGCTCGACCGGACCCGGGCGGGCCTGGTGGACGGGGTCGTGCTGCGCGCGGTCAACGTCTGCGGACCGCACACCCCGACGGCCAGCTTCCTCGGTGCCGTCACGGCCCGGCTGCGCGCCCTCGGCCCCGGCGAGGTGCTCGGCCTCGACGTGGCCGACGCCCGGCGGGACTTCGTCGACGTACGGGACCTGGCCCGGGCGGCCGTCGCCGCGGTGCACGCGCCCGTCACCGGCCTGGTCGTGAACATCGGGCGCGGCGAGGCGGTGCCGATGCGCGACCTGGTCGACGCCCTGTTCGACGCGGCCGGCGTGGACGCCACGTCGGCGAAGATCAACTCCGCCGAGGTCGCCAGCAAGGGCGGCGGCTGGACCTGCGCGGACATCCGGTTCGCCGCCCAGGTGCTCGGCTGGCGGCCCACGATCCCGCTCGGCGAGTCCGTCCGGGCGATGTGGGACGCGGCAGCGTACACCACCTCCCTGGAGGTCTCATGAGCGACACCCCTGCCCCCTCGTCCGCCGCGACGCGAGAGCCCGTCGAGCGGCGGATCGACGATTCGGCCCGGCTACGGACCGGCCCCCTCGGCGACCTCTCCGACTTCACGGACTGGTTCGCCGACTACGGCCGGCGGGCCTACACCCATGTCGACCGGGTCCCCCTGGAGGCCCTGGAGGGCTGGGAGACCGACCCGGACACCGGCGATCTGCGCCACCACACGGGCCGGTTCTTCACCGTGCACGGGCTGGAGGTCAGCAACCCGGGCGCACCGGTGGCGCGGTGGACCCAGCCCATCATCAATCAGCCCGAGATCGGCATCCTCGGCATCCTCACCGCCCCGATCGACGGAGTCCTGCACTGCCTGATGCAGGCGAAGGTCGAGCCGGGCAACGCCGAGGGACTCCAGCTCTCCCCGACCGTCCAGGCGACCCGCAGCAACTACACCCGGGTCCACCAGGGGCGCGCGGTGCCGTATCTGGAGCACTTCATGGATATCCACAGCCGTCCCGGAGTGCTCGCCGACGTGCGGCAGTCCGAGCAGGGGTCGTGGTTCTACCGCAAGCGCAACCGCAACATCGTCGTCGAGCTCCCCGAGCCGGTGGAGGCCCTCGACGGGTACCGCTGGATGACGCTCGGTCAGATCCATGAGCTGCTGGGGCGCCGGGACACGGTCAACATGGACGCCCGGACCGTGCTGTCGTGCCTGCCGTTCACCGGGTCGGGCGTCGACGAGCCGGACGGGGACGACTTCCGGTCCGCGCTGCTGCGCTCGGGCGACCCCGGGGCGGTGAGCGTGCACAGTCCGGCGGAGATCCTCGGCTGGATCACCGACCGGCGCACCAGCAGCGACATCGCGGTCCGCCGGGTCGCGCTGGGCGAACTGCGCGACTGGAGCCGCACCGACGACCGCATCCGGCACGACGCGGGCGCCTTCTTCGACGTCATCGGGGTGCGGGTCGACGCCGGCGGCCGTGAGGTCCACCGGTGGAGCCAGCCGATGATCGAGCCGGTGGGGCAGGGCGTCATCGCCTTCCTCGTCCGGCGTTTCGAGGGGGTGCTGCACGTCCTCGTGCACGCGCGCGTGGAGCCCGGCTTCGCGGACGTGGTGGAGCTGGGCCCCACCGTGCAGTGCGTCGCGGAGAGCCACGCGCAGCTGCCCGCCGGAACCGCCCCGCCCTTCCTCGACGAGGTGCTGAGGGCTCCCGCGGAGCGCGTCCGGTTCGACACGGTGCTCTCCGAGGAGGGCGGCCGCTTCTTCCACGCGCTGAACCGCTACCTGATCGTGGAGACCGACCAGGACGTGCCCCGCGACCACCCCGACCACCGCTGGATGACGCTGCACCAGCTGTCGGACCTGCTGCGGCACAGCCACTACGTCAACGTCCAGGCCCGCAGCCTGATCGCCTGCCTGCACAGCCTGTACCACGCGGGCTGACGGCAGGACCCACTGAAACGCCGTGTCCCGGTGAGGCGGACAGCCTCACCGGGACACGGCGTTTCGCACATGCGCTGGGCAGTCACAGGCCGGCGATCACCTCGCGCAGCGCCTCGATCACCTTCTCCTGGACGTGCCGCGGCAGCGAGGGGTACATCGGCAGCGAGAAGATCTCCTTCGCCAGCCGCTCCGTCACCGGCAGATCGCCCTCCTGGTAGCCGAGGTGCGCGAAGCCGGACATCGTGTGCACCGGCCAGGGGTAACTGATGTTCAGCTCGATGTCGTACGCCTTGAGCCGCTCGATGATCCGGTCCCGCTCCGGGTGGCGGACCACGTGGACGTAGTGGACGTGATCATTGCCCAGCGCGTTCTCGGGAAGGACGAGGCCGGTGTCCCCCAGCCCCTCCGCGTAGCGTCGCGCCACGCGCCGCCGCCCCTCGACGTAGGTGTCGAGGCGCCGTAGCTTGCGGCGGAGGATCTCGGCCTGGACCTCGTCGAGGCGGCTGTTGTGCCCGGGAGTCTGGACAACGTAGTACCTGTCCTCCATGCCGTAGTAGCGCAGCCGGCGCAGCTCCGCGTCCGTGCCGGCGTCGTGGGTGAGCACCGCGCCGCCGTCGCCGTACGCCCCGAGGACCTTCGTCGGGTAGAAGGAGAAGGCCGCGGCGTCGCCCATGGTCCCGGCGAGCCGGCCGTGGTGGCGGGCGCCGTGCGCCTGGGCGCAGTCCTCCAGGACCTTCAGGCCGTGGCGCTGGGCGAAGGCGGTCACCGCGGCCATGTCGACGCACTGCCCGTACAGGTGCACCGGCACGATCGCCGTGGTCCGCTCGGTGAGCGCGTCCTCCAGCAGGTCGGTGCGCATGAGGTAGTCCTCCTCGCGCACGTCGACGAAGACCGGCCGGGCGCCCACGGCGTCGATGGCGAGGACCGTGGGGGCCGCCGTGTTGGACACCGTGATGACGTCGTCGCCCGGCTTCACGCCCAGCGCCTGGAGGCCGAGGACGATGGCGTTGGTGCCGTTGTCGACGCCGACGCAGTGCGGCTGCCCGTGGTAGGCGGCGAACTCCTGCTCGAAGCCGGAGACGCTCTGTCCGAGGACGAGCTGACCGGACTGGAACACCGTGTCGACGGCGTCGAGGAGTTCCTCGCGCTCCTCGGCGTACTCCCGCAGATAGTCCCAGACGTAGGTGGTCATCGCCCGGACACCTCCCGCTCCTTGACTCCGGTGAAGAGGCCGCGGCCGGTCGGCGGGCCCGGCTGGTACGCGACGGAGCAGCCGGCGTCCTTGAACGCCTGCTCGTACTCCTCGCGCGTGAAGAGGGTCAGTACGTCGATCTCGGTGAAGGTCCGGATGCCCGACGGCTCGCCGACGAGGAAGCGGACCTCCATCCGGGTCGCGCGTCCCTGGAGGGTGGAGTGGGAGATCCGGGCGACGGTCCTCTCGCCCTCGCGGGCCAGGTCCCCGGCGACGAACCCCTCCTTGAACTGCTCGGGGAACCACCAGGGTTCGATGACCAGCGCGCCTCCGGGTTCGAGGTGACGGGCCATCGAGGCCACGGCCGAGCGCATCTCCTCGACGCTCCCCAGATAGCCGATGGCGCAGAACATGCAGGTGACGACGGAGTAGCGGCGGCCGAGGTCGAAGTCGCGCATGTCGCCCTCGTGGATGGTCAGACCGGGCCACCGCTCCAGCGCCAGATCACGCATCGGCGCCGCGATCTCCAGGCCCTCCGCCGTGGCGAAGAGCTTGCTGAAGGGGCCGAGATGGGCGGCGGTGCCACAGGCCACGTCGAGCAGCGTGTCGGCGCCCGGGGCGAGCCCGCGGGCCACGGCCGCGATGTCCTCGGCCTCCGCCGCCCAGTCCT
The DNA here is from genome assembly GCF_042957035.1 of Streptomyces sp. NPDC008137. NCBI lineage: Bacteria > Bacillati > Actinomycetota > Actinomycetes > Kitasatosporales > Streptomycetaceae > Streptomyces > Streptomyces sp. NPDC008137. The sequence goes on along the minus strand of NZ_JBIBHN010000043.1, from coordinate 18,111 downwards.
TGCCCCGGCTGCGGTACACCGTCTCGTAGACCTCGGCGAGGTCGGTGCTGTACATGGATACTCCTCGGGTCAGGGGCTGGTCAGGGGGTCCTGGTCGTCGACGAGGGCGACCGCGCGCGCCCAGCCGGCCCCGGCGCCGGCGACCTTCACCGGGAAGCAGGCCACCTGGAAGCCGTACGGCGCGGGCAGCTCCTCCAGGCCCGCGAGCCGCTCGATCTGGCAGTACTCCCGGTGGCGTCCGGCGACATGGGCCGGCCAGAGCACGGCGGGGTCCCCGGTGCGCCGGTACTCGGCGATGATCGTGGTGAACGGCGCGTCCAGGCTGAACGCGTCGGTGCCGACCACCCGGACGCCCGCGTCGAGCAGGAAGGCGATGGCACTCGCGTCGAGACCGACGAAGTCGGTGAAGTACCGGCTGGTGCCCGACCAGGCGGAGGCGCCGGTGTGCAGGAGCACGATGTCCGACGGGGCGAGCGCGTAGCCGATCCGGTCGAGTTCCTTGCGCAGGTCCGCCGCGTCGACCACGCCGGCCTCGCGGCCCCGGACGTCCAGGACGACTCCGGGGGCGAGGAACCACTCCAGCGGCATCGCGTCGATGTGCCGGGGCACGCCGGTGCCGTACGTCGTCCGGGAGCCGTAGTGCGAGGGCGCGTCGACGTGCGTGCCGGTGTGGGTGGTCAGACTCAGCCGGTCCAGTGAGAGGAACTCGCCGTCGGGCAGGTCGTCGGGGTCGAACTCGATGTCGAAGTGGCGCCGCATCTCGTCGCGCATGTGCAGCGCGCCCTCGCGTGGGGACATCACCTCGTGGACCACGGGGTCCGGTTCGAACGAGCCGGCGTCCACCGGCGAGGACAGGTCAATGATGCGCACGGTCACCTCCTGGACGACCCGGCCAGCCTGGCCGCAGCCGCTCGGAAGGCATTGGAAGACCGCTCGACGACCGCGCGGCGCTCTCGAGCCGGATTCGACAGGGGTGCGCCAGGGTCGGAGGACCGTCGTAGGGAGGCCGTTCATGAACAACACGGACATCGAGCACTTCTACGCCCGCCACATGCAGCTGCTCGACGGCGGCGAGGCGGAGGCGTGGGCAGGCACCTTCACAGCCGACGCCACCTTCCTGGCCCCGTCGATGGCGGAGCCCGTCCGGGGCCGGGACGGCATCGCCGCGGGCGCGCGGGCGGCCGTGCAGGGGCGGGCCGCGGCCGGGGAGACACACCGCCACTGGGTGACCATGACGACCGCCCGGAGCACCGGCGCCGGGACCGAGACCGTCTCGTACGTACAGATCCTCGCGACCCCGCGGGGCGGCGCACCGCGCCTGGAGCTGTCCTGCGTGATGCGCGACCGGCTGGTCCGGCGGGACGGCGAACTGCTCGTGGCCGAGCGGCACATCACCCGTGACGACCGGCCGTCGGACTGACCTCGACCCGGCTTCGAGCCCTCGCCCGTAGCGTCCCGGCATGACTCCTAGGACTGTGATCATCACTGGTGGGGGCACCGGAATCGGCCGTGCGACGGCCCGCCGCTTCGCGGAGCGGGGAGACCGTGTCCTGGTCGTGGGCCGCACCGCCGCCGCCCTCGACGAGACGGCCGAGGGCCACGACGGCATCCGTACCCTGGTCGCGGACATCACCGAGCCGGGGGCCGGCGAGACGGTGGTGGAGGCCGCGCTGCGGGCGTTCGGACGCCTGGACGTGCTGGTCAACAACGCCGGGACGGGCTCGTTCGCGCCGCTCGCCAAACTCGACCGGGCCGCGACCGAGCGACAGGTCGCCGTCAACCTGATCGCCCCGGCCTTCGTGGCGCAGGCCGCCCTGGAGGCCCTGGAGGCGACCGGCGGCACCATCGTCAACGTCAGCTCGGCCGGTTCCCTCGGCATCCAGGGCTTCCCCGACAACTCGGTCTACTGGGGTACGAAGGCGGCGCTGAACCACTTCACCCGCACCTGGGCCGTCGAACTGGCGCCGCGCGGAATCCGGGTGGTGTCGGTCGCCCCGGGTGTGACCGACACCGGCATCGGCGAGCGCGTCGGCATGTCCGCCGAGCAGTACCAGGAGTTCCTCGGCCGGCTCGCCGAACGGATCCCGCTCGGACGCGTCGCCAGTCCCGAGGACGTGGCCTGGTGGATCACCACGCTGGCCGACCCCGAGGGCCGCTACATGACGGGCGCGGTCGTCCCGGTCGACGGTGGCCTCTCCCTCACCTGACCGCCCGCGCCGCCAGGCGCACAGCTTCGGGCCGCACCGTTCGCCGGTGCGGCCCGAAGGTGTGTGACGATCCGCGCGGGCGCTAGACGCCGTCGTGCTCCACCCTGCGGTGACGCACCAGCCAGTCGTCGCCGTGCGGCACCAGCTCGTCCTCGCACACCGCGCTCAGGTGGAGCCGGGCCGGGCCTCCGGGCGGGGTGGCCAGGACCTGGGCGTAGCAGCGGGTGGTCAGGGAGCCGTCGGGCCCGGGCACGACGGTGAGCATGGAGAAGACGTGCCGCCGCTGCTCCGGTGTGGCCGCCGTCCGCTCCAGGTTGCGGCGTACGGCCGCGGCGACGGCGTCCCGGCCGCGCAGTGGCTCGGGGGCGATGTTCTGCGCGAAGACGCCGTCCTCGGTGAACGTGCGGGCCCACTCCTCGGCCCGCCGCTCGTCGAGGAGCCGCATCTGCCGGGCGTAGAACTGCTGCACGGCGACATACGTCTCGGCGGGGACCGGCCCGGTGCCGCGCAGCCGCTCGGCGTGGTCGGCCGCGCGGCGGAGTGTGGTGAGGCTGTTGCGGCCGAGGGCCTCGCGGATCATGGTGCGGGCGGCGGCCACGTCCGCCGTCGGGCCGAGGACGCTCGTCACCGCGTCCGGCGCGATCCGCACGGTGTGCCGGGAGGTGACCGTGCAGCCCTTGTCGTCCTCCTCGAAGATCCACTCGCCGGTGTGGGCGGCCATCAGCGCGGGTGTCCGGATCTGCTTGTAGACGATCCGCTCGGCGGGGAAGCAGACGCGCACCGAACGGGTGGTGTGGGTCGCGCCGTCGGCGGTGAGCGTGTCCATCTCCAGGATCTGCTCGTTCGGGGTGTCCTCGGTGAGGACGACCCGGGCGACGTGCGGCAGCCGCTCCGTCCAGCGGTCGGCCGCGCGGACGAACTCGTACGCGTCCTTCGCCGAGCCGTCGACGCGCACGCTGTCGTCGAACGTGAAGGTCAGCTCCGGGTCCGCGTCCTCCACGCCCTGACGCAACGCCTCCAGTTCGGACGCCGTGTTGGTGTCGATGGCCCGGCGGATCCACTCGACGTGCTCGGGGGCGTCGTCGACGGCGGTGAACGCGTGGGTGAAGCGCACGCGGGTGCCCTGGTCGCCGAGCGGCTCGAGCAGCCACTCGCCGCTCATGCTCTTCACCGGCGTCCGCGACTCCTCCTGCCGGAACGTCACCCGTAATCCGGCCCGGTCCAGTTCGCGGCGCGAGGTCCAGCACTTGACCTCGTCGTTGGCCGTCGCCCAGATCCTCAGCCGCTCCTGCCGGTCGTCGCCCTCCAGGCGCTCGACGTGCACGCTCGGCGGGAAGTGCACCGGCCAGCGGGAGGCCTCGGCGATCAGATCGAACACGGCCTCGGCCGGGGCCCGCACCTCGATCTCGTGGACGGTGGTGTGCACGGTCTCGTCCGACATGGCTCTCCTCAGTAGTTTCCCAGACCGCCGCAGACGTTGATCGCCTGCGCGGTGACGGACGATGCCGCGTCGGTCAGCAGATAGCCGACCATGCCCGCCACCTCGTCGGGCGTGGTGTAGCGGCCGAGCGGGATCTTGGCCTGGAACCGGTCGAGCACCTCCTCCTCGGTGGTCTCCCAGGCGGCGGCGTACCCCTGCCGGACCCGTACCGCCATGGGCGTCTCCACATAGCCGGGGCAGACCGCGTTGACCGTGATCCCGGACTTGGCGAGTTCCAGGCCGAGGGCCTTGGTGAAGCCGACGACCCCGTGCTTGGAGGCGGAGTAGGGGGCGCCCAGCACCACGCCCTGCTTGCCGCCGGTGGAGGCGATGCTGACGACCCGGCCCCAGCTCCCCTCCCGCATGCGGCCGGTGGTCAGGGCGGCACGGGTGACGCGGAAGACGCTGTCCAGGTTGGTGGCCATCACGTCGTCCCACAGCTCGTCGGCGATGGTGTGCGTCGGGCCTCCGCCGCTGCGGCCGGCGTTGTTGACGAGCACCTCGACGGGCCCGTAGCGCTCCACCGCCGCGTCCATCAGCGCCTCGATGCTCGCCACGTCCCGTACGTCGCACGCGGCGCCGTCCACGTCGTGGCCCTCGGCGCGCAGCTCCTTGACCGTGAGCGCGACCCGGTCGGCGTCCCGGGCACAGAGGAAGACGCGGTGGCCGACGGCGGCCAGGGACCGGGTGACGGCGAGGCCGATCCCACTGGTGGCGCCGGTGACGACGGCGACCCGGCTGGTTGGTGTGGCCATGGTGGACATCGTCCGATCAGCCCTTTCGCGTGCAGAACTCGGTGATGGACTCGACGACGTAGTCGAGCATTTCGTTGGTGAGCCCCGGATAGACGCCGATCCAGAAGGTGTCCTCCGTGACGGTGTCGCAGTTGACCAGCTCGTCCACGATCCGGTAGCGCACGTCCTGGTAGGCGGGATGGCGGGTGATGTTCCCGCCGAACAGCCGGCGGGTGCCGATCCTGCGGCCCTCCAGGAAGTCGACCAGGTCCCTGCGGGTGAAGCCCGCGTCGGGCAGCACGGTCAGGGCGAAGCCGAACCAGCTCGGGTCGCTGCCCGGGGTGGCCCGCGGCAGCAGCAGTCCGGGCACGTCGGCCAGGCCGTCGCGCAGCCGCCGCCAGTTGTGCCGCCGGGCCGCGCCGAAGTCGTCGACCTTGCGCAACTGACTGAGGGCCAGGGCGCCTTGGAGGTCGGTGGCCTTCAGGTTGTAGCCGACGTGGGAGAAGATGTACTTGTGGTCGTAGCCGGCCGGAAGGGTGCCCATCTGGTAGTCGAACCGCTTCAGGCAGGTGTTGTCCGTGCCCGGTTCGCACCAGCAGTCCCGGCCCCAGTCACGCATCGACTCCACGATCCGGGCCAGTTCCAGACTCGCCGTGAGGACGCAGCCGCCCTCGCCGGCGGTGATGTGGTGGGCGGGGTAGAAGCTCACCGTCGACAGGTCGCCGAAGGTGCCGGTGAGTTTGCCCCCGTAGGTGGAGCCGACGGCGTCGCAGTTGTCCTCGACGAAGAACAGGTCGTGCTTGCGGGCCAGTTCCGCGACCTCGGCGACCGGAAACGGGTTGCCCAGGGCGTGCGCGATCATGATGAGCCGGGTGCGCGGGGAGATCGCCGCCTCGATCTGGGCCAGGGAGGCGTTGTAGGTGCCCAGTTCCACGTCCACGAAGACCGGTGTCAGGCCGTTCTGGACGAGCGGGTTGATCGTGGTCGGGAAGCCTGCGCCCACCGTGATGGCCTCGTCGCCGGGACGCAGCCGCAGGTCCTTCAGCTTCGGCGAGGTGAGCGCGCTGACCGCCAGCAGGTTGGCCGACGACCCCGAGTTCACCATGTGGGCCTTGCGCAGCCGGAAGTAGCGGGCGAACTCGCTCTCGAACTTCCGGGTGCGCACCCCGGCGGCGATCCGCATCTCCAGCGCCGCCTCGACCAGGGCGTTACGGTCCTCCTCGTCGAGGACCGCGCCCGAGGACAGGATCGGTGTGACCCCGGGTTCGAACCCGCGCGGTTCCTGTTCCTTGTGGTACTTGCGCGCCAGTTCCAGCACCAGCGCCTTGGTGTCCGTCACGTGTGGATCCCTCACCCTCGGTCGTGGACTGAGCCGTTCGTGCCGTGCTCGGCGACCAGCCGTTCCAGCACCGGAACGACCTCGTTGGGGCTGGGCACGGCGAGCAGTTCCTCCTGGAGCCGGCGGGCGCCCCGCGCGAACGACGGCTCACCGATGAGCCGCTGGACCTGCTTGCGCAGGACGTCCGGCAGCAGGTCGGCGCTCGGCACGCACAGGCCGGCGCCGATGTCCTCCAGGCCGCGCCCCATGACCTCGGTGTCCCAGCCGAAGGCCAGGATCAGCTGGGGCACGGCGTGCAGTTCGGCCGTCGCCTTGGTGCCGACACCGCCGTGGTGCACGATCGCGTCGCACGTGGGCAGCAGGTCGTTGAGCGGGACGAAGTCGACCAGGCGTACGTTGTCCGGCAGGTCCTTGGCCGCCTCCCGGGTCGCCTCGTCGACGGTCGCGACGATCTCCGCGTCCAGCTCGGCGAGGTGGGCCAGGAGCTCGGCCATGTCGACGCCGACGTCGGAGGCCGAGGAGCCGAGCGTCACGCAGACGCGGCTGCGCCCGGGGTCGGCCCGCAGCCAGTCCGGCACCACCGCGGGGCCGTTGTACGGCACGTGGCGCACCTGCACGGTCGGCAGTTTCAGGTCGAGCTGGGTGCTGGGCGGTGTGGTGTTGACCGTCCACTGCCCGGTGACCATGTCCTCGTCGAACCCGGCGTCGGATCCCAGCCGCCGCAGCGTGCGCTCCAGCCACTCGGCGGTGGGGTCCTCGCGGTGCTCCGGCTCCTGGGCGGCTGCCAGCCGCAGGAACTCCTTGCGGGCCCGCACGCTGATGTCGGGGCCCGAGACCAGCCGGCAGTGCGCCGCGCCCGTCACCCGGGCCGCGATGGCCCCGGCGAGGGTGAAGGTCTCCCAGACGACGAGGTCGGGCTGCCACGAGCGGGCGAAGTCCACGAGGGCGTCGACCATGGTGTCGTTGTTGAGCGCGCCGTAGAGCGTGGGCACCATGATGTTCTCCAGTGCCAGCAACTGCTCGTACTCCCAGGGGTGTTCGCCCCGGGCGGCGTAGTCGAAGCCCTGGACGTGAGCCGAGGCCTCGTCGTGGAGCTTGCCGAGCAGCCCGAGGTCCTCCAGGGCGCCGAGTGACCACTCCACGGGGACGGCGGTCAGTCCCGTACCCGTGATGACGTCGGTCAGTTCGGGCTGGCTGGCGATCCGCACCTCGTGGCCCGCGGTGCGCAGCGCCCAGGCGAGCGGTACGAGCGGGTAGTAGTGGGTGTGGTGGGCCAGTGAGGTGAACAGAACCCTCATCGCGTCTCCTCCTCGCCGATTCGGGCCGGCAGCCTGACCAGGCGCCGGGTCAGGGGCGCCCGGCGCGCGCGCACCGGCTCGCCGTCCGGTCGCGGCAGCGGGTCCCGCGCGGCCAGCGCCACCAGCGCGTGCCCGGCGAGCGCCCGGGCGGCCGGGAGCAGGGTGGCGCAGGCGGCCACGGGCAGGGGCGCCGGGGCGCCGGCGGCAGCGGTGCTCACGGCGGTGACGGTGTCGCCGGCCTCGATACGGGTGCCGGCCACCTCCGCCGGGGCGAGGACCACCAGCGGACAGGCGCGCCACGGCGGCCGGTCGTGCAGGACCTCCTCGACCAGCCGGGCCGCGTGCGCGGGGCCCGAGCGCAGCAGCTCCCACTCCCCGGGCCGGCCGAGGACCCTGCGCAGCGCGTCGCCGAGCAGGTCCGCCGCGGCCCGGGCCCCGGCCACCGCGAGCACCAGGTCCGCTTCCGCGTGGGCGCGCCCGGCGAGGAGTTCCCGCAGTCCGCGTACGCCCGCCGCCAGGCGCCGCGTCGTGTCCAGCGTCTGCGGGCAGAGCAGCGCGTCCACGGCCGGGGCCGCCGCGGCGAGGTCGGCGGCGAGCGCCGCGCGCCGCTCCTCGGGTACGTCCAGGAGCGCGGCGAACCCGGCCGCGGTCAGCGGCTCGGCGAAGTCCGCCACCAGGTCGACCGGGCCCGGGCCGAGCCGGGCCGCGGCCTGTCCGGCCGCCTCCCGCAGCGCTCCGGCCCGCTTCCCCACGGCCCTCGTCCCTCCCCGCCTCGCCAGGTCCCGGGCGAGTTCCGTCGTGCGCTGCCGCTCCGGTTCGGGCAGCCAGGCCTCCGGCTGCGGCACCGCGGCGGACACCGCCGGTTCCGCGCCGGCGGACAGCTCACGCAGCGCCGCGGGGCCGGTGACGACCCAGGTGTCGAGCCGGCTGCGCCACACCGGCCCTCGCTCCGCGATGGAGGTGAGAGTCCCACCCACGCCGTCCTCGCCACTCTCGAATCCCCGTACCAGCCGGGCGTACGGGTCACCCGCCCCCGGTACGAACGGCTCCGCGTTGACCGCGTAGAGCCACTGTGCCGCGTGGACGAGTTGCAGTTCGCGCCCCAGGGCATTCGTCGCCGCCGTCACCCCGCCACCTCCGTCATCCGATTACCTCGGCAAGGTACGGGGCCGAATTAGAAGAACACTCGAACTGCTCGAACCGCCGTTTTCCGTATCCACCGTTCCTCAAGCAGTGCTTGATCTCCCGGTCGTACGGTGGGGAACCCACTGGACTCCCGCAAGGTGATGAGGATCCCTATGCCAGAGCACCGTCAGCAACGGGCGCTCCGCATGGGCGTGATCGGCACGGCGAACATCGCGATACGCCGGATCATGCCCGTGCTCGCCGCGCACGACCACGTCGACCTCGTCGCGGTGGCCAGCCGGGACAAGGCCAGGGCCGAGCGCGTGGGGGCCGCTTTCGGCTGCCGTGGCGTGGGGGATTACGCGGCGCTCGTCGAACGGGACGACCTCGACGCCGTCTATATTCCGCTGCCGCCCGGCATGCATCACGAGTGGGCGCTACGGGCTTTGCGTTCGGGAAAACACGTGCTGGTCGAGAAACCGATGTCGGACACCTACGAGAAAACTCTCGAGCTGATGTCGACCGCCTCGGAACTCGGACTCGTGCTCGCCGAGAACTTCATGTTCCTGCACCATTCCCAGCACGCGGCGGTACGCGCGATGCTGGACGAGTCCGTGGGGGAACTGCGACTTTTCTCGGGGTCGTTCGCGGTGCCGCCGCTGGCTCCGGACTCGTTCCGGTACCAGCCGGCCCTGGGTGGGGGCGCGTTGCTCGACGTCGGGGTCTACCCCCTGCGCGCGGCTCAGCTGTACCTCACCGGGGAACTCGACGTCCTCGGGGCGTGTCTGCGCGTCGACGAGGCGACCGGGGCGGATGTGGCGGGCAGTGTGCTGCTGAGCGACGACCGGGGCGTGACGGCCCAGCTGGACTTCGGCTTCGAGCACTCCTACCGCTCGACCTACGCGCTGTGGGGCAACCGGGGCCGGGTGAGCGTCCGGCGTGCCTTCACACCTCCCGAGCAGCTCAAGCCGGTGGTCAGGATCGAGCAGCAGGACGTGGTGACTGAGCGCTCGCTGCCCGAGGACAACCAGGTCTTCAACGCGATGGACGCCTTCGTCCGCGCGGCCCTCACGGGCACCGGCCCCCTCACCGACACCTCGGCGATCCAGCGCCAGGCCCTGCTCCTCGACCGGGTCCGCCGAGCGGCCCGCCTCATCGGCGACCCGAAGTCCCGCCCGCACGACGCCCTTGCCCAGGAAACGGGCTTGAGCTGACGCCCCGCTTCTAGGGGCGCGGGGAACTGCGCGAACAACCCCCACCCGCCCGCAGCCGCCAACAACACCGCGCCCCGCCAAATCCTCCGGCGGGGCGCGAAGCCATTCCTTTCAGCGGGCGAGAACCCTACGCAACACCCCGCCCAGCATCTCGACCGCGTCGGCCGCCGCCTCATCCGTACGCCAGGCCACGATCCCGTCCGGCCGGACCAGACTCGCCCCGGCCTTGCCGATGCCATACCGCTCGGACACCACGTTCTCGGCGTCGGTCAGCCCCGCCCCGACCCGGTACGCCCGCACCGGCACCCCCAGCTCCACCGAAACCGCCTCAGCCGCCGCGACCCAGTCCGCCCCCAGCTCCCCCACCAGCAACGTCCACCCGTCGCCGAACAGATCGACCGTCGACAGCCGCTCCCCGTGCCGGGAGACCACGACATGCGGCCCCCGGAAACCGGGACGCCCGCTCGGCGTCAGCGGGTTCTCCACCCGCGCCGGGTCGTCGTCCGCGGCCAGCACCGCCGAGGACCGGTAGCGGAACCCGAGCAGCGTCTCGGGGTAGCCCACCGACTTGTCCCACACATCCGCCATGTGCGGTGCCATCCGCTGCGCGTAGATCGCCAGCGCCTCGGCCACGACCAGCTCGGCGGCGACCTTGCGCTCGTCCTCGTACGTCCCGAGCAGCCCCTCCCCGGCCTGCCCCTGGAGCACCGCCGCCAGCTTCCAGGCCAGGTCGAACCCGTCGGCGACGGCCGCGTTGCCGCTCATGCCCCCGGTCGGCGGGGTGACCTTCGCCGCGTCGCCGACCAGGAAGACCCGCCCCTCGCGCCAGCGTTCGGCGATCCGGGCCGCCATCTCCCAGCCCTGGATGTCGACGAGCTCGGGCTTCACCTCGGGCGCGTCCAGGGCGAGGCCGATGAGTTCGACGCAGCGCTCCGGTGTGAAGTCCTCGGGGCGCTCGCCCTTGTCGGGGTCGTACTCGACGAACAGGGTGTGCCGGTCGGGCCGGTCCGTCGGACCGAACGTGCCCGTGAACTGCGGGTGGTGGAGGTAGTACCAGCCGGTCGTGCCCGGCTCCATGATCCCGGAGAGGTCGGCGTCGAAGATGACCCCGACCATGTGGGTCAGCGTGCCGTGCCCGTACCGCTCGATGCCCAGTGACTCCCGCACCAGGCTGCGGTTGCCGTCGGCGGCCACGAGGTACCCGGCGCGCAGGTCGTACTCGCCGTCCGGCCCCGCCAGCCGGGCCGTGACGCCGGCGCCGGCGCCCTCGTCGGACTGGCGGAACGAGAGCAGCCGGGTGTCGAAGCGGATGGCGCCGCCGTGCTTCTTCGCCTGCGCGAGCAGGATCGGCTCCAGTTTGTCCTGGGACAGCATCGCCCAGCCGGCCGGTGTGCACGGCTCGGTGGCGGCCACCATGTCGTCGAAGCTCTCCGAGACGGTCCGCAGGATCTCGCCCCGTACGCTCTGGGCGAGCCGGATGACGAAGTCGCCCTGGGTGCCGCGGATGTCGTCGGCCCGGACGACCTCGTCCGCGACGCCCCCGATGCGCAGCAGTTCCATGGTCCGCGGGTTCTGCCCGGCGGCCCGCGGATAGGGCGAGAGGCCCGCCCTGCGCTCCACGACGAGCACCCGGACGCCCTGCCGGGCGAGGAACATCGCCGTCGACAGGCCACCGAGGCCCGCACCCACCACCAGTACATCAACCTCGTGGTCGTTCATGTCGCTCCTCTCTCGTCGCTCACTTGAAGTCCTCGCGGGTCCACCGGTCACACCCGGACGCCGACGAACAGCCCCCGGCCCGACGGCGCCTCCGGCAGGTACTCGACCTCGAAGCCGGCCTCCCGGAAGGCCTGTTCGTACTCGGCGCGGCTGAACAGGGAGATGACGTGGGTGTCGACGAAGTGCTGGGCGCCTGCGCCGGGTTCGGCGACCACGAAGTGCACGTCCATGTGCGAGGTGCGGCCCCGGCGGGCGGAGTGCGAGACCCGCGAGACGGTGACGCCGTCGACGGTCACGATGTCGGCGGAGACATGGCCGTCGGCGAACGTCTCGTAGAACCACCACGGGTCGACCACGGCCACCCCGCCCGGCTCCAGATGCCGGGCGAACGCGCCCAGCGCCTGCCCTAGTTCGCCAACCGACGTCATGTAGCCGACGGAGCCGAACATGCAGGTCACGACATCGAAGGTGGTGCCGAGGCGGAAGTCGCGCATGTCGCCCGCGTGCACGGTCACCCCGGGCAGCGCGGCCCGCGCCTCCTCGGCCATCGGCGCGGACAGCTCCAGCCCCTCGACGTGGTCGAAGAGGTCGGCGAAGTGCCGCAGATGCCCTCCGGTGCCGCACGCGACGTCCAGCAGCCGCCCGGCGCCCGGCCTGCTCCGCCGGGCCGCGGCGGCGACCGCCTCGGTCTCGGCGCGGTAGTCCTTGCCCCGCTCCCGGTGCACCAGGTCGTAGACCCGGGCGAGGTCGGCCCCGTACATCGTCTCTCCCGCGCGCTGCTCGTCCGCCACGGTCAGGCCGCCGAGCGGGTGTGGGCGAGGATGACCTCGGCGAGCGGCCCGTGGACCGAGGAGGGGAGGGCGTGCCCCATGCCCGGGATCTCCACCACACGCGCGGTGGGGATGAGCCCGGCGAGGTGCTTGCCGTGCGGCGCGGGGGCGATCGGGTCGTGCTCGGCCTGGATGACCAGGGTCGGCACGGTGACGTCGCGCAGCTCGGCGGCCCGGGCCGGCGGCGGCAGGGTCAGCGAGTAGTGCGCGTACGGCTCGGTGAGCGCGCCGCCCGCGTGGTCGATCGCCCGTTCCTCCCACCGCGCGTACTCGGCGTCGTCGAACGGCACGCCCGTGCCGGAGAGGATGCGCCACTTGCTGACGCGCTTGGCCACCTCGGCGGCCCGTCCCTCGGCCGGCTGGTTCATCAGGGCGAGCGCGTCCAGGAACGGCTGCTGCGGCCCGGGCAGCCCGTCCAGCGTGGGTTCGCCGCGCATCACGCGCTCGATGTTGGCGTCGAAGTCGATGTCGAGCCCGCCGCCGAGCATCATGGTCAGGCTGCTCAGCCGGTCATGGTGGTCGAGCGCGACGACCTGGGTGATGGTCGCCCCCATCGACAGGCCGACCACATGCGCCCGGTCGACGCCCCAGCCGTCGAGGACGGCGACCGCGTCGGCGGCCAGCTCGCCGAAGCCGTAGGGGTGCTCGGCGAAGTCGCGGGTGGTGGAGCGGCCGGTGTCGCGATGGTCGTAGCGGATGACGTGGAGGCCGCCGTCGGCGAGCCGCCGGGCGAACTCGTCGGGCCAGCCGAGGGCGGAGAGGTTGCCGCCCATGACGAGCAGCAACGCCGGGTCGGCCGGGTCACCGAAGTCGTCGCTCCACAGCTCGACGTCCCCGCTCGGCACGATGCGTTCGGACATATGTCTACTCCTGTGCTGAGGGGTCGGCGGCAGCGGTGAACTCGAGGATCGAGAAGTCGAACGGGAGGGTCGTGGAGCCGCTGGTGCGCTCCGAGGCCAGGGCGAGACCGGCCGCCGCGGCCAGGGCCACGACCTCGTCCCGGGTGCGCACCCGTCCCCCCATGAACGTCAGCATCCGCAGGTCGAGCAGGGTGCTGAAGAACCGGTCTGCGCCGTCGCCCTCGACGTCGGCACGGTCGAGGACCAGGAGCTTCCCGCCCGGTTCCAGGGCCGTGACGCACCCGCGCAGGATCGTCAGCGCGTCCTCGTCGGACCAGTTGAGCAGAACGAACGACAGCAGGACGACGTCGGCGGTGACGGGCAGCGGCTTGAAGAAGTCGCCCTCCGCCACCGTGACCCGGCCGTCCAGGCCGGCGTCCGCGAACCTGCGCCGGGCGCGCTCGGCGGGACCGGCCAGTTCCAGCAGGGTGCCGCGCAGGTGCGGGGCCCGCAGGGCGATCGCCGCGAGCATGCCGCCGTTGCCGCCGCCCACGTCGAGGACGTGCCGGACCGACGACCAGTCGTAGGCGTCGGCCGGGGCCTCGTAGGCCAGGTCCTCGTCGCAGGACATGAGCGCGTCGAAGGAGTCGGCCAGCGCCACGTCCGCCGAGAGGTCCTCCCAGAAGGGCCGCCCGTACCGCCCGGCGTAGGCGGGGCGGCCGGTGCGGACCACGTCGAGGAGCCCGGTGAAGGCCAGGTCGGCGTGCGAGACGGCCCCGTCCATGTCCAGCCAGGCCCGCTGCTGGGCCGGGTGGCCGTCGGCGAGGAGCATCCCGAGCCGGGTGGGCCGCAGCGGCTGGTCCGGTTTCTCTCCGCCCTCCAGGACGCCGACGACGGTGAGGTGCCTGACCAGGCGGGAGAGCGCCTGGGGGTGGGTGTCCGTACGGTCGGCGAGGGCGGCGACGGTGTCCGCTCCGGCCAGGAGGTGATCGACCAGGCGGAGCGTCGCGGCGACCCTCAGGACCATCGGGGTCACCAGGTTGCCGAGGTTCTTCAGGAGTACGTCGAGGTCCTGGTCGGTCGGTTCCAGGGGTTCCCCGGGTGCGGAGGAGCTCACCGTTTTCCTTCCCTTGGGCGTCGGTGTGCCGGAACGGGGGCGCTGCTCAGGGGCGCCAGCCCTCCTCGGTGGGCCAGGGCTCGCCGAGCTGGCGGTAGGTGCCGAGATAGTCGGGCCAGTCGCGGTGGTCGCGGATCTTTCCGTCGACGATCCGGATGAGGTGAATCTGTTCGCCGGAGAACTTGCGCCCGGTGGCGGGCATTCCCACGAGTTCGCCCACCTGCCGTCCGTACAGGGCGAGTTTCGCCCGCACCCAGCTGCCGTTCTCCTCGTAACCGATCTCCTCCAGATGCGCGTCCTCGGAGAAAGTGAGCTTCAGCCACTTCACCGCGAGTGCGAACGCCTCGGGACCGCGCAGTTCCGGCATGTGTTCCAGGGCACCGGGATTCAGGTACTCCTCGTGGATGAACTCGGCGACGTCGTCCGTCTTTCCGGTGTTGTAGCTGTTCACCATGCGGCGAACAATGTCGATGCGATCGCTCACGGTCGGCACTCCTTGTCGGTCGTCGATGGAGTTCATCCTGTCTTCCGCGCCCCTTCTCAACAATCCTTTCCCGCACCGGCTCGACCCGTTGACAAGCCGGTTTCGAGCGGCCACCGAGCGCCTTCCGACTCACATTTCAGAGGGACGGGCCAGGGTGGTCGGGTCGGCTTTCGTCACGCGGAGGACCCATGGACAAGACGAAGTACAAATCGACGGTCACCGAGGCGTTCAACAATGCCGCGGCGACTTACGACCAGTTGGGCGTCGAGTTCTTCACACCGATGGGCCGGCGACTGGTGGAAAGGGCCGATCCGCGGCCCGGGCAGCGGGTTCTCGATGTGGGATGCGGGCGCGGCGCCTCGCTGTTCGTGGCAGCGGAGAAGGTGGGCCCGTCCGGCCATGTGCTCGGTATCGACATCGCTCCGGCCATGGTCGAGGAGGCCCGGCGGCAGGCCGCCGCGCTCGGCACCCGGCACGTGGAGGTCCGGGTCATGGACGGCGAGCACCCGGACTTCCCGCCCGCCTCCTTCGACGTGGTGACCGGCAGCTACAGCCTGATCTTCCTGCCTGACGCGCCCGCCGCGCTCCCCCGGTACGCGGCCCTGCTGCGGCCGGGCGGCCGGATCGCCTTCACCAGCCCGGTCTTCACGGAGGACACGTTCCCCTTCCTGCCGCCCGTGTTCACCGAACTCATCCCCGAGCGCCTGCTGCGCAACCTGCCGGCCGACTGGCGGCCGGACGCGCTGAAGCGGCGGTTCAACAGTTGGCTTCAGGACACCGGCGACCTGACCCGGACGATGATCGCCGCCGGTTTCGAGGACGTGGAGATCGCCGACGAGCACATCGATCTGCGCGCGCCGAACGGCGAAACGTGGGTCGACTGGTCCCACACACAGGGAATGCGCTTGCTCTGGCAGCACCTCCCGGAGTACGAGAACCGGCAGTTGCGCCACCGTCTGACCACCGAGCTGGACCGGCTGCGCGGCGAGGACCCGCTCCTGCTGCCCACCCCGGTCCGGTTCGTCAGCGCGTCGATCGCGAGCTGAACGCGAACCGGAAGCGATCGGAATCGGCCGCCACGGAGCACGTGGAGCCCGGCCCGCCCCTCGGACCGGGCTCCACTTGTGTCAGTAGACGCGCACCGCGCCGGAGGACGACATGCGCACGATGTCCCCGGTGGGCCTGCGGAGGTTGCCCTGCGCGTCGATCGACTCCGCGTTGAGGATGGAACGGTGCAGCTCCTGGGCCATCGGACCGGGTTCGAGACCGAGATGGTTCACCAGGTTGACCCGCAGGCGCTGGAAGAGCTCCAGGGCCTGCGCCCGCCGGCCGTTGAGGTAGAGGGCCCGCATGTACTGGGCGTGCAGGCCCTCGTGGTACGGGTTGTCGGCGGTCAGGGCCGCGAGCTCGGTGAGCACCTCGCGGTACATGCCGAGCCGCAGCTGGGTGTCGACGAGGTACTCCAGGACGACCAGCCGGGACTCCTCGAACTGCTGGCGCCGCCCTTCGAGGATCCGGCCGGCGACGACGTCCACCAGCGCGGGTCCGCGCCAGAGCTGCAGCGCGCTGGAGAGGGTGGACAGCGCGGTGCTGTCGTCCCCCGACGACAGCGCCCGGCGCCCGTCCGAGACGAGCTGATGGAACCGGTGGACGTCCAGATCCCCCTGGGTGGTCCGGAAGAGGTAGCCGCCGGACCGGGTCACGAGGATCTCGGAGGCGACCTGACGGGCGGTCATCCCCGTCGCGGACGCCAGTAACTTGCGCAGGTTGAGGATGTAGGTCTGCAGCGTGGTCAGGCAGCTGACCGGAGGCTCCTCGTCCCAGAGTTCGCGTATCAGTGACGACACGGGTACCACCTGGTCGGCGTGCACCAGCAATGTGGCCAGAACGCTTCTCATCTTTGGTGCGCTCGGAGTGTGCAGATCGCCTTCGACCTGCACGGAAAGTGGGCCTAAAACACCCAGCTTCACGACGTTCCCCCATAGATCGCAGAAAGCTACTGGTCTACCGAGCACCAACGCCTCAGGCGGTTCACAAGTTCCCCACAGGGAGAACAAATGTCGCCGTAAAGGAAAGCGCTGTCAGCGCCGGAATTTTCGTTGCGCGAGCAACAAACCGGTTGTGCAATCAACGAACGACCCGGGTGCGACGGGCGCCGCCGAACGAATCAAGCCACCTTCAGCAGCGTATTCACTACGGCCAGAAACCCGGCGGGGGTCGTCACCTCGGAAAGATCCTCTTCGGGGATCTCCACGTCGTACTCGCGCGAGACCCGGGCCGCGGTCTCCAGAAGGGCCAGCGAATCATACCCGAGGTCCGTGAATTCCATGTCAACTGCGTTTTCCGCGCTGGTTACGGACTCCTCTTCCCCCGCACACTCACGCAGGATGTCAAAGAGTTTCTCGCTCGTCAGTGCCGCCACGACGGTTCTTCCTCCCCTTGCGGTCGAAACCTCTCGCTCTTCGGTTCCGGCCGTCAGGATCAACAACGGCCATGAAGTGCACCCTATGCAGGTTTGGAAGGAACAGACTCGAGAACCGATCGAGCGAACTTGAACAGAAGGTGACCATGGCGGCCTCACCTCGTATCGCGGTCGATATCGGCGGGGCGATTGTTGTCCGCCGGGAGACTTCCGGCCTACTGTCGCTGAGAATGCCCAGACTAAGGAGGAGCCGGTGAAAGGAATTGTGCTGGCAGGCGGCTACGGCAGCCGTTTACACCCGATCACCCTGGCTGTTTCGAAGCAGTTGCTTCCCGTCAACGACAAGCCGTTGATCTACTACCCTCTCTCGGCACTGATGCTGGCCGACGTCCGGGACATCCTCATCATCGCCCTGCCCGGCGACATCCCTCAACTGCGCCAACTGCTGGGTGACGGCAGCCACTTGGGGATCTCCCTGACCTACGCCGAACAGCCCGTTCCCAACGGACTGGCACAGGCGTTCATCACCGGGGCCGAGCACATCGGCGACGACTCGGTCGCCCTCGTCCTCGGTGACAACATCTTCCACGGAAACGGTTTCTACGATCTCCTGGACGTGCACTCCCGGGACCTCGACGGCTGTGTCCTCTTCGGATATCCGGTCACCGATCCCGAGCGCTACGGCGTGGGCGAGGTCGACGAATCAGGCCGGCTCGTCTCCCTGGAGGAGAAGCCCGAAAAGCCCCGCTCGAATCTCGCCATCACCGGGCTCTATCTCTACGACAACGACGTCGTGGAGATCGCCCGCGGAATACGCCCGTCGGCCCGCGGCGAACTGGAAATCACCGACGTCAACCGGATCTACCTGGAACAGGGCCGGGCCAGACTCGTCACCTTCGGCCGCGGATTCGCCTGGCTCGACGCCGGCACCCCGCAGTCCCTCCTCCAGGCCGGCCAGTACGTCCAGACCCTGGAGGACCGGCAGGGCGTACGGATCGCCTGTCTGGAAGAAGTCGCCCTCCGCATGGGATTCATCGACGCCGACGCCTGCCACCGACTCGGGGCGAAGCTGTCCCGCTCGGGATACGGCGAGTACGTGATGGCGGTGGCGAACGAACTGAGCGTGTGACCGCGCGCCGGTCGACAGCCCCGGAGCACCGGGCGGGGGGGGGGGGGGGGCCCCCCCCCCCCCCCCCCCCCCCCCCCCCCCCCCCCCCCGCCCCCCCCCCCCCCCCCCCCCCCCCCCCCCCCCCCCCGGGCGCGTCGCGGCGGCCAGGGGGCGGAGGCCCCCCCCCCGCCAGCG
>NZ_JBIBHN010000042.1:0-59805 GCF_042957035.1 Streptomyces sp. NPDC008137 | reverse complement strand
CCGGGGGCGCGGGTCGCGGCCCGGGCCCCCCTGGCCGGCGTCACCCCCCAGCACGCCGCGCCGCCCGCCCCCCCCGCGGGCCCCCGCGCGGCCGCGGGGGGGGGCCCCCCCCCGGGCCCCCGGGACCGGAGTGTCAGGCCAGGCCCTGCGACTTCAGCCAGGCCTTGGCGACGTCCAGCGGGTCCTTCTTCTCGAGCTGGACCTGGGTGTCCAGTTCGAGCAGGGCCTTCGTGTCGAGCTTGGCGGAGACCGCGTCGAGTGCCGCGGCGCCCTCCTTGGACAGCTCGCCCTTGCGGACCAGCGGCTGCACGTTCTGGAAGCCGAAGAGGTTCTCCGGGTCCTTCAGGACGACGAACTTGTCCCGGGCGATGGTCGGGTCGGTGGTGAAGAGGTCCGCGGCCTGCACGGTGTTCTTCTTCAGCGCCGTCTGGGTCAGCGGACCGCCCGCGTCGAGGGACTTGAAGGACTTGAACTCGAGGCCGTACACGGACTTCAGGCCCACCAGGCCCTGGTGCCGGGTCTGGAACTCCGGCGAGCCGCCGAAGTCCAGGTCCCCCGCGACGTCCTTGAGGTCCGCGATGGACGAGTCCGAGGTCAGCTTGTACTTCTTCGCGGTCTCGGCGTTGACCGTCACGGAGTCCTTGTTCTGCGCGGCCGACGGCTTCAGCAGCTCCAGCTTGGAGTCGAGCTTGCCGTTGATGGCCGTCGTGGTCTCCTCGACCGTCTTCGGCTTGGCCTTGGCGTCGAGGTAGGCCAGCAGGGAGCCGTTGTACTCCGGCAGCACGGTGACGCTGCCGTTCTTCATCAAGCCGTACGTGGTCTCGCGGCTGCCGATGTTGGGCTTGTAGGTGACCTTGATGCCCTTGGACTTGAGGGCCTCGCCGTAGATGTCGGCGAGCAGGATGGACTCGGCGAAGTTGTTGGAGCCGACGACGACGGCCCCGCCCTCCGCACCGCCGCCCTTGAGCGGGTCGTCGGAGGTGCCGCCGGAGGAACAGCCCCCGAGAAGAGCTGCCGCCGCGGCCAGCGCGACCGCTGCCGCGCCGGGGTGCCTCGATATGGACCGGGTGCTGCTCTTCCGTGTAATCATCACCCACTGATCCAAGCCAGCGGATATTCGGTCAGTCAAGTGCGGACCGGTCACCAATTGGCGTCATCTCCTGCGCACACCCGGCGACACCGCGACCCGGGCCGCCGCCCAGAACAGCGCGAGCGTGACCAGCGCGAGAACGGCCACGAGCGTCGCGCCGCCCACCACCTTCTCGTAGTCGCGCTGGTAAAGGCCGTCGACGATGTACCGGCCGAGGCCGCCCAGGCTGACGTACGCGGCGATGGTGGCCGTCGACACGATCTGGATGGCCGCCGAGCGCAGACCGCTGAGGATCAGCGGCAGGGCGACCGGCAGTTCCACCTGGAAGAGGATCCGGGACTCGTGCATGCCCATGCCACGGGCGGCGTCCACCGGCGAGGGGTCGACGGAGCGCATCGCCTCGTAGGTGGTGACCAGGATCGGCGGGACGGCGAGGATGACAAGCGGGATCATCACGGGCAGCATCCCGAAGCCCAGCAGGGTGGTCATCAGCACCAGCAGACCGAAGCTGGGCAGGGCCCGCCCGGCGGTGGCGACCAGGGACAGGGCGTTGCCGCCGCGCCCGTAGTGCCCGGTGACCAGACCGATCGGCAGTCCGATCGCGGCGGCGAGGAGCAGCGCCTCCAGGGTGTACTGGACATGCTCCCCGAGCCGCGCGGGGATGCCGTCGTAGCCCTGCCAGTGGGCGCTGTCGCTGAAGAACGCGTTGACGAAGTCGAGTACGTTCACCGGGCGGCTTCCTCAAGGGCGGGCGCCGGCTTGCGACGGGCCCTCCCGCTCGGCATCCAGGGCGTCAGCAGCACCCGGACGAGGACCAGCAGGGCGTCGACGAGGATCGCCAGGAGCGCCGTGGTGATCACGGAGTTCCAGGTGAGTTCGGGCCGGTTGTAGATCTGCGCGTCGTGCAGCAGGTTGCCGAGCGCGCCCTGGTTGCCGATGAGCATGCCGACGC
Source organism: Streptomyces sp. NPDC008137 (assembly GCF_042957035.1). Taxonomy (NCBI): domain Bacteria; kingdom Bacillati; phylum Actinomycetota; class Actinomycetes; order Kitasatosporales; family Streptomycetaceae; genus Streptomyces; species Streptomyces sp. NPDC008137. The sequence goes on along the minus strand of NZ_JBIBHN010000042.1, from coordinate 57,763 downwards.
TGACGAGGGAGATGCTCGACACGGTCGCCACCCTGAGGCCCGCGATGATCGCCGGTACCGCGATCGGCAACTGCACCTGGAAGTACCGCCGTACGGGCCCGAAGCCCATGGCGGTCGCGGCGGCCAGGGTCTCCGGAGGCACCGAGCGCACCCCATCGACGATCGCCGGGACGAGCACCACCAGGCTGTACACGGCCAGCGGGATCATCACGGTGAGCTCGGTCTGGCCGGTGTAGTCGATGAGGACGACGAAGAACGCCAGGGACGGGATGGCGTACAGCACGGTCGTCAGGCCGAGGACGGGCGGGTACAGCCAGCGGAAGCGCACGCACAGCTGGGCGATCGGCAGCGCCAGGAGCAGTCCGGCCGCCACCGGCAGCAGGGCCTCCCTCAGGTGCAGCCCGATCAGCCCGAACCAGCTGTGCTGGAGGTCGCTCGGGATGTCGAAGAAGTCGTGGAGGTAGTCGCTCATCCGGCGACCTTCTCGTCCTCGTCGTCGCGCTCGTCCGCGCCGTCGCGGCGGGCCTCGTGGGCGCTGCGGATCGCCTCGCCGATGGTCTGCTGGGCGACCACTCCGGTCACCCGTCCGCCGGCGTCCACGGCGACGGCCCAGCCGGTCGGGGAGAGCACCGCGCAGTCGAGGGCGGCCCGCAGCGAGTCGGTGCCGGGCACGAACGGCCGCCCGTGTGACAGGAGCCGGTCGGGCCTGATGTCACCGGCCGTCAGATCCTGTGGCGCGCTCCAGCCGAGCGGCCTGCCGTCCGCGTCGGTCACCAGGAGCCAGGGGGCGTCCGGGGCGGCGATCTGTTCGGCGGTGGCGTCGACCCGGATCACCGGGTCGGTGGTCAGCGTGAGCCCCGCGGACGGGAAGAACGACAGGCCCCGGATGCCGCGGTCGGCGCCGAGGAAGTCCTCGACGAAGGAGTCGGCGGGGTCGGAGAGCAGCTCGGCGGGAGGTGCGTACTGGGCGAGCCGGCCGCCTTCCCGCAGCACGGCGACCATCGTGCCGAGCTTGATCGCCTCGTCGATGTCGTGGGTGACGAAGACGATGGTCTTGCCCAGCTCTTCCTGGATGCGCAGCAGTTCGTCCTGGAGGACCTTGCGCACCACGGGGTCGACCGCCGAGAACGGTTCGTCCATGAGCAGCACCGGCGGGTCGGCGGCGAGCGCCCGGGCCACGCCGACGCGCTGCTGCTGGCCGCCGGACAGCTGGTAGGGGTACCGCTTGGCGAGCGCGGCGTCGAGGCCCACGCGCTCCATCAGTTCGGCCGCCCGGGCCCTGGCCTTCTGCTTGCCCCAGCCGAGCATGCGCGGCACGGTCGCGATGTTGTCGACGATCGTGCGGTGCTGGAAGAGCCCGGCGTTCTGGATGACGTAGCCCATGGAGCGTCGCAGGGCGGTGCCGGGCTGCCGCTGGATGTCCTCGCCGTCGAGGAGGATCGTTCCCTCGCTCGGTTCGACCATCCTGTTGATCATCCGCAGGGTGGTCGTCTTGCCGCAGCCCGACGGTCCGACGAGGACGGTGATCGAGCGGTCGGGTATCTCCATGGAGAGCCGGTCGACCGCCACCGTGCCGTCCGGGTACCGCTTGGTGACTGATTCGATCCGTATCAAGGCGCCGGGGCCCCTTCGGGTTGGCGGAGACTTCTGGCCATGGTCGTACGCGCTGTGCCGGACGAGTCTAGACCGCGGTGTTCTCCGGTCCCGGGGCGGCCGTGACCCCCTCCCCCTGCATCGGCAGGCGCACGGTGAACACCGTCGCCCCCGGCTCGCTGTCCAGCTCGATGCGGCCGCCGTGGGCCGCGACCAGGGACTGCGCGACCGCGAGGCCGAGGCCGCTGCCGCCGCGGTCGCGGCTGCGGGCCTTGTCGACGCGGTAGAAGCGGTCGAAGACCCGGGCCCGGTCGTCGGGCGGGATGCCCGGACCGGTGTCGGCGACCCGCACCTCGGCCGAGCCGGGCGCGAGGCACACCTCCACGGACACCTTCGTCCCGGCGGGGGTGTGCACGGCGGCGTTGGTGAGGAGGTTGTCGACGACCTGCCGGATGCGCAGCGGGTCCATCCGCAGCCGCACCGGCCGCGGTCCCGCGAGCACGGTCAGCGGATGGTCGGGGCGGCCCGCGCGGAAGGCGTCAGCGGCCTGGCACACCAACTCGACCAGGTCGGCGTCCTCCAGCCGCAGCGGCTCCTCCACCTCCGCCGCGTCCAGCCGGGCGAGCAGCAGCAGGTCGTCCAGGAGGACCCCCATCCGGGCGGCCTCGGCGCGCAGCCGGGCCAGATGCCGGTCGCGTTCCTCGGGGGCGTTGGCGGCGGCGTACTGGAAGAGGTCGGCGTAGCCGCGTACCGACATCAGCGGGGTGCGCAGCTCGTGCGAGGCGTCCGCGACGAACCGGCGGAGCCGCTGCTCGGCCTCCGCGCGCACGGCGAGGGAGTGGTCGATGTGCTCCAGCATCGTGTTGAAGGCGGTGCGCAGTTCGTCCACCTCGGGCCCGCCGTCCCGGCCGTCGGCGCGCAGCGGCAGCCGGGCCGCCGACTCGGTCAGGTCGTGCGAGGCGATGCCGTGCGCGGTGGACGCCATGTCGCTGAGCGGTTTCAGTCCGCGGCGCAATGTCCTGCGGCCGAAGACGACCAGCGCGAGCAGCGCGGCCCCGAAGGCGACGACCTGGATGGTGATGAGCTGCCCGACGGTGTCCTCGATGTCCTCCATGGGCGCGGCGCTGACCAGGACGACCCCGGGCTCGACCTGGCAGGCCCGCAGCCGGTAGGAGCCGGCGCCCTTGAGGTGCTCGGTGCGCAGGAGTTCCGTGTGCGCGGCGGTCTGTGCCCGGGCCAGGGAGGTGAAATCGTCGACGTCCTCCGGCAGGTCGGCGGGGTCCTCGGGCCTGCGCAGCTCGGGTGTGCCGTGCGAGACGTCGTACACGGCGTAGAACCAGCTGTAGTACTTCTTGCCCGAGAGCGTTCCGTAGTCCGCGATGCTCTTGGACTGGGCGATCTGGGCCTGCGCCAGCTGGGTGTCGAGCTGGGCCGAGAGGTAGTCCCGCATGTACGTGGTCAGGGCCGTCCCGACGACGGCGAACACCACCAGCGCCAGGGCGCCGAGGCCCAGGGCCAGCCGGGTGCCCAGGCGCATCCTGCGGTAGGTGCTCCGCAGCCGGGCGATCACTCGGAGACCTGCCGCAGCACGTACCCGAAGCCGCGCACGGTGTGGATCAGGGGCGTGCCGCCGTCGTCCGTCTCGTCGAGCTTGCGGCGCAGCCGGCTGACGACCAGCTCGACGACGTTGGAGCGGCCGCCGAAGCCGTACTCCCAGACGTGGTCGAGGATCTGCGCCTTGGTGAGCACGGTGGGCGACTTGCGCATGAGGTAGCGCAGCACCTCGTACTCGGTCGGGGTCAGCGACAGCAGCCGCTCACCGCGCCGCACCTCGCGGGTGTCCTCGTCCATCGTCAGGTCGCCGACCTGGAGCACGGACCGCTGGAAGGCAGGGCCGGCGCTGCGCCGCAGCACGGTCCGCAGCCGGGCCATCAGCTCCTCCACGGCGAACGGCTTGACCAGGTAGTCGTCGCCGCCCCGCGTCAGGCCCGCGACCCGGTCGGCGACGCCGTCGCGCGCGGTGAGGAACACCACCGGCACCATCGTCCCGGAGGCGCGCAGCCGGTCCAGGACACCGAAGCCGTCCACGCCGGGCAGCATCAGGTCGAGCACCACGATGTCCGGGTGGAACTCGGCGGCCCGCTTCAGCGCGTCCTCGCCGGTGTACGCCGTGACCGCGTCCCAGCCCTCGTAGCGGGCGACGGTCGCGACGAGGTCGGCGATGGGCGGGTCGTCGTCGACGACGAGGAGGCGTACTTTTTCCACCCGCTCATAGTGCTTCACGTGGCCTGCGCCTCCCTAGCCGCTCGTGGCTTCGCCGCGGGATCGATAATCACTTGAAAGTCGAGCGACAGTATTTCGACAGCTCCCTGGCGACAAGCTCGGTATCCCAGGATCCGATCAAGGAGCTGCCGACCGTGACGACCCTCCAAGAACCTCCCGCGGCGACCCGCGCGGGCGTGCGCCCCAGAGTGGTGGGGCGCACCGGCCTGTACGCGCTGCTGCTCGCCAACGCGGTCGTGGTGGCCGTGTTCTTCGTCCAGGCCGGCTTCGCCTCGAACACGCTGATCGTGCTGGGCCGGCTGACCGGGCTGTACGGCTCGCTGCTCATGGCGTTCCAGCTGCTGCTGGTGGCCCGGCTGCCCTGGTTCGACCGGCGGATCGGCATGGACCGGCTGACGTCCTGGCACCGCTGGACCGGCTTCTCGGTGCTCTGGCTGCTGCTCGCGCACGCGGTGTTCATCGTCTTCGGCTACGCCCAGTCGTCGTCTCTTGACCCGGTGAACCAGCTGGTCGACCTCGCGGAGACCGTCGAGGGCGTGCTGCGCGCGATCACCGCCCTGGCGATCATCATCGTGGTCGGTGTGGTCTCGGCCCGCTCCGCGCGGCGCCGGCTGGCCTACGAGACCTGGCACTTCATCCACCTGTACACCTATGTCGCGGTGGTGCTGGCGTTCACGCACCAGGTCGCGGCCGGTACGACGTTCGCCTCGTCGTCCGCGGCGAAGACGTACTGGTACGCCGTGTGGGGCGTGGCCCTCGCCGCCGTGTTCACGGGCCGTCTGGTGCTGCCGCTGTGGCGCAACCTCCGTCACCGGCTGCGGGTGACGGCCGTCGTACCCGAGAACGACAACGTGGTCTCGGTCTACATCACGGGCCGCGACCTCGACCGGCTGCCCGCTCGGGCCGGGCAGTTCTTCCTGTGGCGGTTCCTGACGAAGGACCGCTGGTGGCAGGCCAACCCGTTCTCGCTGTCCGCCGCCCCGGACGGCCGTACCCTCCGGCTGACCGCCAAGCGCGCGGGCGACGGCAGCGCGGCCCTGCGGCACCTGAAGGTGGGCACGCGCGTGTTCGCCGAGGGCCCCTACGGCGCCTTCACCACCCTGCACCGCACCCGCCCGGACGCCGTGCTCATCGCGGGCGGCGTCGGTGTCACGCCGATCCGGGCCCTGCTGGAGGAACTGCACGGCCACGCGGTCGTGATCTACCGGGTCGCCACGGACCAGGACGCCGTCCTGTACGACGAACTGCGCGACCTCGCGCACGCCAAGGGCGCGGAGCTGCACCTGGTGACGGGACCTGCCGTGCCGGACCGGCTGGCGCCCGGGGAGCTGGCCCGTCTCGTGCCGGACGTCGCCGGGCGGGACGTCTACCTGTGCGGCCCGCCGCCGATGATGAACGCGGTGCTCGGCAGCCTGCGCGCACTCGACGTGCCCAAGGCGCAGATCCACTTCGAACGCTTCAGCCTGGCCGGATGACGAGGAGACTGTCGTGAAGCGAGCCATACCCGTCCTCGTCCTGAGCATCGCGGGCCTGATCCCGGTCTGGCGTTACGCGCCCTCCCAGGACACCGGGTCGTCGTCGACCGCCACCGAGGCCGCAGCTCCGGCCTCCACACCCTCGGCCTCCTCGTCGGGGGGCTCCACGACCACGGTCGTGAAGGGCTCGGCCCTCGACACCGAGAAGGGCCCGGTGCAGGTCGAGGTCACCTTCGACGGCGACAAGATCGCCTCGGTGCGGATGCTGCAGCAGCCGGACCATCCGCAGACCACGGCCGCCGTGCCCAAGCTGATCGAGGAGACGCTCCAGGCGCAGAGCGCGGACATCGACACGGTGTCCGGCGCCACGATCACCAGCGACGGCTACAAGGAGTCCCTCCAGGCCGCCATCGACGCGAAGGGCTGAGGGATGCGGCGCGTCGAGCACGTGATGGGGTTCCCGGTGTCGGTCCGGATCGACGACAAGGGCTTCCCGGAGGCGGCGGTGGACGGCCTCTTCGCCTGGCTGCACGAGGTCGACGCGCGGTTCAGCCCGTTCCGGCCGGACAGCGAGGTGTCGCGGCTGGACCGCGGGGAGGTGTCCGAGCCGAGCCCGGCGCTGCGCGAGGTCCTGGACCTGTGCGAGGAGTACCGGGTCGCGACCGGGGGCGCGTTCGACGTACGCCTGCCGGGACGCGGTCTCGACCCCTGCGCCGTGGTGAAGGGCTGGTCGGTGCAGAAGGGCGCGGAGCTGCTGGCGGCGGCCGGGGCGCGGCGCTTCTGCCTCAACGCGGGCGGTGACGTGGTCGCCGTCGGCGGGCCCTGGCGCGTGGGCGTACGGCATCCCGAGCACGCCGACCGGTTGTGCACGGTCCTGGACCTCACGGACCGGGCCGTCGCGACGTCCGCCCGCTACGAACGCGGCGACCACATCGTCGACGGCCGTACCGGCCGCCCGGCGACCGGGCTGCTCAGCCTCACGGTCGTCGCCCCCACCCTCACGGAGGCCGACACCGTCGCGACGGCGGCCTTCGCGCTGGGCGCCGAAGGCGTCGAGTGGGCGGCGGCCCGGGAGAACTGCGAGGTGTTCGCGGTGGACGCCGGCCGCCGGGTCCTGCGGTCGCCGGGGTTCCCGTCCGCCGGAGAACGGACGGCCACGACGCCGACCGGCTAGGCTCCTGAAGGATCTTTGCCGAACGGAAGGGGGCCGAAGGCATGAGCGCGACGGTGACGGCGGTCAGCAGCAACGGCGAGTACTCGTTCACCAAGCCGAACCGGGACAGCATCACCCTGCTCGCGGGGCTGGGGGTGGAGGGCGACATCCACGCGGGGGTGACGGTCAAGCACCGTTCGCGGATCCTCCAGGACCCCACCCAGCCGAACCTGCGCCAGGTGCACCTCATCCACGAGGAGCTCTTCGCCGAGGTCGCGGACGCCGGGTTCGAGGTGGCTCCCGGCGCACTCGGGGAGAACATCACCACACGCGGCATCGACCTGCTCGGCCTCCCGGCCGGCACCCTTCTGCACATCGGCGAGGCCGCGGTGGTGGAGGTGACGGGCCTGCGCAACCCGTGCGTCCAGATCGACGCCTTCCAGGACGGGCTGCTGAAGCAGGTCGTCGGCCGTGACGAGGCAGGCCGGATCGTGCGCAAGGCGGGCATCATGAGCGTCGTGCGCGAGGGCGGCGTGGTGCGTCCCGGCGACTCCATCGAGGTGCGGCTCCCCGCCGAACCGCACCGGCCGCTGGAACGCGTCTGAACGAGCCCTGGCGACCTGAGGCCGTCAGCCCTCGGGCAAGGCCTCCAGGAAGTCCGCCGGGGGTATGAAGAACAGGCTGCCGGTGACGGCCCGTGAGTAGTCCAGCAGCGGGTCGGGCCCCGAGCCCGGCCCGCCGAGGAACATCTTGCGCAGCATCGTCTCGGGTATCCCGGGCGTGCGCGCGTAAGCCACGAAGTACGTGCCGAACTCCCCGTGCCCCGGCCTGCCGAACGGCATCGCGGAGCGCAGGATCTTCTGCTCCGAGCCGTCCGGGCCGAGGACGGTGTTGACGTCCTTGTGGGAGCCGGGCGCGTCGAGTTCGAGGTTGGTGAGCTTGGTGCGGCCGATCACCTTCTCCTGGGCCTCCACGGCGAGGGCGTCCCAGGCGTCCACGTCGTGCAGGTACTTCTGCACCATCGCGTAACTGCCGCCGCGGAAGGCGGGATCCTCCTCGCCGACCAGTGCCGCCTCGGCCGCGGGCGGGCCGACGGGGTTCTCGGTGCCGTCGACGAAGCCGAGGAGGTTGCGCGAGTCGAAGTAGGCGAAGGCCTGTGTCTCGTCCCGCACGGTGACCGCGCCGCGCAGCCGCCGTACCAGCTCGGCGGCGAGGGCGAAGCACAGGTCGGTGCGGGCGGCCTTGATGTGGAGGAACAGGTCGCCCGGGGTGGCCGGGGCGTGGTGCCGGGGCCCTGCCAGCTCGCGGAACGGGTGCAGTTCGGCGGGCCTCGGTCCGTCGAACAGCCGTCCCCAGGCCCGGGATCCGACCCCGGCGACACAGCCGAGGCCGCCGTCGGGGCTGGGGAAGCCGACGGACCGCACCAGGCCCGCGAGGGAGCCCAGCGCCTCCCGTACGGCGGCCTCCCCGCCGGGTTCGATCGTGGCGACCAGGAACACCGCGACCGACGCCGGCGGGTTCAGCAGCGGCTGCGAGAGCGTCTCTCCCGGGGGCAGCGGTGACGTCATGGCTTTCCCATCCCTTCGCCGGCCGACAGGGCCCGCCCGCTCCCCCTCCGGGGCGGCGCGGCCCACGCCCCTGACACGATGCCCAGCGAAGAGGCGGCAGGAACTCGTCGGCCGGAAAGGACGGTTGCTACGGCGTCACGTCCTGAAGCACCTTCACGTCCCACGGCCCGAGGGGCACGACGTCCGCGTACACGGTCTCCGACAGCACGTCCCGCACGGCCGTGGGCACCGGCACGGACACCTCGTCCCACGACCAGTTGTGCAGGAAGCGCACGCGGCGGCCGTCCCGGGCGGTCGCCGAGGTGGCCGTGACGCTCGGGTGGGCGGGGCGCCAGACGCCGTCCGGGGCGTACCGGTCGAACAGGGCCCGGGCGAGGACCGGGTCGGGCACGGTGCCGACGTAGGTGATGCGGCCGGCGCCGTGGCGGTGCGTGGTGACCGCGGGCCAGCGGCCGAAGTGCGGGTGCGTGTACGCCGCCAGCGTCTCGGCGCCCCGCGGCCGCAGTCCGTCCGCCCAGTGCAGGGCGTGCGCGTCGGCCGGGAGGGGGAGGGACTCCGTTCCGGTGACGGGCAGCGGGTCGCGAAGGTTGCTGAACTCGTCGTACGTCACCCCGGCGGCCTCGGCCAGCCGGCCCGGCTGGAGGTCCGTGCGGGCCCGGGCCTCGGTGTCGCCGTAGCCGGTGCGCGGGCCGAGGACGAGGTGGCCGCCGGCCTCGGCGTAGGCGCGGAGCCGGTCGAGGACCGAGTCGTCGGCGGCGTAGTAGGCGGGGGCGACGAGGAGGGGTGGCAGATCGGCGTCCGCGAGCTGCCCGGGGTGCAGGACGCGTGCCTGGAGTCCCGCGTCGAAGGCGCCTCGGTAGAAGGCGTCGAAGATCCTCTCGTACGACCTCCCGTCCGGGTTTCCGTCGGCGTCGGCGAGCGGCGGCTGGCCCTTGAGCGCCCACTTGCTGGGCCCGTCGTAGAGGAAGGCGACGTCGGCGTCCGGGGCGAGGGAGGCGACCAGGTCCCCTGACTTCTCCAACTCCCCTCCCAGTGAAGCCAGTTCGCGATAGACGCGGCCGGGCCTGCCGTTGTGCGGGAGGATGCCGCCCCAGTAGGTCTCGGTGCCGAAGTGCAGGGTGTGCCAGTGCCAGTACTCGATCATCGAGGCGCCCCGGGAGATCAGCGCCCAGGCGGCCTGGCGCCACTGCCCGTTGTAGGCGGGGCGGTTGTCCCACGGCCCGCTGATGGCCTGCGCGTTGGTCTCGGTGACCAGGTAGGGCTCCTGCCGGGAGGAGTACATGCGGTCGGCACTGCGGTACAGCGCCCAGGTGCCGTTGGTCGTCCAGTGCTGCCCGTCGCCGCCCACGTCGGGCAGGGCGAGGGCGTCCTGCATCGTGTAGTACGGGTTGCCCGCGGTGACGTCGAGGGCCTCGGTGAGCCGGTCGTCCTCGACGCCCTGGCGGTCGTAGGAGATGCAGGTCGTGACGAACTGGCCGGGGCGGGCGTACTCGCGCACGATCCCGGCCTGCCAGGCGATGAACTCGGTGGTGAGCCGGGCCTGGAAGCGCCGCCAGGCCAGGTCGTACTGCGGCTGGGCGTTGCCGTCCGGGGTCCACAGGTCGGCCCAGGTGGACAACCGGTGGGACCAGTAGACCAGGCCCCATTCGCGGTTGAGGGTCTCCACGTCGCCGTACCGTTCGCGCAGGTCGTCGGTGAAGCGCTGGAAGACGCCGTGGTTGTGGAAGAGGTGCAGGCCCGGTTCGTTGTCGACCTGGAAGCCGATGACCGCCGGGTGGTCCGCGTAGCGGCCGACGACCTTGCGGATGACGCGCTCGGCGTGGAAGCGGAACGCGGGGTGGGTGAAGTCGACCTCCTGGCGGGCGCCCCAGCCCATGCGCTCTCCGGTGCGGGACTCGCCCGCGATCTCCGGGTACTGCCGGGCCAGCCACGGCGGCACCGCGTACGTCGGCGTCCCGAGGATCACGGAGATGCCCCGCTCGTGGGCGCCGTCCAGGACCGGCTGGAGCCAGTCGAGGTCGAAGCGGCCGTTCTCCGGCTCCCAGGTGGACCACACCGACTCGCCGACGCGGATCACCGTGAAGCGGGCCTCGGCCATCAGGTCGAGGTCGTCCTTGAGGCGCTCGTACGGCTGGTACTCGTGGTAGTAGGCGGCACCGAACAGGACGCGTCGGGGCAGCTCGAACATGCTTCTCCTTCAGATGAGTTGCTGGGCGGTCAGCCCTTTACGGCGCCCGTGGACAGGCCTTCGAGGAGCTGTTTGCGCAGCAGTACGAAGAGGGCGACGGCGGGCAGGACGGCGAGGACGGCTCCGGCGAGCACGAGGTCGTACTGCCGTTGCTCCGACACGAACAGGGTCTGCAGGCCCAGCGGCAGGGTGTACTGGGAGCTGTCGGAGACCAGCACCAGCGGCCACAGGAAGCTGTTGTAGCTCTGCAGGAACTGCCAGACGGCCAGGGCGCCCAGCGAGGGCCGCAGCAGCGGCAGGACGATGGTGCGGAAGATGCCGAACTCGCTCGCCCCGTCGATCCGGGCGGCCTCCAGCACCGAGTCCGGAATCGACTGCACGATGTACTGCTGCATCATGAAGATCCCGAACGCGGGCGCCACCCACGGCACGATCAGCGCGAACCACGGGCTGCCCAGCCCGGTCTTCACGAGGATCACGAACAGCGGCACGAGAACCACCGCGAACGGTATCGACAGCGAGCTGAACATGACGTTGAACAGCAGCCGCTTCCCGGCGAAGCGGAACTTGGCGAAGCCGTAGCCGGCGAGCGCGCAGACGAAGACGGACACGGTGGTGGCGACGACGGCGACCACCGTGCTCATCAGGAACCAGCGGCCGAAGGGCTGCTCGGTGAGCAGGGTGCGGTAGTTGTCCAGGGTGAACGGGTCGGGGACGAGCTTCGGCGGGTAACCGAAGATCTCGCCACGCGGCTTGAACGAGCCGCTCAGCGCCCACAGCAGCGGCGCGAGGAAGCCCAGGAACAGCAGGACCAGGACGCCGTAGAGGGGCAGTCGGGCGCGTGTCATGAGGTGGCCCTCCCGATGCCGAGGACACGGTTGACGAGCCGGCTGAGGCCGAAGACGAGGACGAAGAGGACGACGGCGGCGGCCGCCGCGTAGCCGAACTGCTGGCGCTGGAAGGCGGCCCGGTAGATGAACATGGTCACCGAGAGGGTCGACTCGGCCGGTCCGCCGCCGGTCAGCAGATACGGCTCCTCGAAGATCTGGGCCGCGCCGATGAAGGACGTGACGACGACGAACGCCGTCACCGGCTTCAGCGCCGGCAGGGTGACGGTGGTGAAGGTGCGCAGCCGTCCGGCCCCGTCGATCGCGGCGGCCTCGTACAGCTCCCGGGGCACGTTCTGCAGCCCGGCGAGGAAGAAGACGGTGAGATAGCCGGTCCAGCGCCACAGCATGACCAGGGCGATGCTCACCTTGGCCATGGTCGGATCACCGAGCCAGTCGACTCCGCCGGTGCCGAACAGGGCCCGCAGCACCGCGTTCGCCAGCCCGAACTGCCGGTCGAAGATCAGGCCGAAGACCAGGGCGACGAGGATCGGGGAGACGACGACCGGCACGAAGTAGGCGGTCCGCCACAGGTCACGTGCCCTGAGGCCCTTGGCGTTGAGCGCCTGGGCGATCAGCAGCGCCAGCGGCACGATGACACAGACCGCGACCAGCACGAAGACGGCGGTGTTCCCGAGCGCCCGGTGGAAGCTGATGTCGGTGGCGAGCAGCCGGTAGTTCCGCAGCCCGACCCAGTGCGGGGTGCCCAGCCCGACCCACTCGGTGAGGCTCAGCCACACCGATACGCCGACGGGGACCAGCATGAACAGGACGTAGAGGAGATAGAAGGGGGAGATGAAGAGGTAGGGCGCCCAGGTGCCGCGGGGGCGGCTTACTTTCCGGCCCGGGGCGCTGTGCGCACGGGCGGTGCCGGGCGACCCGGCAACGGTGGTGGTCATGGTGAGTTTCTCCTGATCCGCCGAGTTCGGCAGCAGGCCCCAAGGGGCGCGGGGAACTGCGCGACAAGCCCCAACGGCGCCGCACCCGAACTACCGCCCGGCCTGGTCACGAAAATCCGCAGCGGTCTGCTTCAAGGCCTGCCGCGGCGTCAAGCTGCCGCGATAGGCGCGCAACAGATTCCCCGCGAGAACGTCGTAGAGAATCGACTGGTCCGGACTCTGATGGAACGCCGGCACATCCGGCAGCAACGAGCGATACAGCCCGAACAGCCGCTGCCCACCGCAGAACTCGTCCTCGTACGCCCCCAGGCGCGGATCCTCGTACACGGACCGCCGCGTGGGCAGATAACCGGTCTCGGTGAACCGCCGCACCTGCCCGTCATGGGTGAGCCACGTCTTGAAGAGGAACTCCGTGGCGGCCCGGGTGTTGGCCTTGTCCTTGACGACACCGAACCCGGTGCCGCCGAGCGCGGCGGTCAGCCCGCCGCCTCCGCCGAACCGGGGCAGGGCACGCACGCGCCACTTGCCCTTCTGCTCGGGCACGTTGGCCACCAGTCCGTAGTTCTTGTACCAGATGGCCATGGGCAGACCGATGACCCGGCCGCTCTTCAGCGCGGTCTGCATCGCGGCCCCGTAGTAGTCGGCCACGTCGATGACGAACCCGCTGCGCAGCCCCTCGCAGAGGAAGCGCAGCACCTCCTCGGCCTCCGGCGAGTCCAGGAGCAGCTGCCCGTCCGCGTCGAAGAACGCCCCGCCGCGCTGGTAGAGCAGCATCTGGAAGGACTGCACGACCTGGCCCGGGTCGCTGCCCACCGTGGAGACGACGCACATCGACGCGTTGTGGTCGCGGTACACCCGGGCACCGGCCTCGGCGAACTCCTCCCAGGTCTGGTCGCCTCGCAGGAGCCCGTACTCGTCGAAGAGGTCCTCGCGGTAGAAATAGACGACCATCGGGGTGTCCGAGTCGAAGGCGTAGACCTGGCCGTCCCTGCTGAAGGGCGCGGTACGGGCGGGCAGCAGGTCGTCCTTCAGACCGGGCACGGCCGCGATGTCGGGCGCGAAGTCGTGCAGCAGCCGCTCGGCGATGTCGCCCCGCAGCATGCGCGGGAAGCTGCCGATCTCGAAGCCCACCAGGTCGGGTGTGCCGCGTCCGGCGACGGCCTGGGCGAGCAGCTTGGTGACGATGTCCGGGGGTCCGGAGCGGGTGACCTTCAGGTGGTAGCGGAAGTCGGTGGCCCGGTCGGCCTCCGGGACGCCCTTCACGAAGAACGCCTCGTAGCCCGGGTCGTGGGTCCACAGGGAGAGGGTGACGTCGCCGGAGGTGCGGGGCGTCGTATCGCCCTGCCCGCAGGCGGAGAGTGCGGCGGCCGTACCGAGGCCGAGGGCTCCGCGCAGCAGGGCGCGGCGGGTCGGAGGGGCAGGGAACGGTGGGGTGTACACACGTGACTCCTCACGTGGTGCGGTGCGGCTACGGGCGGGGAAGCGCGGGGCCCGGATCGCGTATCGGGCCGGTGGAGGCCCGTACGGTCAGCTCGACCGCCTGGTCGGCGGGTTCGGCCGGTGCGGGGCGGCCCTCGATGAGGGCGATCAGTACGTCGACGGCGCGGTCGGCGACGGCGGCGAAGTTCTGCCGGACGGTGGTCAGCGGCGGGGAGAGATAGGCGGCGGCGGGTATGTCGTCGTAGCCGACGACGCTCACGTCACCGGGGACGGCGCGGCCCGCGTCGGCGAACGCGCGCAGGGCGCCGATGGCCATGTCGTCGTTGGCGGCGAACACGGCCGTCACATCGGAGAGTCCGGCGAGCTGCCGTCCGGCGGCGTACCCGGAGGCCGGGCTCCAGTCTCCGGGTGACGGCAGGGGCGGCTCGGGCGCGCCGGCGGCGGCGAGGGCCTCGCGCCAGCCGCGCAGACGGTCACGTGCGGCCCACCAGTCCTGCGGGCCGGGCAGGTGCCAGACGGTGCGGTGCCCCAGGGACAGCAGATGCTCGGTGGCGAGCCGGGCGGCCGCGGTGCCGTCGCCGCCGACCACGGCACAGGTGCCCTGGGCGAGTTCCACGCCCTCACCGACGCTGACCACCGGAACATCGGCGCTGAGCCTGAGCGGCACGCCGTCGTCGATGGGCTCGGACAGCACGATCCCGTCCACCCCCTGCTCCAGCAGCGCGTCCACGGCGACCGAGACCTTCTGCCCCTCCAGGGTGCTGGCCAGGGCGACGGAGTACCCGGCGCGCTGCATCGCGCGCTCCAGGGCGATGAGCAGGGTCGAGGGGCCGTAGAGCGAACTGCCCAGGGAGACCACGCCGATCCGCCGGTAGCGGCCGAGGAGCAGGGCCCGGGCCGCGGTGTTGGGACGGTAGTCCAGTTCGCGGATGACCCTCAGGACGCGATCGCGCACCTCCGGGCTGACATGCGGCTCGCCGTTGACGACCCGGGAGACGGTCTTCTGCGACACCCCGGCGGCCCGTGCGACCTCGGTCATGCCGGGACCACGACGGCGACGTCCGCCTTCGGCTCCGGTCGTCGTCATCAGGGCTCCCAGGGTGTGGCCACGGTCATGGACTACGTAGTCAGTTGCGGCATCGAGCCCGGAGAGGCTGGCTTGACTACGTAGTCACGCCAGTGTGCGAGTCCGGGAGGGCGGCGTCAATGCCCCGGGCGGAGACGATCTCCGACGGCCCATTGATTGCTTGATTCAGCATCTCTAGCATCACTCGGTGGCTCCATTCACCTCTCCCTTCATCCCTCCCCGGGAAGGAGAATCCGTGTTCCCAGCCAGTCGTCTCAGACTGCCCGGCGCCGCGCTGCTGCTGGCACTGGGCCTCACGCTCGCGCAGGTGCCGCCTTCGGCCGCCGCACCGGACGAGCCCCCGAAAGTCGCCGCCCCGCCCCAGGTCTGGCCTCGGCCGCAGAGCATGCACACGGGGCCCGGCCGGCTCACGGTCCCCGAGCGGGTCGTGGCGGTCGTCGGGCGTGAGACCGATCCGTCGGCCCGGCAGGTCGTCGAGACCGTCCTGCGCGACGCCGGAGCCAAACGGATCGTGACGGCCGCCGAGCCGCCCGCGAAGGCCGGTTTCACCGTCTTCATCGGCGGCCCGAAGGAGAACACCGCGACCGCCTCGGCCCTGAAGCACCTCAAGGCCCCCTCCCCCGCCGGACTGCCCTCCGGCGGCTACGTCCTCGCCTCCGGCCGCGAGGACGGCCGCACCCTCCTCGCCCTGTCCGGCACCGACCGCACCGGCACCTTCTACGCGGCCCAGACCCTGCGCCAACTGGTCACGAGGACCGTGCCCGTGGTGACCGTCCGGGATTGGCCCGCGGCCGCGCTGCGCGGAGTGATCGAGGGTTTCTACGGCACTCCCTGGTCCCACACCGAGCGGCTGAGCCAGCTCGACTTCTACGGCCGCACCAAGCAGAACGTCTACGTCTACTCCCCGAAGGACGACCCCTACCTGCGCGCGCAGTGGCGCGACGAGTATCCGGCCGCCGAACTGCGGCAGTTGAAGGAACTCGTCGACCGGGCCGACGCCAACCACGTCCGCTTCACCTACGCCCTCTCCCCGGGGCTGTCCGTCTGCTACTCCTCGGAAGCCGACATCGACGCGCTCACCCGCAAGTTCGACTCGCTGTACGCCATCGGCGTGCGCTCCTTCGCGATCCCGCTGGACGACATCAGCTACGCGAAGTGGAACTGCGAGGCCGACGCGAAGGAGTTCGGCACGGGCGGCGGTGCGGCCGGGGCGGCGCAGGCGCATCTGCTCAACGAGGTCTGGAAGGCGTTCTCGGCCGGCCACCCCGGCCTGCACCCCCTGGAGATGGTTCCCACCGAGTACTCCGACCTCGCCGACTCCCCCTACAAGAAGGCGCTGCGGGAGAAACTGGACCCGTCGGTGGTCGTGGAGTGGACCGGTGTCGGCGTGATCGCGCCCACCATCACCGCCGACCAGGTCGCCAAGGCCCGTGAGGTCTATGGCCATCCGATCCTGGTCTGGGACAACTACCCGGTGAACGACTACGTCACCAGCCGCCTCCTGCTCGGCCCCTACACCGGCCGCGAGCCCGGCGTGGCGAAGGCGGCGACCGGGGTGACCGCCAACCCGATGGTGCAGGGCCAGGCGAGCCGGATCGCCCTGTTCACCTCCGCCGCCTATCTGTGGAACCCGGACGCCTACGACCCCCGGGCCGCCTTCCTCGCCTCGGTCCGCGACCTCGCCGGAACCGGATCCGGAGCCGGAGCCAGTGCCGGAGCCGCCAAGTGGCTGCGGATCTTCGCCGAGAACAACTACTCGTCCCAGCTCGACCCGACCGAGTCCCCGACGCTGAGCGCCCTCATCGCCGCGTTCCGCAAGGCGTACGACGACGACTCTGGCCTCGACCGTGCCGCCGCCGCGCTCCGGTCGTACTTCGGCGACATGGCCGCCACGCCCCGTGAACTCCGGGCCCGGCTCGACAACCCGGGGTTCCTGGAGGAGACCTCGGCCTGGCTGGACAAGCTGGGCCGCTACGGCAGCGCGGGCCGCACGGCCGTGGACCTGCTGCTGGCCGGTAAACGCGGTGACTCCGACGCGGTCGCCACGTACTGGAACCGGCTGAGGGACCGGCGCAAGGAGCTGGACGCGATCCCCCAGCAGGTCTCGCCGGGCGTGATGGACCAGTTCCTCTACACGGCGATGATCGAGAACGCGCCCGACCCGGGTGTGAACGCGGCGTTCGTGCCCGGTTCCGTCAGCCTGAAGCCGGGCGGTTCCGCGAAGATCACGCTCTCCTTCTCCGACAAGGCCGCCACCGCCGACCGGACGGTGACATGGAAGCTGACGGCCCCCGACGGCGTGGCCGTCTCGCCCGCCGAGGGCACGGCGACGGTCCCGGCCGGGGGCAGCGCGTCGGCGACGGTCACCGTCACGGCCGGGGAGAACGCGAGCGCCGGGGTGCGGTCCGTCGGGGTGGCGGGCGAGGGCGTGCTCGACCGTGCGCTCCCGGTCCAGATCACCGACGGCACGGGCACGTCGAGAGCGCTGACGGCCAACTTCAGCGGGGCATCGGTCAGTTCCGTCGACCTGTCCTCGAAGAAGACCACGAACATCGCCGTGGGCGCCAACCCCGGCGAGGTGGTGACGAGTGCGGACGGACGTACCGCCTACGCGGCCAACCAGGGTTCGAACACGGTCAGTGTGATCGACGTGGCGCAGGGGAAGGTCACCGCCACGGTCCCCGTCGGCAAGGTCCCCGCCGGACTCGCGCTCACTCCGGACGGCCGCACCCTGTGGGTCGCCAACTACGGGGACGGCACGGTCCAGCCCGTGGACACGGCCTCCCTCACCCCCGGGGCACCCGTCCAGGTCGGCAACGGGCCGGAGAACCTGGCGATCACACCCGACGGCCGGACGCTCTACGTGCCCAACATCAAGGACAACACGGTCACCCCGGTCGACCTGACCACCCGCAAGGCCGCAGCCGCCGTCCCTGTCGGTCCGAGCCCGTTCAACATCGTGGCCGCTCCGGACGGGAAGACGGTGTACGTGTCCAACTCCGGCGGCTCCACGGTCACTCCGATCGACACCGCCACGAACGACACCGAGCCCACCCTGCTGGTCTCCGGCCAGGCCTACGGTCTCGCCCTGTCGCCTGACGGCCGGACCCTGTGGGTCAGCCCCAGCACCGGCGACACCGTGACGCCCGTCGACACGGTCACCGGCGCCCCCGGCAAGGCGGTGACGGTCGGCAGGTCCGCTTTCGACGTCGCCCTGGACTGGAACGGCGGCAGGGCGTACGTCACCACCGCCGACGCGGGCGCCCTGGTACCCGTCGACACGGAGTCGGGTGCCGTCGGGACGCCGCTGACGACCGGCGCGTATCCGCTGGCCGTGGCGCTGACGCCCGTACCGGTGAAGTGAGATGCGGACGGCCGGGGCCCCTCATCGAGGCCCCGGCCGTTCCGTACGGTCCGGTTCAGCTCGCGGTGCGGCGGATCCGGCCCGCGTACCTCTTCTCCAGCTCCAGGTTGCCCTCGAAGCCGCCGGGCACGTTCGCCGAGACGTAGACCGGGGGGCGTTCGCCGGCGGCGAGGAGACGTCCGGCGGCCTCGGCCACCGTCATCTGGACCAGCATCACGCCGGTGAGCGTGGAGAGGGCGCAGACCGAGCCGCCGCCGGGGAGTTCGAGCAGGGAGTCGCCGCGCGGGGCCGCGTTGTCGAGGACGACGTCGGCGATGTCGGCCAGCTTCCGCCCGCTGGGATGGGCGGCGGGGACGGCCCGGGTGTGGGTGAGGGAGGTGAGGGCCAGGACGCGGTGGCCGTGTTCCTTGGCGTGCAGGGCCATCTCCACGATGACGTTGTTGACGCCGGAGTTGGAGATGACGACGAACAGGTCCTGGGGGTTCGGGGCGGCGAGGTCGTAGATCCGCCGGGCCACCCCGGCCCGCCGTTCGAGGAGCGGGTCGTCGAGGACGGCCGGGTCCTCGCCGCCGTAGAGGACGAGGTCGGCGATGCTCAGCCGGTTGGTGGGGACCAGTCCGCCGGCGCGGCCGGCGAGTTCGAGGACGAGGGCCTGCGAGTGGCCCGTGCCGAAGGCGTGGACGACGCCGTCCGCGCGGACGCACTCGGCGACCAGGTCGGCGGCGGCGGCCACCTCGTCGCGGGCGGACTCGATGACCTGCTGGAGGACGGCGAGGCTCTCCCGCGCGAACCCCTGGGCGCTCACAGACTCGACGGACACGCGACACACTCCCCACTGATGGATTGAACCACCCTATACTTTCTCAATCGATGAATCTACAAACCATATCGGGTCCTGGTATTCAAGTCATGCGAGGAAGGGTGGCTGATACCTTCTCCCCATGCCTCCCACGGACGTCACCACACTGATCCGCACCGAGCTGCCCCGGCTGGCGGGCTCCCTGCGGAAGGTCGGCGAGCTGATCCTGGAGGATCCGGCCGCCGTCACCCACTGCTCGGCCGCCGAGCTGGGCCGCCGCACCGGCACCTCCCAGGCGACCGTGACCCGCTTCTGCCGTGCCATCGGGCTGGACTCGTACCAGCACCTGCTGATCGAACTGGCCCAGGAGCGCGGCCGGGGCGAGGTGTCCGACTGGGGGACCGCCGAGATCGGTCCGGACATCTCGCCGGACGACAGTCTGGAGCGGGTCGTGCAGGTCGTCGGTACGGCGGACCTGCGGGCCATCCAGCAGACCATCGACCGGATCGATCTCGACGCGCTCGAACGCGCGGCCCAGGCCCTGGCCCGTGCGCGGCGCATCGACGTCTACGGCGTCGGCGGCAGTGGCGCGGTGACCCAGGAGACGGAGACCCGGCTGTTCCGCATCGGCTGCTCGGTCCGCGCCTGGACCGAAGTGCACGCGGCCGCCACCTCGGCGGCCCTGCTCACCCCGGCGGACGTGGCCATCGGCATCTCCCACTCCGGGACGACCCGCGAGACCCTCGAACCGTTCGAGATGGCCAAGGAGCGCGGCGCCACCACCATCGCCCTGACCACCGACCCGCGCTCGCCGCTGTCCAGGTCCGCCGACATCCGGCTCATCCCGTCCTCCTCGGAGACCAGCTTCCGGGCGGAGAGCATCAGCAGCCGGCACTCCGTGCTGATGCTCGTGGACTGCCTCTACGTCCGGGTCGCCCAGCTCACCTACCAGCGGGCGAGCGCCTCGCTGGCACTGACCGACCACATCACCCCGCAGCACGCGGTGAAGTCCCGCCGGACCAAGTGAATCCGGCCGAGGGTGCATGGATGAACCACCAAGTTGACGTGAAGATGGTTGTTTGAATCATTCCTGCCGTGCAGGATGGGGCTCCCCCAGAGCACTCGTAGGAGCCCCATGCGTGTCACCTCTGTCGAGTCGACCGAGCTCTTCGCCGGGACCACCGAGCAGCCGCGCCAGGTGGTGGCCGTCGAGCTGAGCCACGCCCCGGGCCGGACGGTCCGGCTCACCGTCGGCGGCCCGGGCCTCACCGGCACCGCGGAGACCACCGTCGGCGAGGACGGCACCGTACGGGCCGAGATACCCGTGACCGGCGAGGACCTGGTCCCCGGCGACCGCCGCGAGATCACCGTCACCGCCACGGACGGGGACGAGGTCACCACCCGCACCGGCGCGTTCACGGCGGCCGAACCCGGCTGGACCATGTTCATGGTCAGCCACTTCCACTACGACCCCGTCTGGTGGAACACCCAGGGCGCCTACACCGAGACCTGGGACGTCGCCGACGACCCGGCGACGAGCGGACTGCCCGCCCGCACCTTCGACTCGCGCGGCCAGTCCGGCATGAGCCTGGTGAGGGCCCACTGCGACCTGGCCCGCCGCGACCCGGCCTACACCTTCGTGCTCGCCGAGGTCGACTATCTCAAGCCCTACTGGGACTCCTTCCCGGAGGAGCGCGCCTTCCTGCGGCAGCTGATCCGCACCGGCCGCGTCGAGATCATGGGCGGCACCTACAACGAGCCCAACACCAACCTCACCGGCGCCGAGGCGACCGTGCGCAACGCCCTGTACGGCGACGGCTTCCAGCGGGGGATCATCGGGGCCTCGCCCGAGACGGCCTGGCAGCTGGACGCCTTCGGGCACGACCCGCAGTTCCCGGGGCTGATGGCGGACGCCGGGGTCAGCTCCAGTTCGTGGGCGCGCGGGCCGTTCCACCAGTGGGGGCCGACGCTGTCGGTGTTCGGCGAGGAGCCGAGGGACCCGGGCCGGATGCAGTTCCCGGCCGAGTTCGACTGGATCGCCCCGTCGGGGCGCGGCCTGCTGACCGCGTACATGGTCAACCACTACGGCGCCGGCTGGGCGATCGACAACGCGCCCACCCTGCCGGAGGCGAACGCCGCCGCGTACCGGCTGTTCCAGCGGCTCAAGCAGGTCGCGCTCACCCGCAACGTGCTGCTGCCGGTGGGCGGGGACTACGCGCCGCCGTGCCGCTGGGTCATGGACATCCACCGCGACTGGAACGCCCGGTACGTGTGGCCGCGGTTCATCAGCGCGGTTCCCCGGGACTTCTTCGCCGCCGTCCGCGCGGAGCTGGAGGCGGAGGGCCGCAAGGCCTCTCCCCAGACCCGCGACATGAACCCCGTCTACACCGGCAAGGACGTCTCCTACATCGACACCAAGCAGGCTCAGCGCCACGGCGAGTCGCTGCTCGCCGACGCCGAGGCCTGGGCGACGCTCGCCTCCCTCGTCACCGGGCACCCCTATCCGGACGCCGCCCTGGACAAGGCCTGGCGGCAGCTCGTCTACGGCGCCCACCACGACGCCATCACCGGCTCGGAGTCGGATCAGGTGTACATCGACCTGATGACCGGCTGGCGGGAGCTGCACGACCTGGCCGTGAGCGTGCACGCCGACGCCACCCAGGCCCTGGCCGACCAGGTCGCCCCCGGCGACGGCCCCGACCTGGTCGTCTTCAACTCCGCGACCTGGACGCGGCGGGACGTGCTGACGGTCGACGACCCGGGGCTCGTCCCCCGGGGGCTCCCCGCGGTCCGCGAGGACGGCCGTCTGCACATCGTCGTCCCGGAGGCACCCGGCATGGGCCTCAAGGCGCTCCCGCTCACCGAGGGGACGGTCCCCGGATGGGAACCCGCCGAAGGCCTCACCATCCGCAACGAGTTCTACGAGGTGACGGTCGACCCGGCACGCGGCGGTGGCGTCAGCAGTCTGCGCGCCCTGTCCGAGGGCGGCCGGGAGCTGCTGCGGCCCGGGGACATCGGCAACGAGATCGTCGTCCAGGAGGAGTACCCGAGGCACCCGCGCTTCGGCGAGGGCCCCTGGCACCTCACCCCGACCGGCACGACCGCCGCCCGCGGCCGGGACGTGACCGCCGAGGTGCGCGCCGAGCGCTCAGCGGCCGGTTCCCGGATCACCGTCACCGCCGACCTCGGGCTCTTCCGCTGCACCCAGCGCCTGACGCTGTGGCAGGGCGTCGACCGGCTCGACGTCACCACGACCGTCGACGGTTACGACGGCGCCGACCGGCTGATCCGGGTGCGCTGGCCCTCGGACGTACGGGGCGGGCTGCCGGTGCACGAGGTGGCCGACGCGGTGATCGGGCGCGGGTTCGGGTTCGTGGAGGTGGACAGCGAGCGGTTCCCCTGGACGCTGGACAACCCGGCGAACACCTGGTTCGGCCTGGGCTCCACCGCCCGGGTCGCCGTGCACGACGACTCCGGCACGCTTCTCGGACACCGCTCGATCGGCGTCGCCGAACTCGTCTACTCCGACTGGGACACGGCGGGCGAGCTCGGTGCCCCGCTCGCGGCGGCCCTGGTCCGGGCCGGGGTCACGGCGACCTCGACCATCGCGGGCGGGCCCCGCTACGGCGACCTGGAGGTCGACTCCAACCTCCCCGACATCCGGATCGCCGTCGGCGGCCCCGACCGCAACACCGTGGTCGCCGAGGCGCTCGGCTGGGACCCGGCGGCCGGGCGGGAACTCAGGCGCCAGCTCGCCGAGCGGGGTGTGGCCGCCGTCTGGGTCGCGCCGCGCGCCTCGCTGCGCGAGGAGTGGGTCCCCGGGGCCGACCTGCGCGACCTGGAACGTCTGCCGCTGCTCGTGGTGGCGGGTGCCCGCCCGGAGGACGACGCCAAGGCGGTCGACGCGATCGTCGCCGACCTGGACGACTTCACGGTGACGGCGACGGCAGCCGGTGGCGGCGAGGCTCTCCCGCCCGGTGACGCCTGGGACGGGCGCGGCTTCGCCGTCCTCAACCGTGGCACGCCCGGCTGTGTGGTCACCTCCTCCGGGGACCTCTACATGTCCCTGATGCGCTCCTGCACCGGCTGGCCGTCCGGCATCTGGATCGACCCACCGCGCCGGACCGCCCCCGACGGGTCGGGGTTCCAGCTCCAGCGCTGGTCGCACACCTTCGAGTACGCCGTCGTCGCGGGCCCGGGCGACTGGCGCGAACTGCGCCTGCCCCAGGCCGGGCACGCGTACAACCGCCCGCTGACGGCCCGGCTCCGGCGCTCCTCCGGCGCCCTCCCGAGGGAAGTCGCTCTGCTGGGACTGGAATCCGACGGCGGGGTACTGCTCGACGCACTCAAGCCGGCCGGCTCCCCGCTGGCCCGGGGCGGTGCGGCGCCCGTGGATCCGGGGCGGGGCGTCGTCGTCCGCGCGCACGAGGCCGACGGACGCCCGGCGCTGGCCCGGCTGTCCGGCCCGGTGCCCTGGTCGGCGGGTGCCCGCGCCGATGTCCTGGAGACGCCCGGGGAACCCCTCGTCCCGGACGGGGACGGCGCCTTGGGGGTCGAGCTGTCCGGCTTCGAGGTCGCGACGATCCTGGCCACCCCGGCCCACGCGCCGGACCTCGCGACCGGGCCGGGCATCGACGCCCACGAGCCCGCCCAGCCGGTCGCCACCCGCTACTGGCTCCACAACTCCGGCCCCGCCCCACGCGGCAACATGCCCGTCGCGGTCTACCTCTCCCCCAGCAGCCTCACCGCCGACGCC
This sequence comes from Streptomyces sp. NPDC008137, assembly GCF_042957035.1. NCBI lineage: Bacteria > Bacillati > Actinomycetota > Actinomycetes > Kitasatosporales > Streptomycetaceae > Streptomyces > Streptomyces sp. NPDC008137. The sequence goes on along the minus strand of NZ_JBIBHN010000042.1, from coordinate 34,271 downwards.
CCGGTCACCGCGACCGTCCGCGTCTCCTCCGAACTCACCGACACCCCCGTATCGGGCACGGTGACCTTCGAGACCCCACCCGGCTGGACCACCGAACCCGCCGAACTCCCTTACGCCCTCGCCCCCGGCGGCTTCACCCTCACCGACATCACGGTGACCCCGCCCCCGGACCCCGCCCCCGGCCGCCACTGGCTCGCCGCGCGGCTGTCCTACGGCGGCCAGACGTACGAGGACGTGGTGGCCCTGGACGTGGCGGCGGGGCACACCGGCCCGACTCTGGTGGCGGATCTGGGAGCCGAGCGGGTGACCGTCCGCCGGGGAGAACGGGCCCGCGTCCCCATGACCCTGCGAAACCCCACCCAGGGCCCCGTCAACGGCACCCTCTGGGCCGTCTCCTCCTGGGGCACGTGGCCGGGAGTCGCCCCGGGCTGCCAGGGCTTCACGGTGCCGGGCGGGGAGCAGACCGAGTCCGTGATCGAGGTGGACGGCACGGCGATCCCACCGGGTTCGTACTGGCTGCTGGCGAAAGTGGCCTGGCACGGCCGCGTGGCGTACACGAGGGCGGTGGAGCTGGTGGTGACGCCATGACGGGGGATCACGCGGCGCGCGTCCGGGGTGAGACGATCCCGAAGGAACGCGTGGCCGCATTCCTGAGCGGGGGCGGTACATCGCCCTTTGGGGGCGCGGGGAACTGCGCGACCAGCCACGACGCAGCGGCACAAGCAAGACGGCACCGCCAACAACGGCGCTGGGCGACCCAGGTGGTCATCGCCGACGAACTCGCCCGCCGCACCTGCGCGGAACGCGGCCTCCCCCCACCGCCCAGCGCCCTCCCGACACACCTGCCGAACGTCCCCGACCCCGACGTCGCCACCCTCGGCAGCATCATCGCCGCGACCCTCACCCACTCCCCCGCCGCCCGAGCCCTGCTCGCCGACCTGGCACGCGAACAGGACATCCCGGAAACGGCCGTACAGGACTACTACACCCGCAACCAGGACCGCTTCCTCACCCCCGACGCCCTGCGACGCGGCGTCGACCCCTACGACGGACCGGCTCCCACGGACATCCATCCGTACCGGCACGTCCGCCACGGCATCGAACACGAACTACGCCAAGCCGCAGCCCACCGCGCCTTCTTCACCTGGCTCGACGAGGCCCGCGCGGACGTCGAGTACGCCGAGGGCTACGAACACCCCGGCGACCCCACGCACCAGGACCACGAACACCGCCACTGAGCAAAACCATTGACCTCCGATGAATTCTGGTCCACATTTTCATCAATCGAAGTCCGACTTGGTGATTTGATCCAGCGACTCGATCCAGCGACGACTGGTCCCAGGAGGGCAGCAATGCGCGCAAGAAGACTCACCGGATCCCTGACCTGTCTGGTCGTCCTGACCCTGACGGCCGCCGGCTGCGGCCTGTCCGGCGGCGGTTCCGACGGCGGTGACGCCACGGCCGGCGGCTGCAAGGTCGACAAGGGCAACGTCGGTTCCGGCAAGCTCTCCGGCGAGGTCAAGGGAAAGATCACGTTCCAGACCACCAACCTGAAGAAGGACTTCGGGAAGTACTTCAACGGCGTCATCGACGCCTTCGAGAAGGCGCACCCCGGTACCGAGGTCAACTGGATCGACGACCCGGGCGACGCCACCTTCACCCAGCGCCTGGTCGCCGACGCCCAGGGCTGCACCCTGCCGGACGTGGTGAACATCAACGTCAACACGGCGGTGGCGCTGACGAAGAACGGCTACCTGCTGAACCTGGACGACAAGGCCCCGGACGCGGGCAAGCCGTTCGCCCCCGCGCTGTGGAAGTCCAGCATGTACGCCGACGCGGACGGCAAGAAGGTGCACAGCGTGCTGCCCTGGTACTCCGGCGGCATCGTGCAGACCTTCAACACCGACCTGATGAAGAGGGCGGGCCTGGACCCCGCCAAACCTCCGACGACCGTGCTCGGCCTGTTCGACGACGCGCAGAAGGTGGCCAAGGCCTCCGGCGGCAAGTACTACGCGTTCCTCGCCAACCCGCAGCTGCGCATCCCGGCCGACTGGCAGCAGATGGGCATAGAGATCCTCTCGGCCGACGGCAAGAAGTTCACCTTCGCCGACGACCCGAAGACGGCCCAGTGGGTCGAGGCCATGACCAAGCTGTACAAGGCCGGTGGCATGCCGAGGGACTCCCTGTCCTCCACGCAGGACCCGGCCAACGTCTACGGCCAGGGCAAGCTGGTCTACGGCCCCACCAACCCCAACTTCCTGCGGTTCATCCAGCAGAACAACCCGAGCGTCTACAAGAAGACCGGTGTCGCCCCGTTCATGCTCGACGCCCTCGGCCACACCGTCGGCGCCCCGCAGTACGTCGGGGTCGCGTCCACCAGCAAGAACGCCTCCACCGCGCTGTCCTTCGCACGGTTCCTGACGAACGCCGAGAACCAGCTCGCCTGGGCCAAGGACCCGAACGTCGTCATCTTCCCCTCCACCACGGCCTCCTTGAACGACCCGTTCTTCCAGTCGGTCAAGGGCGACGACCCCTTCGCCGAGGCCCGCAAGATCGTCGCCAGTGACCGCAAGACCGCCACGGCCGACGAGATCGCCCTGACGCCCGGTGAGCTGAACGCCATCTCGGCCCAGATCCAGCTCGCCATGCAGGGCAAGAAGAGCGCCGAGGACGCTCTGAAGGACGCCCAGTCCAAGGCCGACCAGCTCATCGAGCAGGGCAGCTGAGGATGACGCAACCGACCGTCCACCAGGCGCCCGTCCCCGCTCCCCCGGGTGCGGGCGCCCGACGCCCCGGCGGCGCCTCCCCCTCCCGGCCGCCGGGGCCCCTGCGCCGTGCCCTCCGCTTCGTGACGCCCGGCCCGAGCGCCGACGCGGGGGGCGCGGCGCTCCACCGCCGCTGGTGGCTGCCCTGGCTGTGGATGGCCCCGGCGATCATCGGCGCGACCGTGTTCGGGGTCTTCCCGTTCCTCAACACGGTCGTCGTCTCCTTCACCGACGCCAAGCCGCTCGGCGGGGCGTACAACCTCGTCGGCCTGGACAACTACCGCCGGATGCTGGGCGATCCGGACTTCTGGCTGGCCACCCGCAACAGCCTGCTGTACGCGCTGATCGTCGTCCCGCTGATGGTGCTGCTGCCGCTGCTGCTCGCGATCCTGGTGGAGAAGAACCTGCCGGGCATCGGCTTCTTCCGCTCCGCCTTCTACACGCCGGTGCTCGCCTCCAGCGTGGTCGTGGGCCTGAGCTGGCAGTGGCTGCTGAGCGACCAGGGGCTGGTCAACACCTGGCTGCAGCAGGCCCACATCATCCGGGACGCCATCCCGTTCCTGTCGGACTCGTGGCTGATCCTGCTGTCGGCGATGGGGCTGACGCTCTGGAAGGGCCTCGGCTGGTACATGATCTTCTACCTGGCCGCCCTGGGGAACGTCCCCAAGGAGCTGCACGAGGCGGCGGCCGTGGACGGCGCGGGTGTCGTGCGCCGCTTCTGGCACGTCACCGTGCCAGGCGTCCGCACCTCGATGATGCTGGTCGGCACCCTGACCGGTATCGGCTCCCTCAGGGTCTTCACGGAGATCTACATGCTGGGCGGTTCCACCGGCGGCCCCGGCGGCGCGGACCGCACGCTGCCCTTCTACATCCGCGACGTCGGCCTCGACCCGCTCACCGGCAACGCCGGCTACGGCGCCGCCGTCAGCGTCGCCCTGTTCGCCCTGACCCTGGGCCTCACGCTGCTCGCCCAGCGCCTGACGAAGGAGGACGAGGCATGACGACCGCCGTCGACAAGCGCCGACGTCTGATGCCCCGCTGGCGGGACTACGGCCGACCGCGCGAACTGGTCGTCCGCTATCTGCTGCTGGTGTTCGTCCTCTTCATCACCGTCGGCCCGCTGCTGTGGCAGCTGCTGTCGTCCCTCAAGGGCGCGGGCGAGGACGTCTTCGGCGCCGGTGCCTCGCTGATCCCCCACCACCCGACCCTGCGGGCCTACCGCGAGATCTTCGACCAGGTGCCGGTGTGGACGTACATCGGGAACAGCATGGTGATCGTCGCGCTGTCCGTCACCAGCCAGCTCGTCTTCTCCACCCTGGCCGGCTACATGCTCTCCAAGCCCGGCTGGAAGGGCCGCAAGCTGGTCTGGGTGGTGCTGATGGCGTCCATGATGTTCCCCTTCGAGTCGATCATGGTGTCGCTGTTCCTCAGCATCCGGGACATGGGCCTGGTCGACCATCTGGCCGGTGTCTGGCTGCCCGGCTTCGTCGCCGCGATCAACGTCCTCATCATGCGGGCCGCGTTCCTCGCCGTGCCGCGCGAGATCGAGGACGCGGCGATGCTGGACGGGGCGGGCGAGTGGAAACGCTTCCGCCATCTGTATCTGCCCTCCGCCTACGGCGCGATCCTCGTCGTCACCATCAACACCTTCATCAGCGCCTGGGACGACTTCCTGTGGCCGCTGATCGTGCTGCGCTCGGAGGAGCACTTCACACTGACACTCGGTCTCGCCCGGCTGCAGAGCTCGTCGTTCGGCTACGACCAGCGGATGGTGATGGCCGGCTCGGTGATCTCCGTGATCCCGGTGCTGGTGCTGTTCGTCATCACCCAGCGGTGGTTCTACAGGGGCGTCTCGTCCGGTGCCGTGAAGCTCTGATCGACCCGCAGCCCGACCGGTACGGCGGTCAGGGCCCGGCGCGCCGACTCCGCGACGCGGATCTCGACCGTGCCGGGCAGGACCGCCGTCTCCAGGTCGGCGCCCACCTGCGCCAGTTGTTCCGGCCCGAGGTCGAAGGCGACCGTACGGCACTCCCCCGGCTCCAGGTCGACGGCCCGAAATCCCCGGAGTTCCAGGGCGCGCGGCCAGACCGGCGTGACGAGTCGGCGCAGATACAGCTGCGCGACGGTACGCCCGTGCCGTTCCCCGGTGTTGGTGACGTCGGCCTCGACGGTCCGCCCCACCAGCCGTGGCGGCCCGTAGGCGAAGCTCGTGTACGACAGCCCGTGCCCGAAACCGTAGAGCGGCTCGGCGCTGCCGTCGGCGTAGCCGCCGTACTCGGTGTCCTTGTGGTTGTAGTGGACGGGCAGTTGACCCGCTGAGCGCGGTACGGAGACGGGCAGCCGGCCGACGGGCTCGGCCCGCCCCAGCAGGACGTCCGCGATCGCCTCTCCGCCCCAGGGGCCCGGGTACCAGGCGGTGAGCAGTGCGGCGGCCCGTTCGGCGGCCTCGGGGACGGCGTGCGGGCGGCCCTGGACCAGGACGACGACGGTGGGTGTGCCGGTCGCCGTGACGGCGTCGAGCAGGGCGTGCTGGGCCGCGCCGAGCCGGAGCCCGGCCAGGTCGACGCCCTCCCCGCAGGTCATCTCGGACACGACGGTGCGCGCGGCGCCGTTGGCGTCGAACCCCGTGCCGGGCGCACGGGCGCTGCTGCCGCCCAGCACGAGCACGGCCAGATCGGACGCGGCGGCCTCCGCGATCGCCTCGGGGATGCCGGAGAGGTCGTCCCCCGTGAGGGCACAGCCCTTGGCGTGGCGTACGTCGATGCCGGTGCGCCGGAGTGCGTCGAGGACGCCGGTGCCGGTACCGGGGCGTTGTGGGGCGGTGTAGTCGCCCAGCTGGTGGGCGACGGTGCCGGCGTGCGGCCCCAGGACGGCGATCCGGGAGCCCTTCGATACGGGCAGCACGCCCTGGTCGTTGTGGAGCAGGGTGACGGCGGACCGGGCGAGGGCGGTGCTCAGCTCGCGTCCCACGGCGGGGGCAGGGAACGGGCCCGCGCTGTAGGGCTGTTCGAACAGCCCGAGGCGGAACTTGAGCCGCAGCACCCGGGCGACCGCCTGGTCCAGGGCCTCCTCGCTCACCAGCCCCCGCTCGACCGCCTCCTCCAGGTGCGTGAAGCCCTCGTCCCACAGGCTGAGGTCGACCCCGGCGTCGAGGGCGAGGGCACCGGCGGAGACCTTGTCGCCGGTGACGCGGGCCAGCCGGTCGACGGCCAGACCGTCCGCCATGACGAGTCCGTCGAAACCCCAGCGGTGGCGCAGCAGTCCGGTGAGCAGGGCGCGGTTGCCGCAGCAGGGCATCCCGTCGACCTCGTTGTAGGCGGCCATGACGGCGGCGGCTCCGGCCCGGACCCCGGCGTGGGCGGCGGGGAGGTGGATCTCGTGCAGCTCCCGGAGACCGAGTTCGGACTCGGCGGAGTTGCGGCCGCCGACGGTGGCGCCCTGGCCGGCGAAGTGCTTGAGGACGACGGGGGCCTTGTCCGGGGCGAAGAGCCCGTCCGGCTCACCGAGAGGCTCCCCCTGCATACCGCGCACGAGCGCCTCGGTGAGCCGGGCGGCCAGGTACGGGTCCTCACCGAAGCACTCCTCGGTCCGGCCCCAGCGCGGGTCCCGTGCGATGTCCAGGGCCGAGACCAGGGCGACATGGCCGCCTCTGGCGCGCAGTTCGGCGGCGGCGTGGGCGGCGGCCCGCTCGTACAGGCCCGGGTCCCACCCGGCGCCCACGGCCAGGTTGACGGGCAGGACCGTACCGTCGAGAGCCATGTGCCCGTGCGGCACCTCCTCGACGAACAGGGCCGGAATGCCGAGCCGGCTGTGCTCCACGACATGCCGCTGGACGAGGTGGGCCAGTCCGGCACCGGCCTCGGCGCCGGACCCGGTGGTGTGGTCGACGCCCGACCAGGCGTCGGCGCGCAACAGCCCGTACAGGGCCCCGAGTCCGGCGAAGCGCTCGGTCTCGGCGTGGAGGGCTTCGGTGAGTTCGAAGCCGCCGTCGGGGGTGCGGCGGTAGGCGTCCCAGCCGTACATCCGCTGGTTGAGCTGGCCGGCCTTCTCGCGCAGGGTCATCCGGGAGAGCAGGTCGCCGACGCGGGCGTCGACCGGGGCGGCGGGGTCTCGGTACACGGCGGTCATGTACGGCCCTGGTGCGCGAGCCGGGCCAGGGCCACGGCGCCCCGGCGGCCGTCGGGCACCCAGTCGAGGGTCAGGCCGAGGGTCTGGAGGCGGGCTTCCAGGCGTGAGGTGAGCGGCCCGTCGGGGCCGAGCAGGCCTCCGGTGGCCACGACCCGTTCTCCCGGACTGGGCTTCAACGCCCTGACGGTCTCGGTGAGCTGGTCGGCCGCCTCGTCGAGGATGGCGAGGGCGACGGCGTCCCCGGCGGCCCGGACGACGAGGGGTGCGAGGCGGGCCAGGCGGACGGGCGGCTGAGCCATGACGGCAGGGAGCAGGTGCCCGCGGTAGGCCTCGCGGTGGGGGCGGGACCAGGGGGTTTCGTCGTGGGGCGGGAGGCCGTGCCCGGCGGGGCTCAAGGAGTCGGCCCCGGCGCCCGCCTCGTAGGGGGCGTCCTCTCCGAGCGGACGGACCACGACACCGCCGGGCGGGGCGAGGGACGGCCCGCCGGGCAGCACCTCCTCCGGCACGCCCAGCTCCCTTCCCACCGCGGCCGCCAGTACGGTCGGGGCACCCCTTCCGTCGGCCATGCGCAGGGCGGCCCGTACCGCGGCGCGGCCGATCCAGAAGCCGCTGCCGTCGTCGCCGAGGAGCCAGCCGTCACCGTCCACGGTGGCGACCGCGCGGCGTCCGGTGACGCGCAGGGCGACCGCGCCGGTGCCGGCGACCAGGGCGAGGCCGTCGGCCGGGGCGCCCGGCGCGGAGGCGAAGGCGGCCTCGATGTCGCTGCGGACGAGGGGCGGCCCGGCGTCGATACCGAGCCGGCGCAGGGCGGCTGTCAGGGCGGTCAGGGCGTTGTGCCGCCCCGGTTCGTCGGCGAAGGCGTCCGTGGCCCCCGCGAAACCGCCGGCCACGGCCACGACCCGGGCACGGAGGGCCTCGGGCACGGCCTGCCCGACCGCCTCGGCGAGATGCTCGGTGAGCCGCGGCACCGCGACGGTGAGGGCGTTGCCCGGCCCGGCGGAACCCTCGCCCAGCGGACGTCCGTCCGCGGCGGTCGCCAGGACCGCCCGGGTCCGCGTGCCGCCCGCGTCGAGGCCGACCACCAAGGCCGAGCCGACTTGACGCTCCTGGTTCAATTCATTACCCATCGCCGACTATGGTGATTGATGCATTCACCCAGAGCAAGGGATCTGGGTGCTCGACCCGAGGAGGATCCCATCCCCACGCTCCGCTTCGGCGTCAACTACACGCCCCGCCGCGGCTGGTTCCACGCCTGGCACGACTTCGACCCGGCGCACGCCCGGGAGGACCTGGACCAGATCGCCGCGCTCGGCCTCGACCACGTCCGGGTCTTCCACCTGTGGCCGCTGCTCCAGCCCAACCGCACGCTCATCCGCCCCGCCGCCGTGGACCAGCTCGCACATCTGGTCGACCTGGCGGCCGAGGCCGGTCTCGACGTCCTGGTGGACGGTGTGCAGGGCCATCTGTCCAGCTTCGACTTCTACCCGGAGTGGACGCGGAGCTGGCACCACCGCAATGTCTTCACCGACCCGGAGGCCGTCGCCGCCCAGGCCGAGCTGATGCGGACACTCGGCAGGGCACTCGCCGGCCGTCCCAACCTCATCGGCCTGCAACTGGGCAACGAGCTGAACAACCTGGTCGAGCACAACCCGGTGACCGCGGACGAGGTGGACCACTACCTCGACACCCTGCTGGCCGCCACCCGCGAGCACCTGCCTCCGGGCCGGCTCGCGACCCACTCCGCCTACGACGCGGCCTGGTACGGCGACGACCACCCCTTCACCCCCGAGGCCTCGGCCCGCAAGGGCGATGTCACCACCGTCCACCCCTGGGTGTTCTCCGGCGACTGCGCCCGCCGCTACGGCCCCCGCTCCCCTCAGGTGCGGCACCTCGCCGAGTACGGCACGGAACTCGCCAAGGCCTACGCCGAGGACCCGGCCCGCCCGGTCTGGGTCCAGGAGACGGGCGCACCGGAACCCCACATCCCGGCGGCCGACGCCCCGGACTTCGCCCGGGCGACCGTGCGGAACGCGGCCGGGTGCGAGGGGCTGTGGGGCGTGACCTGGTGGTGCTCCCACGACGTGGACCGGTCCCTGGCCGACTACCCGGAACTGGAGTACACCCTGGGCCTGTTCGACGCGCGGGGCGAGACCAAGCCGATCGCCGCGGCCCTGGCCGAGACCGTCGCCGAGGTGCGCGCGGGGCACCACCCCGCCCTGCCCCGCGACACGGCCCTGGTCCTGGACTGCACGCCGTCCACCCGCTCCGTGTCCGGCCCGGGAGGCGCGTACTTCGACGCGTGGATGGCCCTGCGCGCCGAGGGTGTCCACCCGGCGGTGGTCCTGGCGGGGCGGGCGGACGACGCCGCGTACCTCGCGGCGCGCGGCATCAAGGAGGTCGTACGCGTGCCGTGAGCCCTCAGACGGCCGGGGTGCCCATGCTGCCCGCCAGCGCCTCGGCGACGGCCCGCAGATTCACCCGCCCCCGCCCGTAGGAGCACAGTGCGCCGCCCTCCGGCAGCCCGGTGTCGATCCGCACGGCGTCGGGCCGCTGTGACAGCAGGGCGGCGCGCAGCCGTTCCTGCCAGGGGTGGAGCCCGGCGTCACAGGTGGCGACGACCAGAGGTGCGTCACCGGAGGCGCGCAGGATCTCCTCGACGAAGGGGGCCGGATCCGCGGGCTCTCCGCTGACCGCGGTGCCCGTGGCCGTGGGGTCGACGGCCCGCACCTCCGTCAGCAGGTCCTCGCCGCCCCAGTTGAGCGCGGGATGCGGCGTCGGGAACAGGTCGACGACATGGGCGCCCCGCACGCCCGGCGGCAGCGGCCGGCTGCGGACGGCCCGGCGGGCGGCCTCGAGACCGGCCCCCGCGCCCCAGCCCTCGACGGTGCCTGCGGCCGGAGCGGCGTACCGCACGGCGAGGCGGCGCACCCGCCCGGCCGCCTCCCGCACCCGCTCCTCGGACAGCACGCCCGAGCGCAGCGCGCCGAGCACCGCGTCCCGGCAGGCCAGGGTGACCTCCAGGTCCGGCACGGCCACGATGACCTGGTCGGCGCCGGCCGCGAGGGCGATCCGCGCCCCGGCGGCCTCGCCGTAGCGGTCGGCGATGGCCTTCATCTCCAGGGCGTCGCTGACCAGGACCCCGTCGAAGTCCAGCTCGTGGCGGAGCAGATCGCCCAGGATGCGGCGGCTCAGGGTGGCGGGCCGCTCGGGGTCCAGCGCCGGGTAGACGACATGAGCACTCATGATCATCGGAACGCCCGCGTCGACGGCCGCCCGGAAGGGCTCGAAGTCGGCCCGCAGTTCGTCGTACGACCGCGGGTCGACGGCGATGCCGTGGTGACTGTCGGTCTCGGTGCCGCCGTGCCCGGGGAAGTGCTTGGCGCAGGAGGCGACGCCCCGCCGCTCGGTGGCGGTGATCCAGGCCCGCAGATGCCGGGCGGCCAGGGCGGGTTCGGCGCCGAAGGACCGGGTGCGCACGATCGGGTTGCGGGGATGGTGCTGGAGGTCGGCGACCGGGGCGTAGGAGACCGTGATGCCGAGCGAGGCCAGATGCCCGGCCAGGGCGTCGGCGCAGCGGCCGGTCAGCCGGGGATCGTCGGCCACTCCGAGCGCGTACGAGCCGGGCACCTCGGGAGCGTCCGCGCCCACCAGGTGCCCGATCCCGCCGCCCTCGTTGTCGATCCCCACGAGCAGGTCCGGCCGCAGGGCCCGCAGCTCCGCGGTGAGCCGCCGCACCTGTTCCGCGTCGCGGACGTTGCGGGTGAACAGGATGACCCCGCCGAGGCCGCGGTCGACGAGCCGCTTGAGGGTGTCGGGCACGGTCGTGGTGCCGGTGAAGCCGGCGACGAGGCAGCGGTGGGCGGCGTCGTCGAGGCCGGGGGGCAGATGCGCGGAGTGGGTCACCCCGGGAATCCTCTGGCTCGTTCAACCAAATGTCAACAGAGTGATGGATCGCCCATTCAGCGAATCGGAACAGACCCCGCCGAAACGTTCCGGAAGTTCTTCCGTCACCCACTCGCACCCCACCCACACCGGCTAGCCTCGTAAGTCACCGAAGGCGAACGGGGGATTGCCCATGGTGAACGCTGATCGCACGCCGCCGGACTGTCCCGGGGGACATGACGGCATGCCGGAGCGTGGCGCCGGGCTCCACCTCCAGGATCAGCTCGAGATCCTCATCCAGGACTTCCGCACGAGCACCGAGCCACCCATGCCGGTGTTCGTCGTGCACGCCGAGGAGAGCGCGGACGACGACGCGGTGACCGGGCTGGTCCGGCAGCTCTACGCGGGCCAGGAGGCACACGGCACGCGCTGCGCGGTGGCGCAGGACGCCTACGAGGGTCCCACGGAGGTACGCCGGGCCGCGGCCATGGTGCGGGCGCTGAGCGATCCGAAGAAGTGGGGCGGCCCGAAGGCGGTCTACCGGCGCTACGCCTTCCCGCGGCTGCGGCTGGTGCACGCCATCGACGACGCGGTCGCGGCCCTCGGCGACACCTGGCCGGCGCCCGAGCCGGGCAGCCCCGAGGCCGGTCAGGACCAGCGGCAGCGGCTGCTGAACCAACTGGCCCAGCAGCGCTGGCGGCCGAGGAACACCGCGCGCTGGCGCTCGGGGCTGCCGCAGTTCGACATGGCCCACATCCTCCCGGCGAGCCTCGTGACCGTGCTCGCCGCGCTCATGGCCCGCAGCGAGTGGTACGTGGCGGTGGGCGCCGGTCTCGTCTTCCTGCTGCTGCTGACCGTCCTCAACTACGCCCTGCCGGGGCGGGCGCCGATCTTCCTGTGGCTGCGCCGGGAGAGCCGCTGGTTCATGACCACGACGTTCCTCAGGGCGGCGGACCACGAGGATCCCACCGAGGTCTCACTGCTGCGGCCGGTGCGGTCCTGGAAGGCGATCGCGGCCCGGGCGTACGACGTGGCGGAGGCACTCACCGCCGGCGGCGACTTCCACCTCCAGCTCTGCGTGCTGGCTCTGCGCGAGGACCTGCGGGACAACCACCGCCGCTGGAGCTGGGACCTGCGCGGCTTCAAACGGCCGCGCCCGCCGATGCTGTTCCTGCCCCACGCGGACGCCCGCAACGGCGGCATAGAACTGATCCGGGCCATCAGCGACGTCCGAAGCCGCCGCAGTGAGCTCGACCCCTTGGTGGTGGTCGCCGCGGTGCACACGCGGGACGTGCCACGCCTGGAGCGCGGCGCGGTTCCGGCGACGCCCGCCCCCACCGCCGTACCGCCCAGGTTCGGTGAGCGGCTGCGCACCTGGCACCGGGAGTGGGCGCACAACCTGCGCGCCGAACAGTCGCCAAGCCGGGAGCGGTCCGTCCTGCCCTGGGTGATGAGGATCCCGCTGCCGCACGACCAGCTCGGCCCCGTCGAGGAACGCACCCGGCATCTACGGGCCTCCACCCGCCCCACGCCCGCCCGGCTGGTGTGGTCCCTGCACACCCTGCTCCTGGTGATCGCCCTGCTGACCGCCGGGACCGTCATGCGGGCCGACGCCCTGCACGACAGGTACTGCTCGGCATCCGTACTGACCGCCAACCGGGACACCCGCCGCGAGGAGACACCCGGCGGTGGCACGGAATGCATCGGCATCGCGACGGACGGCGTCCGCTTCGCCGACTGGCTGCCCGCGCCCGACCCCGGCGACGAGCCCAAGGCCCTGACGGCAGGCGATGCGACGCCCTGGACGGTGGGCGAGCTGGAGGACCGCATCGCCGGGCAGAACGCGAACGTCCTCGCCCTCCCCCACTCTCGGCTTCGCTCGAGCGGGGGGACCCCCATCTCCGGCAAATACGTCACCGTCGTCTACGCCGGCCCGCTGAGCGCCGATCCCTCGGACGGCTCCTCGCTCGTGAAGGGCGCCGAGGAACTGGCGGGCGTGTATCTGGCCCAGGCCGTCATCAACAAGAACTCCAGTGTGAAACTGCGGGTCCTGCTCGCCAACGGCGGCGTGGACCTCGGCCACCAGAAGGAGATGGCCGAGCAGATCGCCGCGTACGCCGCCCAGGACCCGACCGTGGTGGGGGTCGTGGGCACCGGCCGCGACCTGAAGTCGAGCAGGGCGACGACCCGCACGCTGATGGAGGCCGGGCTGCCCATCGTCTCCGGCACGAACTCCGCCACCTATCTGCCCCGCGAGTACGCCAACTGGTTCAGCCTGGCCGCCACGGACCAGTGGCAGACCGAGCAACTCGGCCTGATCGCGGCCCAGTTGCGCACTCCGGGCCGGCGGCAGTACTCCCTGGTCCTGGCCCGTGACACGGCGAAGACCGACGACCTCTACACCGACGAACAGGCGCGCTACGGCCAGGACATGCTCGGACGGCAGGGCTTCACCCCGCTCGACCAGCGCCGCTACACCCTCAGCGGCGGCAAGCCGGAACTCCGCTCGCACGCCCAGGAGATCTGCCGGGGCGGCCGGGTCCCGTCGGTGATCTACTTCGCCGGCCGGGTGGAGGACATCGATCCCCTGATGACCCAGCTGGGCACCGAGCCGGGCTGCGCCGGAACGCCCCTGGCCATTCTCACCGGCGACGACCTGTCCAAGGCCGACTTCACCGCCGGCGGACAGTCCGTCGCGCCGAAGGTCACGCTGTACCACTCGGCCCTGGCCGAGCTGCGGACGGCCGCCACCACGACGACCTTCTACCTGGACGCGTCCGCACACCTGCCGGGACTGCGGGACGGGAACCTGCGCTACGACAGCCCCGCCCTTGCCAGCGGCCAGACCGCCCTGGCACACGACGCGACCCGCGCCCTGTACTGGGCGGCCACCCGGGACGACCGGCCCCAGAGCCGCGCCTCGACCTGGGTGAACCTGCGCAACGTCAAGATCGAGGGCATGGCCACCGGCACCATCGACTTCACCCGTGCCCCGCTGTACGGCGACCGCACCGGCCACAGCATCGTCCTCAAGGAGGTCCGCCGCGCCGACGACGCCAGCTCCGAGACACGGGTGGTGTGCAGCCGCACCGCGGGGAACACGAAGCGGCTCACACAGAAGGAGTGCCGGATCCGCTGAGGGCCGTCTCAGCCCTCGGCGGGGGTCAGGCGCAGCGCGATGCTGTTGATGCAGTAGCGCTGGTCCGTGGGCGTGGGATACCCCTCACCCTCGAACACGTGCCCGAGGTGCGAGCCGCAGCGCGCACAGCGCACCTCGGTGCGCACCATGCCGTGGGTCCGGTCCTCGATCAGTTCCACCGCGTCGGTGTCCCTCGGGTCGAAGAAGGACGGCCAGCCGCAGTGGGACTCGAACTTCGTGTCCGAGGTGAACAGCTCCGCACCGCAGGCACGGCAGGAGTAGACGCCCTCGGTCTTGGTGTCGGTGTACTCACCGGTGAAGGCGGGCTCGGTTGCCGCCTGGCGCAGGACCGCGTACTCGCCCGGGGTCAGTTCCGTGCGCCACTGCTCGTCCGGCTTCTCGACGTCGTACGGCATGAGCCTCCAGCCCCTCAGTTCGACAGACGGTCCAGGATGTGCGGGCCGAGGTCGGTGACGTCGCCCGCTCCCATGGTGAGAACGAGATCACCGGGCTTCGCCATTCCCGCGACGACCGAGGGCACGTCCGCCTTGTCGTGCACCGGCGTGACGTCGGCGCCCGCCGCCCGGGCCGCCTCGATGATCAGCTCGCTGGTGACGCCGGGGATCGGGTCCTCGCGGGCCGGGTAGATGTCCAGCACTACCGAGGCGTCCGCGAGGCCCAGGGACTGGCCCATCTCCTTGCCCAGCTCCTGCGTCCGCGAGAAGAGGTGCGGCTGGAAGACGACCAGGATCCGGGCCTCGCCCGCCGCCGCGCGCATGGCCTCCAGGTCTGCCGTCATCTCGGTGGGGTGGTGCGCGTAGGAGTCGATGACCTGGACGCCCGCGGCCTCGCCCTTCAGCTGGAGCCGCCGTTTCACGCCCGTGTAGGCGGCGATCGCCGGGGCCAGCTCGGCCGCCGGGATCCCGAGGGCGACGCCCGCCGCCAGCGCGGCCACCGCGTTGTGCGCGTAGTGCCGGCCGGGGACGGAGACCGCGAAGGTCAGCGTCTCGCCTTCCAGCACCACGGTGACCTCGCTCTTCAGCCCCTGCGGCACCACCGACAGGATGCGCACGCCGGCGTCCTCGGACTCGCCGTAGGTCACCACCCGCACACCGCGCTCCGCGACCCGGCGGGTCAGCTCCCGGGCGCCCTCGTGGTCGGCCGCGATCACCAGCGTGCCGCCCTCGGTGATCCGGTCCACGAACGTCTCGAACGACTCGTAGATCTCGTCCATCGAGGCGTAGTTGGCGTGGTGGTCCAGCTCGACGTTGAGGACGATCGCGACCTCGGGCGCGTACTTGTGGAAGCTGCGGTCCGACTCGTCCGCCTCGGCGACGAAGATCTCGCCGTCGCCGTGCAGCGCGTTGGAGCCGGGCGCGTCCAGGTCCCCGCCGATCGCGTACGACGGCGTCAGGCCGAGCGCGCTCAGCGACACCGCGAGCATCGAGGTCGTGGTCGTCTTGCCGTGCGTACCGGCGACCGCGATCGGCCGCAGGCCCTCCATCAGGGCGGCGAGCGCGTCGGAGCGGTGCACGACGGGGATGCCGAGCTCGGCCGCGCGGGCCAGCTCCGGGTTGTCCTGCCGGATCGCCGACGACACGACCACACAGCTGGCGTCGTCGGCCAGGTGTTCGGCGGCGTGCCCGATGTGCACCGTCACACCCAGCGCCCGCAGCGCCTCGGCCGTCGCCGACTCCCTCGCGTCACTGCCCGCCACGACGGCCCCGCGCTGCGCGAGGATCTTCGCGATACCCGACATCCCGGCCCCACCGATCCCGATGAAGTGCGGTCGGTCCATGGCGGTGGGAAGGCCGGGTGCCATGCATGTCTCCAAGTTCGAGTGACGAGGGCTAGCGGCCCCAGCCTATTTCAGGAGCGGGGAGTGCTGTGTCAGCCTCAGGGGCGCGGGGAACCGCGCGAGCAACCCGACACAACCCGCACCCGGCAAAAGCACAACAACCCGGCCCTACGCCTTGCTGTGCGAGAACAGCTTCAGCACCGGCACCCCCACCTTGTGCCGGGCCCGCGACGCCCAGTCCCGGTGGAAGAACTCCTCCACGTAGTGGGGGTCGGTCAGCACGATGACCTCATCCGCGCCGACCTCCTCCACCAGTGACTTCAGCGCGTCCAGCGGATGATCCTCGATCAGCCGCCCCTCCGCCCCGCTCCCGGACGTCCGCAGCGCCGCGAGGGACACCTCCAGTGCCCGCTGCCCGACGCTCAGCGCCTCCTCGCCCTCCGGCGTCTCCCCCTCGCGCACGGCATCGTCGAGTTCGCCGAGCGCGACGTCGTCGATGGCCCGCAGCAGACGGTCCGCCTGCTCGCCGCGCGGCTGGAGCAGCACCTGGAAGGAGACCGGCTCCTCCCCGTGCAACGTGGTGACGAACTCCACGTCGGCGGAGGTCAGGGCCTTCTCGATCATCAATACGCTTGTGAACACCAGGCGCCCCTTCTCATCCTTGCGGAAACCATCCTGCCCCGTGTTCGCACGGGAACTGCCGGATCCAGTGTGCCCTTCGGAATCCAAACAGAACGGCATATTCCGAACGTACTGACCGTCCGGCTTCCTGCCCGCCTCTACCCCGCGCCGCGCGGTTCAGTACGTCAGGACCGCCCGTACCTCGTGAACAGGAAGCCGTCCTCCTCCAGCATCGACAGCAGCGAGAAGCGCCGCGGGACCGTGATGGCGGGCCCTCCGGCGATGCGCTGGGCGTCGCCGGCCGTGAGCATCGGGGAGACGGTCAGACAGAGCTCGTCGAGCACGCCGGCCGCCACCAGCTGCCCCAGCAGCCGCGGCCCGCCCTCGGTGAGCAGCCGGGTGTGGCCCAGCTCGGCGAGGGCCTGGACGGCACGGGCGGGGTCCACGCCGAGGCCGTCCCCGGCGGTCACCACGCGCGCGCCCGCTTTCTCGGCGGTGGCGACGCGGTCCGCGGCGGCCGCGGCTCCCGTGAGGACCAGGGTGGGCACCAGGGGGGAGGTGAACAGCGGGAGCGAGAAGTCCAGGTCGAGGCTGGCGGTGACGACCGCGATCACGGGGGCGGGGGCCTGCCCGACCGCCTCCCGCATCGCCGCGAACTCGGCACGCGCGCGGGCCGGCCGGTACCCCTCCTGGCGGACCGTTTCCGCGCCCACGACGACCACGTCCGCCAGCGCCCGCAGCGTGCCGAAGATCCGCATGTCGGTCGGGTTGGAGATGGGCTGCGAACGGCCGTCGTGCTGGGCGGCCCCGTCCAGCGTGGACACCATGTTGGCGCGCAGCCACGGCAGCGGCCCCCCGGCGTGCGGCTCGGGATAGGCGTACGCGGCCGCCAGCTCGGCCAGAGACCACTCCCGCCCGGCCCCCTCCCCACCGGACGCCCCACCCGGGGCCGGAGCTGCTGTTTCATCGGTCACAGGGAACAGACGTCGCATGCCGTGCAGTGTTCCACGCGCCGTAGCATGGTGAACCGTGTCCTCCTCTCCCGCCCCCTCCGGTACCGGCCCGATAGCCGACGCGGCTCCGCTGTCCCTGTGCGCTCGTGAGCCGCACGTTCCCGCGGACCGGCTGGTCGCCGAGATGGTGCCGCCGCCGCGGTTCGACTCGGTGCGCTTCGGTACGTACATCCCCGACCCGAACCAGCCCAGCCAGACCGAGGCCGTCCAGGTCCTGGAGAGCTTCGCGGCAGGCCTCGACCGAGGAGCGGGCGGTTCCGGCAAGCGGCGGCTGTTCGGTTTCGGCAAGGCGCCGAAGAAGGCCCCGGCCGGCCCGCGCGGCGTCTACCTCGACGGTGGCTACGGCGTCGGCAAGACCCACCTGCTGGCCTCCCTGTGGCACGCCACCCCGGCCGAGCCCGAGCTCAAGGCGTTCGGCACCTTCGTGGAGCTGACCAACCTGGTCGGCGCCCTCGGGTTCCAGAAGACCGTGCAGACGCTGTCAGGCCACCGCCTGCTGTGCATCGACGAGTTCGAGCTCGACGACCCGGGCGACACCGTCCTGGTCTCCACCCTCCTCGGCAAGCTCGTCGACGCGGGCGTGGCGCTCGCCGCCACCTCCAACACGCTGCCCGGCAAGCTCGGTGAGGGCCGGTTCGCCTCGGCCGACTTCCTGCGGGAGATCCAGGGCCTGTCGGCCCACTTCCGCGCCCTGCGCATCGACGGCGAGGACTACCGCCACCGCGGTCTGCCCGAGGCACCGCCGCCATACTCCGACGAACAGGTGACCGAGACGGCGCACGCCACCGAGGGCGCCTCGCTCGACGCGTTCTCGCCCCTCCTGGAGCACCTCGCCCGCGTCCACCCCAGCCGGTACGGCGCGCTGACCGACGGAATCGGGGCGGTGTGCCTCACCGGCGTGCGGCCGGTTCCCGACCAGTCGACGGCCCTCAGGCTCGTCGTCCTGGCGGACCGGCTCTACGACCGCGAAGTGCCCGTGATGGCCAGCGGCCTGCCCTTCGACCAGCTCTTCAGCGAGGAGATGCTGAACGGGGGCTACCGCAAGAAGTACTTCCGGGCCATCTCCCGGCTCACCGCCCTGGCCCGCGACGCGGGCAGGCTGGCGAACTCCCGGTAACCACAACCCCAATACCGCGCCAACTACCGTGCCGCCAAGGGGTGGTTCAAGCCAACCCACCCACGGTTTTCAGGCTCTCTTCAGCTTGAAACGTTAAGTTAACCCTGCAAATGACTTTGCAGGGTTAACGTGTTTCTTGACCAGTCATTGACCAAGTGTTGGTCAGCGCTAGACGTATGAAGAGCTGAAGGGGGGCGCATGTACCGAGGTACGACGGCACGGACCGTGGTTTCGCTCCTCGCCGCCGCCCTGCTCGCCCTTCAGTTCTTCGCACCGACGGCGCCCTTCGCATCCGCGCACACACCCCGTAAAGCAGTGGCCAAGGCCCAGCCCGGAGCTGAGCCCTCCGGCCATGCCGCGCGCCCCGGAATCCTCTCCGGGAAGGCGCTGCGCGACGAGATCGCCGACTGCCGCGCCGGACACCTCGGGGACCCGACCGGTCCCCTGCGGACCCGCGACCGGTTCCACCACGCCGACTCCGCGCCCTGCGCGCCGGAGCGGGCCCGGCTGCGGCACATCCAGCCGGCAGCACAGGACCAGGTCAGAGCCGGCGCCGCGCACCATCGCGCGTCGAGATCCTCGACGTCGCACACACCGGCAGCGCTTCAGGTCTTCCGCTGCTGAGGAACAGAGTCGTTCCGCCCCCCCCACCTCTGTCATGCCCGTCCGACGCGTCCCCATCGCGCGCCAGGAGGAGTCACCACACTCATGCAACCCCTCATCGACAACGCCCGCACGCACGGACAGCGCCCTGAGGAGTTCGCCCGCCTCGCCGAGGGCCAGTCCCCCGACGTCCTGTTCATCACCTGCTCCGACTCCAGGGTCGTCCCGGCCCTGATCACGGGCGCCCGGCCCGGCGAGCTCTTCGAGCTGCGCACGGCGGGCAACGTAGTTCCCCCCTACACCCTCGGACACCCCACCTCCGAGGCGGCCACGATCGAGTACGCCGTGGAAGTCCTCGGCGTCAAGGAGATCGTGGTCTGCGGCCACTCGCACTGCGGCGCCGTCGGCGCGGTGGTGCGGGGCGACGACCTCACCGGCGTACCCGCTGTGCGGGACTGGCTCGCGCACGCCTGCGACGAGCCCAAGTGCGCGGACCCGGCCGACAAGACGGTCACCGAAGCCGTGCAGAACCACGTGCTCGCCCAGGTGGAGCGGCTGCGCGCGTACCCGAGCGTGGAGAGCCGTCTGACGGACGGCCGGCTCCGGCTGCACGCCTGGTTCTACGAAGTGCACACCGGGACCGTGCGCAACCACCGCGCGGACACCGACTCCTTCGAGAAGCTGTGAGGGGCGCCATGACCAAGTTCCCCTATCTGAGGCAGGACTTCACCGCCTCGCTCGTCGTGTTCCTGGTCGCGCTCCCGCTGTGCGTGGGCGTGGCCGTCGCCTCCGGTGTCCCGGCCGAACTCGGCCTGGTCACCGGCATCGTGGGCGGCCTCGTCACCGGATTCCTGCCGGGCAGCAGCCTCCAGGTGTCCGGTCCGGCCGCCGGTCTGACCGTGCTGGTCTACGAGGCGGTCGACACCTACGGGCTGCCAGCGCTCGGCATCATCGTGCTGGCCGCCGGTCTGCTGCAGCTCATCATGGGCGCGCTGAAGCTGGGCCGCTGGTTCCGCGCGATTTCCGTCTCGGTCGTCGAGGGCATGCTGGCCGGAATCGGTCTGGTGCTCATCGCCGGTCAGCTGTATTCGATGGCCGGACTCAAGGCGCCCGCCTCCGGCATAGACAAGATCCTGGGCCTGCCCGGGGCCGCTGTCGACGCGCTCGGCAGCACCAAGGCACTCACCTCCCTGGTGCTCGGCGCGGCCACCATCGCGGTGATGGTGCTGTGGAAGAAGCTCCCGAAGCAGGCGCAGGCCGTTCCGGGCGCGCTCGCCGCGGTGATCCTGGCGATCGCGGCCACCGCCGCGTTCAACCTGCCGGTCGCCACCGTCGAGGTGAAGGGTCTGCTGGACTCCATCCAGCCTCCCGGCCTCGACACCTTGGGCGGCGTGGGCGTCGGCATCATCGGCACGATCATCGCCTTCACCCTGATCGCCTCCGCCGAGAGCCTCTTCAGCGCCGCCGCGGTGGACCGGCTGCACGACGGGCCGCGCACCCAGTACGACAAGGAGCTCATGGCGCAGGGCGCGGGCAACACGCTCTGCGGCGTGCTCGGCGCGCTGCCGATGACCGCGGTCATCGTCCGCAGCTCGGCCAACGTCAGCGCGGGCGCCAGGACCAAGGCCTCCCGGGTGATGCACGGCGTGTGGCTGCTCCTCTTCGCGGCGCTCCTGCCGGCCACGCTGGCCCTGATCCCGCTGCCCGCGCTCGCCGGCATCCTGGTCCACGCGGGCTTCAAGCTCATCCCGTTCCGCAAGATCGTGCCGCTGTGGCGTGAGCACCGGGGCGAGGCGGTCATCCTGGTCGTCACCGCAGTGTCGATCGTCGCGGTGAACATGTTCGAGGGTGTCCTGATCGGTCTGGCCCTGTCGGTCGTCAAGACCGCCTGGGAGGCCTCGCACATCAAGCTCGAGGTCATCGACAAGGGCGCCGGCCCCATCCAGGCGTACCTGTCGGGCAACGCGACGTTCCTGCGGCTGCCGAAGATCCTGGACAGCCTGGAGAGCCTGCCGCAGGACCGCCCGGTCGAGCTGGACCTGTCGGGTCTGCACCACCTCGACCACGCCTGCCGCACGGCCCTGGAGAACTGGGCAGAGCGCCACAGCGCGACGGGCACGGAGCCGGTGAAGGTCACGGAGCCCGAGCTGGACTCCGAGCAGTCGAAAGAGGGCGAGAAGGTGACGGTGGCCTAGCGGCCCGCCGCGACACCGACACCCCGGCCCGGGACGCGCCCCCCAGCGCGCCCCGGGCCGTTCCCATGTCCGTCGCAGGCCGCATGTCCGTCGCAGGGCCGCATGTCCTTCGCGGGCCTGGGGGCATGGCCTAGAACCCTAATCCCGGCATATCGTTACAGAAGCATACGAAATCGGACCTCTGGACGGGGAGGTCGGCATGGTCGAGGAGCTGATGGGGGCGGTGGCGGCGGTCTGCGCCGGTGGCCTCGTGTATCTGGCCGCGGCGGCGCGGATCGTCAAGCAGTACGAGCGCGGGCTCGTCTTCCGGCTCGGGCGTGTGCACGGGGACGTGCGGCGGCCCGGGTTCACCATGATCATTCCCGCGGTGGACCGGATGCGGAAGGTCAACCTGCAGATCGTGACCATGCCCATCCCCGCCCAGGAGGGCATCACCCGCGACAACGTCACCGTGCGGGTCGACGCGGTGGTGTACTTCAAGGTCGTGGACCCGGCGGCCGCGATCGTGAACGTCGAGGACTACCGCTTCGCCGTCTCCCAGATGGCGCAGACCTCCCTGCGCTCGATCATCGGCAAGAGCGAGCTGGACGATCTGCTGTCCAACCGGGAGAAGCTCAACCAAGGCTTGGAGCTGATGATCGACAGCCCGGCCGTGGAGTGGGGCGTGACCATCGACCGGGTGGAGATCAAGGACGTGTCCCTGCCGGACACGATGAAGCGCTCCATGGCCCGCCAGGCCGAGGCCGACCGGGAACGGCGGGCCCGTCTGATCAACGCGGACGCCGAGTACCAGGCCTCGAAGAAGCTGGCCCAGGCCGCGCACCAGATGGCCGACACGCCGTCCGCGCTCCAGCTCCGGCTGCTCCAGACCGTGATGGCCGTGGCGGCGGAGAAGAACTCCACGCTGGTGCTGCCCATCCCGGTGGAGCTGCTGCGGTTCCTGGAACGAGGCCGTGAGGAGGACCGCCGGCCCCAGACACGGGAACAGACACCCGAACAGACACAGGCACAGCCACAGGCACCCGCGGAGCATGCCCTCGAGGAGGCGGAGCACCCCCTCGACAAGACGGAACAGGCCATGGAAGCGCTGCGGCGGGCGGTGGAGCAGTGACCCGCGCTACGCGCGTGGTTCACGAGGCCCGCACCAGGTGATAGACACAGCGGGATCACAGTTCCTGTCCGCCAGCAGGAAGGCTCCCCCATGACCGAAACCGGTCGTTTCACCACCACGCGTCGTCAGGTGCTCGCCGGAACGGGCGCCCTGGGCATCGGGATCGGATTCTCCGGCGCCCTGTCCGAACTCTTCACCGACACCGCGGCCGCACAGAGTCTCGGTCACCACGGCTACGGCCCGCTCGTCCCCGACCCGAAGGGCCTGCTCGACCTCCCGAAGGGCTTCCGTTACCGGGTTCTCTCCCGCGAGGGAGACCAGCTCCGGTCGGGTGAGGGCAAGGTCCCCTCCAACCACGACGGCATGTCGGCCTTCGCGGGCAAGGGCGGCCGGGTCCACCTGGTCCGCAATCACGAGAACCGCGCCACCGGCAAGGTCCCGGTCCCCACCGTCGAGGGCCTCACGTACGACCCGGCGGGCAAGGGCGGCTGTACGGCCCTGACGCTGGACTCCCGCAACCACGTCCTGTCGGAACGCGTCGCGATCGCCGGCACCGCCGTGAACTGCGCGGGCGGCCCCACCCCTTGGGGTACCTGGCTGACCTGCGAGGAGACCGAGGACAAGGCGGGCACCAACGGCTACACCAAGGACCACGGCTTCATCTTCGAGGTCGACCCGGTCGACCCGCACCGCACCGGAGCCGTACCGCTGACCGCGATGGGCCGCTTCGCGCACGAGGCGATCGCCGTCGACCCCCGGCGGGGTGTGGTGTACGAGACGGAGGACGCCTTCGACAAACCCTTCGGCCTCTTCTACCGCTTCCTGCCGAAGAAGCCGCTGGGCGGCCGGGGTTCGCTGCGCGCGGGCGGCCGGCTGCAGGCCATGCGGGTGCCCGGCGTACCCGATCTGTCCACGATCCAGGAGATCGGCGCCGAGTTCGACGGCATCGAGTGGGTGGACGTACCGGATCCGCTGGCCGCGCAGACGCCGATCCGCTTCCAGGACTTCGGCCGCGGGGGCATCACCCACGCGCAGAAGCTGGAGGGCTGCTACTGGGGCGGCCGTTCGGTGTACTTCGTGTCGTCCTTCGCCCACCGCTCGGACGGTTCGACGGCCGACCACTACGGGCAGGTCTGGCGCTACGACCCCGAGCGCCGCCGGCTGACCCTGGTGATCGTCTTCGGTCCGGACAGCGACATCCAGCTGCCGGGAGACTCACCGGACAACATCTGCCTGGCGCCCAGCGGCGGCCTCATGGTCTGCGAGGACGGCAACGGCGCCCAGCACGTCTACGGCGTGACCCGGCGCGGCGAGGTGTACGCGATGGCCCGCGGCCGGCAGAACATCGGCACCCCCGAGAAGCCCGAGTGGGGTGAGTTCGCCGGAGTGACCTTCTCTCCCGACGGCGACACGATGTACGTCAACTGCTACACACCCGGCACCACGTTCGCGGTGACGGGCCCCTGGCGCCGGTAGCCGGGACCGCGCTCCGCACCGGGGCGCCGGGTGCCGAACCCGGCGCCGCGGGCGACGGGCGCCGAGTCCCGCCGGCCCTCCAGGGCATGGGCACCGGTGGCAAGGGCGGGCCGGTCAGGCGGCGAGCAGGGCGTCGATCTGGCCGACGGCCTCCTTCAGGCCCTCCTCCATGCCCATGGTGACCAGCTGCTCCATCTGCTCACGGGAGTCGAAGAGGGAACGCATCTCCATGCGGGTGCCGCCGCCGTGCTCGGTGAGGGTCACCCGCACGGAGATGGTCGGCATGTCGTCCTTGGGCTTTCCGTCGTCGTCGGCGAAGCCGTCCGTGAACTCCAGGGCCGTGGGCGCGGTGACCGAGGTGATCCGCCACCAGCCGCGGTGCCGGTCGCCCTCCGGGCCGGTCATGAAGTACGCGACCTCCCCGCCCGCGGTCAGATCGTGCTGCTCGACGGTCGCCGGGTAGGTCGGCGGTCCCCACCACCGCTCCAGCTGCCGGGGGTCGGCCCACAGCCGCCAGACCCGCTCGACGGGGGCGGCGAAGTCGGCGATCAGGGTGAGGGTGAGGTGGTCGAGGTCCTTGTCGACACTGGTGACACTCATCTCCGGGGTCCTTCCGTGGCGTCGTTCTCGTCGTTCTCGTCGTTCTCGTCGTTCTCGTCCGTTCCGGGGTCCTCGGCGAGCAGCCGGGCCATCCGGTCCACGCGCCCGCGCCATGCCGACTCGAGTTCGTCGAGGGCCTGGCGTGCGCGGCCCACCGCTTCGGGGTCCGTGCACACGAGCTGCTCCCGTCCGCTGCGCTGCTTGGTGACGAGGCCCGCCCGCTCCAGCACGGCGACGTGCTTCTGCACCGCCGCGAAGCTCATCGGGTAGGACGCGGCCAGCCGCGACACCGACAGCTCCCCGCGCACGCAGCGGCGCAGTATGTCCCGGCGCGTGGTGTCGGCCAGGGCGTGGAACAGCCGGTCCACCGTCTCGTCACCCAACTCATCTACAACCATTTGGTTGTACGTTAGCTCCGCTGCCCCGTCCTGTAAAACGACACGCCCGCCCGTTGAAGCGGACCCTCGGGGGTACTCGGCGACCCATGCGCGAGAAGGAGCAGGTCAGCAGCTCGTACTGGCTTCAGACGGCACCGGACGGCCGTCACCCGGCCCTGGCCGAGGACCTCGACGTCGACGTGGCGGTGATCGGCGCCGGGATCGCCGGACTGTGCACGGCGTGGGAGCTGACGCGGGCCGGACGGAGCGTGGCGGTGCTGGAGGCCGGGCGGGTCGCGGCCGGGGTCACCGGGCACACCACCGCCAAGGTCACCGCCCTGCACACGCTCGTCTACGACAAACTGCGGCGCACCCGCGGCCCCGAGGGCGCGCGGCTGTACGCCCGCTCCCAGTCCGAGGCGATCGAGCGCGCGGCCGGGATCGTGGAGGAACTCGGCATCGACTGCGAGTGGGAGAGCCGGAGCGCCTACACCTACGCGTGCGACGCGGGCCGGGTGGACGAGCTGCGCGCCGAGGCACGGGCGGCCGCCGAGGCCGGACTGCCCGCCTCGTTCGTGACGGAGACCGGGCTGCCCTTCCCGGTGGCGGGCGCGGTCCGGGTCACCGGGCAGGCCCAGTTCCACCCGCGCAAGTACCTGCTGGCACTCGCCTCCGACCTGACCGGACGCGGCGGGCGGATCCACGAGGACACCGCCGTCCTCGGCCTGGACGAGGGCGAGCCGTGCCGGCTGTCGACCACGACCGGGGCGACGGTCAGGGCCCGGGACGTCGTCGTCGCGACGCACTACCCGATCTTCGACCGGGCTCTGCTGTTCGCCCGGCTGTCGCCGCGCCGCGAGCTGGTCGTGGCCGGGACGATCCCCGCGGACCGGGACCCGGACGGCATGTTCATCACGCCCGACGAGGGCATCCGCTCGGTGCGCACGGCACCGTACGAGGGCGATCGGCGGCTGCTCGTGGTCACCGGCGAGCACTTCACACCGGGCACCGGCGACCCGCGGGCCCGCTTCGAACACCTCACCGCCTGGGCCCGGGACCACTTCCCGGACCTGGACGTCACCCACCGCTGGGCCACCCAGGACATCGACCCCACCGACACCGTGCCGATGGTCGGCCCGCTGCACCCGGGTGCGCGGCACACGTACGTGGCCACCGGCTTCGGCGGCTGGGGCATGAGCGGCGGCATGATGGCGGGCCGTCTGCTCACCGCGCGGATCACGGGCGAGGAGTGCGAGTGGCGCGGGCTGTACGACCCGCGCCGGCTGAGGCCCGCCGTGCGTGAGGCCCCGTCGTTCCTCAGGACGCAGGCCAAGGTCGCCGGCCACTTCGTGGGCGACCGGCTGCGGCCGGTGCCGCCCGTGGAGGCCCTGCCGCCCGGCGAGGGCGCCGTGGTGCGCGCCGACGGCCACCGCCTCGCGGTCTACCGGGACGACGACGGCAGCCTGCACGCCGTCTCCGCCCGCTGCACCCACCTGGGCTGCCTGGTCGCCTTCAACGGGGCCGAGCGCGCCTGGGAGTGCCCCTGCCACGGCTCCCGCTTCGACACGGACGGCAAGGTGATCCAGGGCCCGGCAACGAAGCCGCTGGAGCAGCGGGACATCTGACGGCCGGGTGACACCCGCGGTCGTCACGCATAAGGGCACGCTTCCGCCCATATCTTCATACGGTGATCGCCCTTCTCCGCCGTGCCACCGTCATGTGCGCCCTGAGCACGGCCCTCGCCGCCTGCGGTACCACCACCCATCCCCCGCGGGCGGTCACCACTCCGGTACCCGCACCACCGCCGAGGCCCCCCACCCTCGCCCCCGGTCCGGCCGGCCTCACTCCCGTCTTCGAGCACGGCCCCCGCACCCGCGGCCGGACCGTCGCGCTCACCTTCGACGCCGACATGACCGCCGGGCAGGGGGCGCGGGCGGCGGCGGGCGAGCGGTTCGACCACCCGCGGCTGATCTCGACGCTGCGCGCGCTGAAGGTGCGGGCCACGGTGTTCATGACCGGCCGCTGGGCCGAGCAGTACCCCGACCAGGCCCGCTCCATCGGCCGGGACCCGCTCTTCGAGGTCGCCAACCACTCCTACAGCCACTACGCCTACACACCGGACTGCTACGACCTCCCGACCGTGCCCGAGGAGCGGAAGCGGTCGGATGTGGAGCGGGCCTACGCCGCGTTCCGGAAGGCCGGCGTACGGAATCCGATGCCGTACTTCCGCTTCCCCGGCGGCTGTTACGACCGCCGGGCCCTGAAGGCCCTGGCCCCGACCGGGGTGACCGCCGTGCAGTGGGACGTGGTCGGCGGTGACGCCTTCGAAACGGACCCGGACGTGATCGTCCGGCAGGTGCTGGACGGGGTGCGGCCCGGCTCGGTGGTCGTCCTGCACTGCACCCGCAGCGCCGCCCCGGCGACCGAACGGGCCGTGCGGACGATCGTGCCCGAGCTGCGCCGCAGGGGCTTCCGGTTCGTGAAGGTGTCCGACCTGCTCGGGGCCGTGGGCGAGCGGCCCTGACCGGCCTACGCTGGAGGTATGAGCGAGGACGACTACTGCTTGATCGCCTCGGCCAGGCCACCCCTCGCGGAGGGCCCGCCGTACGCCGAGTGCGTGCTGTGCCGCGAGCCCACGGAGTACCCGGAGTCGTACAAGGGCATCACGCTCTGCCCGGTCTGCGAGTGGCAGGAGGCACAGCGCACGGCCTGCTCAGGGTGATCGACGGGAGGCGAGCGCACCGGCCAGGGCCAGCGCCGCTGCCGTGACCAGGGCCGCTGCGGTCAGGGGCAGCAGCGGGAGCGGGACGGTGCCCGACCGGGAGCCGGCCACCAGGCCCTGCACCGCCGCCTGCGCCGGGGAGCCGGTGGCCACCAGGGACAACAGCGCCGCGAGCAGCAGCGCCAGGACGGCACGGCCTCGCGACCGCAGCAGCGGCCGACTCGTGAGCGCGCCGACGGCCGTGC
Source organism: Streptomyces sp. NPDC008137 (assembly GCF_042957035.1). Taxonomy (NCBI): domain Bacteria; kingdom Bacillati; phylum Actinomycetota; class Actinomycetes; order Kitasatosporales; family Streptomycetaceae; genus Streptomyces; species Streptomyces sp. NPDC008137. The sequence continues at coordinate 6,479 of NZ_JBIBHN010000042.1, read as the reverse complement.
CGAGCAGGGCGCAGGCCAGGGCGGCGAGCAGCCCGGCACCGCAGGCGGGGGCGAGCGGCACCCGGGTGCGGTGGTCCGAGGCGACCGGGTCGCTGAGCAGTGTCACGAGAAGGGTCGTGACCGAGCCGAGTGCCGCCGCGCCGGCCAGCGCCACCAACAGGCAGGCCACATGGGCCCGGGCGGGCCCGGCGGCCGCCGCCACGCAGCCGCGAGCGGGCTCCGGCTCGCCCGTGACGCAGATCCGCGCCAGCCAGGCCGCGACGGGCAGCAGCGCGGCGGCGGAGTAGCCGAGCGAGTCGAGCACCGGCTGTCCGGCCCGGACGCTGATGGCGAGGAAGGCGGCGTACAGCAGGAACGGCGGCAGCCAGCGCTGCGAGCGCAGCAGCAGGGCGGCGTGGTAGCGCATGAGGGCGGTCATCGGCTGCTCCCGGGGGCATCCGGTTGCGGAGCCACGCGCACCACGTGCCAGGGAGGCCGGGCCGAGAGCAGGGCGCGGAGCAGGATGTCGGAGTGCGGGGCGGGAACGGTCAGGCGGTAGCGGCCCGGCCCGGTCTCCTCGGCAAAGGCGGCGGTCCGCCGCACGTCGTCGGGAAGCCGACCGTCCGGCGGGCCCTGCGCCTCGACGGTGACGCGCGGTCCGGACGGCCGGGGTCCCGGCACCTCGCACGGAACAAGGCTCCCGTCGCGCACGGCGTACGTCGCGTCGGGCAGACCCGTGAGGCGGCGCGGATCGTGGTCGACGAACACCACGGATCCACCCGCCGCCGTGCGCGCGGCGACCGCACGCTCCAACTCGGCGCGGGCATCGGTGTCCAGACCGGTCCACGCCTCGTCCAGCACCAGCAGCTCCGGCTCCGCCAGCAGGGCCTGGGCGACCGCGACCTTCTGGCTGCTCCCCTTGGACAGCCGGGCCATCGGCGTATCGGCGTAGGCGGCGGCTCCGAGGCGCTCCAGCCACTCACCGGCGGCCCGTGCGGCAGTCGTGCGGGACAGGCCGTGCACGGTGCCGAGGTGGGTGAGGTAGCCGACGGCGGTGAAGGGCAGGGCCGGCGGGAACCGCTCGGGGACGTAGGCCGTGCGCGGCCGGCCGGTGATCCGGCCTTCGCTGGGAGCGTCGATACCGGCGAGCAGGCGCAGGAGGGTGGACTTACCCGTGCCGTTGGCGCCTTCGACGCGGACAAGCCGGCCCGGGGCCACCGTCAGGTCGACGCCACGCAGCACCCAGGGGCCGCGCAGGCCGTAGCGGCGGCCCGCGTTCTCCAGGGACAGGTCGGGTCGCATGGGCCCATCCTGCACGATCTTGCGGCTGGCAGACTGGGCTTCGTGAACGAACACCCGACGCCCGTCAGTGACAGCCCCTTCCGGTCCGAGCCCTCGGCGCGCGACACGGCACCGCAGTTCGTGCTTCCGCTGGTCGTGCGGATCGAGCGGGCGGAACCGCCGGCGCGTACGGACGCGCTCGAGACGGCCGCGCTGGCCGTGCTGACGATCCTGGGCGACGAGCGGTCGGCCGGCGACGGCGAGTGGGCCCAGGCCATGCGGGACTGGCAGGACGCCCGGATCCGCAAGGTGGTGCGGCGGGCGCGCGGGGCCGAGTGGCGGCGGGCCGAGGCGCTGCCCGGCATCACGGTCACCGGCGAGTCGGCCCAGGTGCGGGTCTTCCCGCCGGTCCCGCTGGACGGCTGGCCCAAGGACCTGGCTCGGCTCCAGGTCTCCGGCACCGACCTGGACGACCCGGAGCCGCCGGTGGACGCGGACCCGGCCGCCGCCGTGCTGTGGGTGAACCCGCACCTCGGCATGACGGCCGGCAAGGCGATGGCCCAGGCGGGCCACGCCGCCCAGCTGGCCTGGTGGGAACTGACCGACGAGGAGCGGGCCGCCTGGCATGACGCGGGCTTCCCGCTCGCCGTACGGACGGCCGCCGCGGCCCGCTGGCCGGAACTGACGGACAGCGGGCTGCCGGTGGTCCGGGACGCGGGGTTCACGGAGATCGCCCCCGGTGCCACCTTCGCGGTGGAGGGGGTCGACCGGATCCGTGCCCTCGCGCGCGAGGGACGGCCGTAGGGCGGCGCGCGTCAGGTCGTGATGGTGGTCACGGCGTCGACGCCGTAGGTGCGCGCGTAGCCGTTCTCGGTGCCGACGAGGAGGTCGACGACCTCGAACCAGCGGTCCCAGAAGAGCGTCTCCCGCAGGGCGTCGACGAGGAGCTGGTAGGCGTGGTGGTCGTCCGCCTCCCAGACCCAGACGTCGGTGACGCGCGCGGAGTAGAACTCCGTGTCGTAGAAGCGCGACCGGACGCCCTTGGTCCTGGCCTCGACCACGGGGACGACCTCGGTGGCGAAGGCGTTCACGCGCTCCTGGGGGGTCATGGCGAGCCATTCGGGTGTGGTCTTGACGAGCATGAAAGCCGTCACGGGCACAGTGGTTTCCTCGGTGGACATCGTGGCTCCTTCGGTGGGTCGTCGAGCGGCTGACGTTCCTCATCCTCCGGAGCCCAACACCGTTGCCACAATGGGAACTTCAGCAAGGGATCATTGCCTGGAACGGAATTACTCTGGTGAACAGCACGGATCCGGTCGTCGACGCGAATCTCGCCGTGGCCCTGCACGCCCTGCTCGACGAGCAGAGCGTCACCCGCGCCGCCGAACGCCTGCACACCTCCCCCGCGGCCATGAGCCGCACCCTCGCCCGTCTCCGCCGTCTCCTCCAGGACCCCCTGCTGGTCCGGGCGGGGCAGGCCATGGTCCCCACCCCCCGGGCCCAGGCGCTGCGTGACGAGGCCGCCGCGGTGGTGCGCCGCCTCGGGGCACTGCTCGGCCCCGGCTCCGAGGCCGACCCCGCCACCCTGCGCGGCACCTTCGCCCTCCAGGCCTCCGACCTGGTGGCCGCGGCGCTGGCCCCCGGGCTGCTGGACCTGGCCCGGGAGGAGGCACCGGGCGTCTCGTTGCGGCTGCGCGCCGAGGAACTGGAGGCCGGGCCGGCCCTCCGCGACGGCCGGATCGACCTGGAGATCGGATCGATCGACCACGTCGATCCCGAGACCCAGGTCGAGGAACTGGTCAGGCTGCGGATGGTGGCGGCGGTCCGGGACGGTCATCCCCTCACCCGGGACACCCTGACCCCGGACCGGCTCGCCGCCGCCGAGCACGTGGTGGTCAGCCGCCGCGGCCGGTTCACCGGGCCCCTCGACACCGCCCTGGCCGAGCGGAACCTCCGCCGGCGGGTCACCGCCGTGCTCCCCAGCCACCTGGCCGCGCTGCACCTCGCCGCCCGCGGCGACGTCGTCTGCCTCGTCCCCGCCGCGCTGCCCGGCGCCCAGCCGTCACCCCTGACCGAGGCCGCCACCGCGCTCGGACTCGGCCTGCTCGACATCCCCGTGCCGCTGCCGCCCCTGGTCATCGGCATCGCCTGGCACCCCCGCCACGCCGCCGACGGAGCGCACCGCTGGCTCCGGGACGCGGTCCGCCGGACCCTCCGGCCGAGTCCCTGACGTCCCTGACGGGGCCGCGGGACGTCCACCCGTTCGGCGCAGCCGCGGACGCGCCGGTCGCGGGCGGGTGCTCCAGTGGGATGACGAGTCGACCCGACCCAGGAGGCAGTCATGACCAGTGCAGCGCACCCTCCCACTCCGCCCGCCCCCGACCGGACGCCCGGCGGCTCCGGCAGCGACGCCGATTCCTGGGCGGCAGGGGGGCTCACCCTCGGCGGCACTCTGATGGTCGTCTACGGCCTCTTCGCGGTGTTCCAGGGCATCGCGGCGATCGCGAACGACGAGGTGTACACGAGCTTCGGCGATTACGTCTTCGCGTTCGACCTGACCGCGTGGGGCTGGATCCACCTGGTCGTCGGGGTGCTCGTGGTGCTGGCCGGGTTCGGCCTGTTCACCGGGGCCACCTGGGCGCGGGTCGTCGGCGCGGGCGTGGTCGGGCTGGCGCTGATCGCGAACTTCATCTGGCTGCCGTACCAGCCGTTCTGGTCGATCATCATGATCGTGACCGGTCTGTTCGTGCTGTGGTCGGTGTTCAACTACCGCGCCTCAAGCACGGCGTAGGCACCGGCCGGGTCAGTTCGGCGGCGGACGCCGGTCCCGGTCGGCGACCACCGTGTGCAGCCGACGGGTCAGCGCGGTGGCCGCCGCGGTGAGGAAGACGAACGTGTACAGGATCTGCAGGACGGTCACCATGCGGGCCTCCTGTCCGCTCGGCGTGATGTCGCCGTAGCCGACGGTCGCGAGCGTGACGACGGTGAAGTACAGCGCGTCGACCCTGGTGCGCAGACCGACGAACTGGCCCGGCTGCTGGGCGAGGGCGTAGTAGCCGGACGAGAAGACCAGTACGGCCAGGCACATCAGCAGCGAGATCATGAGGCCCGACCGTGCCTGCGGCTTCTCCAGCACCACGTCGCGCACATGACGCAGCAGCAGCGCGGCCACGAGCGTCAGGCACAGCACGAACAGCGGCCAGCCCAGCCAGGGGCGGTCGGCGCCGAGCCCTTCGAGCGGCAACAGGAAGTAGGCCGTGCCGCCCGCCACGAGCAGGGCTCCGGCCCCGATCCGCAGCCGGCGGACACCGGCCGCCCCGGGATCCGGCTCACGCCCACGCGCGGGGCGCTGCGGCTGCTCGCTGCCTTCGGGCACAGTTCCGGTCTACGGCGTATCAGGGGGCGGCGCGAGCCCGGTGCCTCCGTCGGTGAACCTCAAATGTTCCTCTGAAGGCGTCCGCGGCAGGGTTCGGGGCCGGGCGGCTGGGCCATACCCCCCTCACGTTCGAGGAACGGGCCGTGCGGAGGAGGGGGACGAATGGAGCGACTGGGGACGGGCATCGGGTGGCGACCGGAGATCGCGGACGCCGTGGAGCGGATGCCGGGGATCGACTGGGTCGAGGCCGTGGCCGAGAACGTCTGCCCCGGGCATCTGCCCGAGTCGCTGGAGCGGCTGCGCGAGCGCGGCATCGCCGTGGTGCCGCACGGCGTCTCGCTGGGCCTCGGGGGCGCGGAGCGGCCCGACGAAGGGCGGCTCGCCGCGCTGGCCGAGCGGGTGGAGACGCTCGGCTCGCCGCTGGTCACCGAGCACATCGCGTTCGTACGGGCGGGCGGTGCGCTGACGGCGTCCCCGCGCCTGGAGGCGGGCCATCTGCTGCCCGTGCCCCGGACCCGGGACGCCCTCGACGTCCTGTGCGAGAACGTCCGCATCGCGCAGGAGTCACTGCCCGTGCCGCTGGCCGTCGAGAACATCGCCGCGCTGATCTCCTGGCCGGGCGAGGAGATGACGGAGGGCCAGTTCCTGTACGAACTGGCCGACCGCACCGGCGTCCGTCTCCTCATCGACGTGGCCAACCTGCACACCAACCACGTCAACCGCGGCGAGGACCCGGCCAAGGCCCTCGCCGAGCTGCCCCTGGAGGCCATCGCCTACGTCCATGTCGCGGGCGGCTTCGAACGCGACGGCGTCTGGCACGACAGCCACGCCCACCCCGTCCCCCGCCCGGTCCTCGACATCCTCACCGACCTCGCCTCCCGCGTCTGTCCACCGGGCGTCCTCCTGGAACGCGACGAGAACTTCCCGGAACCGGCGGAACTGGAGCGGGAGCTGGGCGCGATCCGGCGCGCGCTGGAGGCAGGCGCGGTCGAGCGCGTGAAGACACAGCTCCTGGAGGCGGGCGCCGCGGCCACCCGGCGGGCGGAGGCAGAGACGGTCGGAACCGGGAACGGCGACACACCCGGGGAAACCGAGGCGTCCGGGCGAGCCCAGGGGGCACTCACGGCAGCCGGTATCGGACGGACGGCCCGAGAGGCCCAGGCAGCCGAAAGCCCGGCGCTCGCCGACGCCGAGCGCCAGGGAGAAGGGGCCCTGAGCGCCGGACGCCGGCTGCACGCCGATGCCCCGCAGCGGGGCGATGAGACCGGGGCGGTCGGGGCGACACGGGGCGCCTTCGACCTGCCCCACCCCGGTGCGCGTGAGCGGGTGGGGCTCGCGCAGGCCGCGTTGCTGTCCGCGCTGGTCGCGGGGACGCCCGTGCCCGAGGGGTTCGACCGGGTGCGGGTCGGCGTGCAGGCGCGGGCGCTCGCCGCGAAGCGGGCGGATGTTGTAGGGAAGGTCGCGCCCGAGCTGCCGGTGATCCTCGGGGAGGACTACCGCACCGCCTTCCTCGGGTACGCCCAGACCCACCCCATGACCGACGGCTACCGACGCGACGCCCTCACCTTCGCCGAGCACCTGCTGTCCGCCGGGCGGCCCGGGGACGCGCAGGCGCGGCGGGAACTACGGGAGTGGTGGCTGGAGCGGTCGGGCCCGGAGCCGCGCTCCCGGCGCCCGGCCCACCGGCTCGCTCGCGCCACACGCAGGGTCCTGCTGCGGCGTTGAGGGAACCCACTCCGAGAAGGAGCCTCTAGGTCGTGTCCGCAAAGTGGCGGCATCGTTGGTTTGTTCGTGGTGCGTCGTCATGAGCTGACTGATGAGTCGTGGGCGGTGATCGAGCCGT
>NZ_JBIBHN010000041.1:0-61236 GCF_042957035.1 Streptomyces sp. NPDC008137 | reverse complement strand
CCGCCTTGCAGCTGCACGCACCAGGCCCCGCTCACCGGCGTCGAAGAAGTGCTGCCGATTCCCTGCGCCGTGATCCAAACGACAGGCCCTAGCCCGCACGACTGTGCGAAGCCCCTGTTTCCTCACAGAGGCGGCTGTGCGGGCGCCGGCCCGAGGGTCGTCGTGCCGGGGGCCGTACGGTGTCCGAGCCCGGTCCGGTAGGCGTCGAGGGCGGCCTCCACCCGCCCGGTCCGCCGCAGCAGATCGCCCAGGAGCCGGCACAGGTCGGCCAGGTCACCGGCCGCGCCCGCCCGCTCCAGCAGGCTCAGGGCGCGGACGTAGTGCTCCTCGGCGTCCTCGGTGCGGCGGGCGTCCTCGGCGATGATGCCGAGGAGGCGGTGCGCGGCGGCGGAGTGGACGGCGCCGCGCTCCGAGGAGAGGTCGTCGAGCACCCCGTGCAGCAGGGCGGCGGCCTCGTCGGACCTGCCGCGCCGATGGAGCACATCGGCCAGCTCGACGGCGACCTGGCTGCTGTAGAGGGCGGCGCGCCTGGCCGTCAGCATGCCGAGGGCCTCTCTCAACTCCGCTTCCGCACGCTCCAGTTGCCCGTCCTGGGCATACACATAGCCGCGCATCCAGTGGCAGTTGGCGAGTTCGGTGCGGATCTGCAGGCCCCGGTACAGCTCGGCGGCCTTGGCCAGCGAGGCGTCGGCCTCGGCGAGACGGCCCTCGGCGACCAGGGTGCGGGCGACGGACCGGTGCATCCGGGCGACCAGGGCGGGATCGCCGGACTGCGGGGCGAGCGCGAGCGCGAACTCGGCGGCCTGGGCGGCGCGGGCGTGCGCGCCCATGTCCATGTAGGGCCCGATGACGCTGGCGTAGAGCAGCAGCAGGGCGTCGGGGTCGTGCAGCCCGCCGCGGTTCAGCTCGTCGAGGGCGGACTCCAGCAGGTAGACGGCGTACCGCAGCTCACCGGCGAGATAGTGCGCGACGGCCCGGCCGCGCAGGGCCGGAACCCGGGCGGGCAGCGGCGCCCCCGCCAGACACCCCTCGGCCCGCTCGAAGTACCGCCGCCCGGCCACCAGCTCGCCCGTCTCCACCGCGCACTCACCGAGCCCGAGCAGCGCGGCGGCCTGTTCCGCGGCCAGCCCGTGCGTCTCGGCCTCGACGAGCAGTTCGGCGTACCGCTCCGCCACCTCCGCCGCCTCGGCCTCGCCGACGGCGAAGGTCCGCTGGGCCTCGGTCAGCCGCAGCCGCAGCTCGGTCGCGAGCCGCGCCGAGCGCCCGGTGGCCAGTTCGTCGAAGGCGACGCCGAGCCGCTCGGCGAGATGCCGCAGCGCGTCGTCGGAGGGCCGCACCCGGCCCGACTCCAGGGTGGAGACATAGGCCGGCGTGTACACGGGTTCCGCCAATTGCCGCTGCGTCAGTCCCCGTTCGACACGCAACCGCTGCACCCGGCGCCCGATCGTCCCCGGATCATCCCGCTCCCCCACGCCAACTCCCCCTGGCCCTCTTGCCGTTCGCCGCGAACAGCCCCTAGGTTAAACGGAGTGTTAAGCGGATTTGTCGAACATGCTTAATACGCCGCCACCGTAGCCACCGCCCCCCGTTGCGAGGTCGCCGTGCTGAGCCGCACACGCACCGCCGAGCGCTACACCAGAGGTCTCACCGCGGCCGTCATCGCCGTCGCGACACTGCTGCTCGCGGCGAACGCGGGGCCGGCGAGAGCGGACGAACCCCGGCAGGACCAGCGGACCGTCGCCGACGCCCGCTGACGGCCCCACCACGCTCACCTCTCCCACGGCACTTTCGCGCCACCGTCCTGCTTCCCGGCCCACGTCTGTCAGTGGGGTGTTCTAGCCTGCGCAGGCTGATCACTTCTTTCGTTCCGGGAGGTTCGAAAACCGTGCACAGACGTACTCTCACGGCCGCGACGGCGCTCGCGGTCCTCTTAGGCGCCGGGTCGGCGGCGGCCGCGGACTCCAGCGCGATTCTGCCCCTGAAGTCGACCGGCGACATGGTCGTCGACGGGGTCCACCATCGCGTCTTCATCAGCGATCCGGCGGCCGGCCAGGTCGTCGTCACGGACTACGCGGGAACGGTCGTCGGCACCGTGGGCTCGCTGCCCGGTGTCCACGGCCTGGAGCTGTCGCCCGACTCCGGCACCCTGTACGCGGCCGCGCACGACGCCGACGCCGTCGTGGCGATCGACACGGCGACCGCGACCGAGTCCCGCCGCTACTCCACGGGCGCGGGCGCCGGCCCGGCCTACGTCGCCCTGGCCGGTGGCAAGCTCTGGTTCAGCTACGGCTCCTCCGGCGACGGCAACATAGGCTCGCTCGACCCGAGCGCCGCCGGCCCCGCCGTCATCCTGGGCCAGGACACCGACCGCACCTTCTACGACGCCCCGATCCTGGACGCCGCCGCGGGCGCCCCGGGCACACTCGTCGCGGGCGCGCCGGGGCAGAGCCCGGTCGAACTCGCCGTGTACGACGTCTCCTCCGGCGCGGCGAGCCGCACGGCCTACGCCTTCGACCCGGGCGACACCGGCGGCGGCAACCTCCGGGATCTCGCGGTCACCCCGGACGGGCAGAACGTCGTCACGGCCAGCGGCGCCCCCTACTACCAGGCGGTCTACAGGCTCACGGACCTGTCCGCGAACGGCAAGTACGTCACCAACACCTACCCGAACGCGGTGGACATCGCCCCGAACGGCGACGTCGCGGCGGGCACGGACTCCTCGTACGACCCGGACGTGCACGTCTTCGAGCAGGGCGTCTCGACACCGGTGAAGCAGTACGAGGTATCCGGCGACGACTCCGCCCTCCTGGCGCCGGCGGGCCTCGCCTGGGCACCGGACGCGAGCAGGCTGTTCGCGATCTCGGAGAACGACAGCGACGTCTACTCGCTGAGCGTCTTCGACGCCGCGACGAAGACGGAGTAGGCCTCCCTGAAGCCGTGCCCAGCCGTGCCCCGGCGAAGGCGATGGGGAGGTTCAATCGGGCAGGAACTCCCTCAACGCCTCGTCAAGGCTCTTCGCTATCTCCGCGTCGCCCGGCGTGTTTCCCTCCGGGTCCCTCGGCGGGTCGTACAGCGCGTCGAGTTCGGTGATGAGGGTGCGGTTCACCGCGCCGTACAGGGGCGTGACGGGACGGTGCACGGCCTCGCGGAGGGCCGGGTACAGGATGTCCCGCGAGTAGCTGGTGCCGTCGGTGAAGCGGTCGGGGGGCGTACGGACCGTGCTCTCTCCGGTGGGGGACGCCCAGGGCGTCTCGGCGTACGCGGGGGCGTGGCGGCAGTCGGGGGCGGACTCCCGGTAGGCGGAGGCGCGGGTCGCGGCGAACCCGGCGCGCAGCAGGCAGCGTTCGCTGTCGGGGTCGGTGAGGAACGCGATGAGTTCCTCGGCCTTCGCGGCCCGCTGTCCGGTCATGGAGGAGGTGACGGCGAGGTTCTGGCCGCCGAGTACCGCTTTGCCGGGCAGCCGGGTCACACCGAGCTTGTCCTTGAAGGTCTCGTGGAGGGTGGGATAGACGTACGGCCAGTGCCGCAGGAAGGTGGTGCGGCCCTCCGCGAAGGCACTCAGCGACTCGGCCTCGCGGGACTGGGAGGCCTCCTTGAGCGTGTAGGACTTCGCCGTACGCTCACGCAGTTCGGCCACTCCCGCCGTCAACTGCTGCTCGGTCGCGACGTACTTGCCGTCGCGGTCGGTCAGCCGGAAGCCTGGGACGGCCGAGGCGAACGCCTCGATCGCGTTGACGGTGCGGCCCTCGTACGGGGCGAGCTGGGTGGTCCAGCCCGCTTTCTCGTCCCTGGGGGCGACGGCTTCGATCAGGTTCCGCAGCTCGTGCCAGGTGACCCCGTCGCTGAGCTCGGTCCGGGAGGCACTGGCCTTCCGCAGGTGGTCCTTGCGGTAGTACAGCAGGCCCGTGTCGCTGTTGAAGGGGACCGCGTACCGCTTCCCGTCCCAGTACGACGTGCTGTTCACGGACGGGATCAGGTCCCCGGGCGATTCGACGGCCGCGTCCGTCAGCGGACGGATCATGCCGGACTCGGCGAACTCCGGGATCCAGGTCACGTCGAGGTTCACCACGTCGTAGTCGGCGCTGCCGGACTGGAGGGCGCCGAGCAGCTGGCTGCGCTGCTGGTCGGCCGAGCCGGGCAGTTCGACCAGGCGGGCCCGGTAGCCGTCGGAACCCTCCCTGGCGTTCCAGGCGTCGATGAGCTGCTGGCGGATGCCGTTCTTGCCGGTGACGTCCTGGCCGCTGGCCACCACGATCCGGGTGGAGGCGTCGGCGCCCGAGGGCTGTTCCTGCCCCTCACCGCCGGTACAGGAGGCGAGGGTGAGCAGCGACAGCAGGGACAGCACTGCGGCGGGCAGGCGGCGGGCCATCATTCCTCCCCCGTTCCGATGCGGGCCACCTCGTCGTGCAGGGAGGGGACCAGGGCGTCTCCGGCGTCCAGGCAGCGGCCCCGGCCGGCCTCGGCGATGAGCGTGGCGGGTCGGTCGCTGTCGCAGGCGCCACTGTTCAGGGTCACCATCGCCACGGGCACGCCCGCGGACCCGGCCCGGTCGAGCACGTCCCTGAACCGGTCGCCGGTCAGGCGGTTGTCGTCCTCGCCGTCGGTGAGGTACACGATCAGCTGCGGCCTGTCGTCGCCGGTGCCGCGCTCCCGCATGAACGCCAGGGCGTCCAGCAGGGCGGCGGACGGATCGGCCTCCGCGTCCCGCACCTCACCGGTGTCGAGGGCCTCCTCGGCTTTCTCGCGGGAGTGTGTGCCGAAGCGCAGCAGCTCGCTGTGGGTACGGCCCGAGAGGCCGTGCACGGCCCACACTCCGTACTCGTCCTCCCCGCCGAGCCCGGGCAGGGTCTGTTTCAGGATGCCGGGGCCGCCGCTGGGGCCGTCCCACAGACCGGCCATCGAGCCGGAGCTGTCGAGCAGGAAGAGGACCCGGCCGGCTCCGTGCGCGTTGCCGTACCGCGCCAGTGCCTTGTCCAGATCCGACGCGTCGGCGGACTCTCCCGCGCGGACGGTGTCGGTCAGACCGGCGGAATCCGCCGCCTCGGCGTCGAGCAGCGGGTGGTCGCCGCTCGCGGACCTGAAGCCCTGCTCACCGAGCGCCGCCCTGCCTTCCGCACCGGTCAGCCAGGTGCGGAAGCGGTCCGCCTCGTCGTCGCGGGCGTCGGCGTCCAGGTCGCCGTGATCCCAGCGCACCCGCACGAACGTCGGTTCCAGAGCGGGTACGTCGTCGGGGTAGGCGGCGGTGCGCGGCACGCGGGTGGCCGGGCGGCAGCCGACCCCGCTCCTGAGCAGGAACTCCGGGACCAGGGCCGCGCCGCGGTCGTCCACGGCGTCGTCGTCGGGCAGCGTGCACAGCAGCTCGACCGCCGAGGGCTCGGGCCGCTCGGGCCGGGTGATGCGCAGCTCGGCACCGCGCACGTCGTCCCCGTCGCCGTACAGGCCCGCGGTCGCCAGCAGCGCCGAGCCGGTCAAGGCGGGGTCGGGGCGGTGTACTTCGGCGGTGCCGGGTGCTTCCTCCAGGGCGTCGACCAGCTGCGAGAGCGAGCGCCCGGTGGGCTCGCCGAGGGTGCGGTCGAGGCCGCGCGGGACGGCCAGCACGACGGGTGAGTACGCGAACGGCTCGGCGTCCGGCTCCAGCCAGGCGAAGACCCGGTCCTCCTGCGCGGCGGCGACCCGGCCGACGTCGGCGCCGGTCGCGGGGATCCACACGTCCGGCTGCGGGCCGATGTCCCGCTGCGGGTTGTCGTCCTCGCGCGGCTGCTGCCAGGCGTCGGTCCGCTTGCCCAGCGCGGAGACCACGGTGGCGGCCCCGGCGCTGTAGACGGTGACGCCGCCGCGCCGGCAGCCGTCGTCCGTGGTGTTCGCGTCCGAGGCGAAGTATTCGTCCGCGGCGGCCTGGATCGCCGGTTCCAGGTCGGGGTCGGTCAGCACGCGCAGCTCCCGGGACGGCGCGCAGATCGCGGAGTCCCCGATGACCGCGAAGATCCCGTAGCCGCCGGTGCCGGTGGCGAGCAGGGCCAGCAGGAAGGTGAGCAGGGTCCGGCCGAGCCGGTCGGCGAGGGCCCGGACGCTGTCGGCCGCGCGTCCGAGCAGGCGGGACCGGCGGGGGCCAGGCGGGGGGTCGGGCGTCTGGGGCGGCGGGGTCGTCCCCGGGGGAGCCGTCGGGGCCGTCCCCGGGGGAGGCATCGGGGTCGTCCTCGGGGGAGCCGTCGGGGCCGTTCCCGAGGGAGGCATCGGGGTCGTCCCCGGGGGAGCCGTCGGGGCCGTTCCCGAGGGAGGCATCGGGGTCGTCCCCGGGGGAGCCGTCGGGGCCGTTCCCGAGGGTGGGGCTGGGGCCGCCCCCCGGTCTGTCCCCGAAGCTGGTGCCGTCCCCGGGTCCGGAGCCGAGACCGCCTCCGAGACGGTCCCCGAGGCCGGAGCCGGAGCCTCCCCCGAGACCGCCCCCAAGGCCGGGTCCGGGCCCGCCGGAGGCGTGGGCGCAGGCCCAAGCCCAGGCGCACGCCCAGGCAAGTGCGCGGACGCCGATGAGTGCGCAGGCACCGTCGGCGCCGGCGACGGCACCGGCCGCGCCGCCAGCAGGACATCCGCGTCCGGGTCCCACGGAGGCGCCAGTGCCTGCGGTATCTGCGGGTCGTCCTCCTCCGCCTTGTAACCCGCCTCGTCCATCCGCTGCTTGAGCATCGGATACAGCTCGGAGAGCCACACCTCCCGGCCCTCGCAGAGCACCTCCGCCAGCTCACGGGTGAACGGCGTCGCGATGTCGGCGTCCCCGCCCAGGATGCAGCGGTTGGGCTGGACGCTCATCAGGAGGAGGACCTTCTCCTTGTTCCCCTCCGGGTCGGCGAAACGGTGCCAGATCCCCGCCGCGTGGCCCGCGTAGCAGCAGTCCAGGATCACCAGCACCTTGTCGGCACGGCTCTCGGCGACGCAGATCTCGCCCAGCACCTGGGCGAAGCTCACCGCGCCGGGCAGCTCGCCCGCGACCACCCGCGCGGTGCGCATCTGCAGGTGCAGCTCGCCGCCGGACGTGTTCACGACGGCGTGCCCGGCGAAGTAGAGCAGCAGCAGGCCCTCGGCCTCCCGCACGGCGTGGCGCAGCGCGGCGGTGAAGTCCTCCTGGGACGGCGAGGCCAGCACCCTGATCTCGCCCGCGCCGAACACCCCGCCCCGGTGCAGGGCGTCGTCGAGTGTCTTGCGGTTGTGCCGCACGGCGGGGAGCTGTCCGGTCACGCCCTGCGGGTCCGGGGCCGTGTGGTCGTATTCGGACACGCCGACGAGCAGCGCCCGGTTGGCTCGGCCGCGCGGGTCGAAGCGGCTCACCGGGCTACTCCCCGTCGGAGCCCAGCGGGCGGATCTCCGAATCGGGTTCGCCGCCCTGGAGCCTGCGGCGGTTGTTCTTCCAGGTCTTCACCGCGCGGGCGGTGTAGTCGGTCAGCGCGGCGACCGTCGCGACGTCGCCGAGCAGCTGGAGGACGATCTCGATGTCGGGCCCGAGACGCCCCTTGGGCCCGTCCGTGCTGGTCCGTTCCTCGATGCGCAGCTGCTCGCGGGAGAGCAGCTGCTCCAGCGGCTCGTCCCGTTCCAGCCAGGCCCGCAGTGCTCTGACATCGTCCACGGTCGCGCCGTCACCCAGCCGGACGCGTACGCCTAAGACAGCCACTTCGTCCCCCTCTGTCATACCCGACATCATGACACCGGGTCAGGCCGTGAGGGCAGACCTTTGACGCAAACCGCGCAAGCGCTCGCACACTCTCTTCACGCCGCGCGCACCCGGCGCACGGTGTGCTCAGCCCTGGGTCTGCAGCTGGCGCAGCTGCCGCTGCACGTGGTCGAGCGCCCCCTCGCGCCGCCCGGGCACCCGCCCCCGCAACTCGGCGAGCCCGGTCCCCAGTTCGCGTGCCTGCGCGGAGTCGGATATCTGGCCCCACTGGTGGTGGGCCCGGTCGACGGCCGACTCGACGGCGGGCGCGTCCACCGCCTGCCCGGCGTTCAGCCGCGCGGCGGCCACCGTCAGCCAGGTGCGGCAGCTGCGGGCCGCGTCCCCGGCGAACATCGCCAGGTCGGCCCTGACCTCGGCCCAGTGCAGGGCCTCTTCGGAGGCGGGTCCGTGCGCGGCCACGGCGGCCTGCTCGTGCCGGGCGGCGAGCGCGTCCGCGTCCTGGTGGCGGCCGGACTGGACGGCGGCGGTGATGGCGGTGTGCGGATCGCCGCTCACCGGCCCCCGCGCGCTGACCACGATGTCCCGGCCGGCGCTCTCCTGAGCGATCCGGGCCAGTGCCTGCTGGTGCAGCTGCTCCGGCGGCGGACGGAACCCGCTGCGCAGGATCGTCGCCACGGCCTTCATGTACGCCGGTGCCGCGACCGTGCGCCGGGACGGCGGTGGTGCGATGCGCCCGTGGACGGCGGTGCCGCGGCCCGAGTCCAGGGGGGCGCTCCGCAGCAGCTCCCAGGTCTCGGCGTCCGCGTGCAGGTCGAGCACGAGCGTGGTCGCCCCGGCGGGTCTGAGGCGCAGCTCCTCCCGGAACCAGTGCCAGGGGAAGGCCGTGTAGCGCACGGTCGGGGCGGTGGTGCGGGCCAGCGCGAGATGCGGCAGGCGCTGCTTGCGGTCGAGCTGGAGCTGCCCGGTGACGTACACGGTGAGCGGGCCGGGGGCCGTGGCGGCGGCGCGGAGCCGGGTGAGGACGGCCTGCGGCTCCAGCGGGTCGGCGAGTTCGACGACGTTCGCGGTGTCCGTGCCCGACAGCACGGCGGGCGGCACGGCGGCCAGCACGGGGAGCACGGAGGCGGCGTCCACCAGGCGCCCCCTGCCCAGCGGCGAGGCCGCCAGCAGCAGCACGGTTCCGGGCATCTCTTCCCCTCCCCCGGTCGATCACGTACGGCAGCACCGTAACCTCTGCGGCTGCAAAGGGGGCGGCCAGGACCGCAAACGTCCGCCTTCGGGTGGTTCGCCCCCCGACTTGCCTACGGCCCTCCGCAGGTGTGCCCTGGTAGGCAGGGGCAGGGAGAGAGGAGCACTCTCATGGCTCATGCGGCACCCGCCTCACGCGAGGTCGCCCTGCGGCACCGGACGCCCGATGTCTTCAGCCCGCGCGTCCACGCGGTGGCGAAGGTCGCGACGCCCGTCGTCCTCGGGCTCGTCTACGGCTACTGGGCCGCGGCCAACCGGCGCTACGGCGGGCCCATCACGGGCTGGAACCTGCTGTTCGGCTTCGTCACCGCGCTCGTGTTCGCCGTGCTGTTCGCCGCCGTGTGGCACTTCGGCCGGAGGCTGCGGCGCGAACTGCACGCGGCGCTCTGGTTCGCCTTCACGGGCTGCGCGACCGGCTTCCTCATCAGCCAGTCCGGCTTGTCCGTGCTGTGGTCCATGTGGCTGGGCATGGCGGCCGGGGCGGGCGTCCTGCTGACCATGTTCTACCGCTACTACACGCACGAGGACGCCACGGGCCACCGCATCGGCTGACCGGCCGGTCCCCGTTCGGCTCGACTTGTACGGCCGATCGCAGTCATCCCGCGCGCGGAGCGGGCCCGGGGCGGCTTGCCTGGGAGGGTGCCCGAGCGCGACCGGGCGCCCGTACCCGAGAAGGCGCCCCTACGACCGCGGAACGCCCTGTCGGCCGTTCTGCTGGCCCTCGCGTGCCTGCTCGTGCCGTTCGGGGCGCTCGCGTCCTGGGCGGCGCACGGGCTGACCGACACCGGCCGCTACGTCCGTACGATGGCGCCGCTCGCCGCCGATCCGGATGTGCGGCTCGCGGTCGCGGACGCCGTCGGGGACGGCATCATGCGGGAGGCCGGGCACGACCTCGACACCGGCTCCCTGCGCGGCGCGGTCGGGCCCTTCGTGCACGACGCGGCCCGCTCCTTCACCCGCACCGAGGCGTTCCGCGCCGCCTGGGACGCGGCGAACCAGGCCGTCCACGCCGCCGTGCTGCGCGCCCTGCGTGACGACGAGGAGCGGGCGGACCCGGTCACCGTCGACCTCGCCCCGGTCGTCGCCCGGGTCAAACGCCAACTCGAAGACGACCACGTGTCGTTCGCCCACCGCATCCCGGTCACCCACACCCGGGTCCCGGTGCTCCCGGCCGGGGACGTGGACCGACTGCGCAGGGGATACCACGTGCTGGACACCGCCGCCTTCTGGCTGCCGCTCTCCGCCGCCGTGCTGGCCGTCACCGGGATCGCCGTCGCCGCCTGCCGCCGCCGCGCTGTCACCGCCCTCGCTCTCGGCACGGCCCTGGGCGGCGGGCTGCTGGTCCTCGCGGTCGCGATCGGCCGCCGCCTCACCCTCGCCGACCTGCCCGACGCACTCCACCGCCCGGCGGCGGGCGCGGTCTACGACGCCCTCACGACCACCCTGCGCACCGTGTCCTGGCTGCTCCTCGCCCTCGGCCTGACAGTGGCACTCGCCTCCTGGCTCACGGGCCGGTGCCTCGCCGCGCGGCGACACGAACCGCCATCCGCAGCGCCCACCACAGATCCCCCACCGGAACCCACGCGGGCCCGAACCTGACACCGCCACCCGGCACGCGACCCACCAGCCGCCCCCCCCTCTCGCCGCACGGTGACACGACGAACGTCCGTGAGACCGCCGCAGCCCCACCTCGGAGCCGAGCGCGAGCCCAAGCCTGACGGCGCACTCGGCACGCGCCCCGGTCGTTGTGGGTGCCCGGCCCGTGTTGCTGTGTGGTGGGGTGCCGGTTGGTGAGCGGTGTGCCGGGTGGCGCTGTCGGGCTCGGGCTCGCGTGCGGCCGGCCCCGGCACTCACCCGCCACCACGACCCCCACCACGCCGCGCGGCGACACGGCCCAGCGTCCGTAGCGCCCGTCGCAGATCCCCCTCCGGAGCCGACGCGAGTCCGAGTCTGACGGCGTCGGGCGTGTGGCCGGGGGAGACGGCGAAGGCGGGGCCGGGGGTGACGGCGATGCCGTGCGCGGCGGCGGCGGCCGTGAAGGTGTCCGCGCGCCACGGGGACGGCAGCTCCCACCAGGCGAAATAGGCGCGCGGGTCGGAGCGCACGGCGAAGCCGGCGAGTTCCTCGGCGAGGATCCGCTGCCGCCGCGCCGCGTCCGCACGCTTGGCCTCCACCAGCCGCGCCACCGTCCCCTCCGACGCCCAGCGCACGGCCGCCTCCAGCGCGAACCGTGCCGCGCTCCACCCGCCCGACCGCACGGCGTCGGCCACCGCGGCGACCCGCTGCGGCGGCACGACGAGGAACCCGACGGTGAGCCCGGGGGCGACCCGCTTGGAGAGCCCGTCGACGACATGGGCGAGGGCCGGGGCATGGGCGGCGAGGGGATCACCGGCCCCGTGCCGCTCACCCGAGCCGTGCAGGAAGGACCAGATGCGGTCCTCGACGAACGGGAGGTCCAAGTGGTGGACCAGCTGGGCGAGTTGCAGCCGCCGCGTCCGGCTCGTCGTCAGGGACGTCGGATTGTGCAGCGTCGGCTGCAGGTAGAGGGCGGACAGGGGCGCCGAGCGGTGCGCGGCCGCGACGGCCTCCGGGAGCAGCCCGGCCCGGTCACCGGCCAGCGGCACCAGGGTGATGCCCAGCCGGGCCGCGATCTCCTTGACCAGCGGATACGTCAGCTGCTCCACGCCGACCCGGCCGCCCGGCCGGACCAGGGAGGCCAGGACGGCGGCGATGGCCTGGCGGGCGTTGCCGGTGAACAGCAGCCGGTCCGGGGCGGGGCGCCAGCCGGGCGTGGTGAGGAGGGCGGCCGCGGCCTCCCGGGCTTCCGGCGTGCCGGTGGCGGCGGCCGGCAGCAGGGCCTCGGCCAGCACGTCGGGGCGCAGCAGCGGCGCGAGGACGGGGGCGAGCAGCTCCGGCTGGCCGGGCGCGCTGGGGTAGTTGAGCTCCAGGTTGACGGGGGCGTCGGCCGGGCCGGGCTCGGCCAACGCCTGCCCCGCGGGGCCCGTCGGTCCGGCCCGTACGAAGGTGCCGCGCCCCACCTCGCCGACGACCAGCCCACGCCGTACGAGTTCGCTGTAGACCCGGCCGGCCGTCGACGGGGCGATCCCGCGGCGCCGCGCGAACGCCCGCTGCGGCGGCAGCCGTTGACCGGGCCGGAGCCGTCCGGTGGCGATGTCGTCGGCGATCAGATCGGCGATGCGCCGGTAGTCACCCATCGGTCGGTCTCCCCCTTGGATTGCACCGAGAGCAAAGATCTTATTGCACCGAGTAGTTGGGCGGCCTAGGGTCGTCCGCATGGCACCCTTCCTCGCTTACGAGGACAAAGACCCGGATACTCACCGAGTACCCCTGGTCCTCGTCCACGGCCACCCCTTCGACCGCACGATGTGGGCCCCGCAGCTCGAGACGTTCTCGGCGGACCGCCGGGTCGTCGCCCCCGACCTGCGCGGCTACGGCGCCTCTCCGGTCACCCCGGCCGTCCCGGACTTCTCCGGATTCGCCCGGGACATCGAGGCCCTGCTGGACGAGCTGAAGGTGGAGTCGTTCGTCCTCGCGGGCCTGTCGATGGGCGGCCAGATCGCGATGGACTGCTACCGCCTGTTCCCCGAGCGGGTCAGGGGCCTGGTCCTCGCGGACACCTTCCCGTCGGCGGAGACCCCGGAGGGTGTCCGCACCCGCGACGCCATGGCGGACCGCCTCCTGGCGGAGGGCATGGGCGGCTACGCCGACGAGGTCCTGGAGCGGATGGTCGCCCCGTACGCCCCCGCCGGGGTCAAGGCCCACGTCCACCGCATGATGACCGCCACCGCCCCCGAGGGCGCCGCGGCCGCCCTGCGCGCCCGCGCCCGCGCCCGCCGCCCCGGCTACGACGACCTGCTGCCCCGCGTCTCCGTCCCGGCCCTGGTCGTCGTGGGAGCGGACGACACCTTCACCCCGGTCTCCGACGCCCTGGCCATGCACATGGCCCTCCCGGACTCGGCGCTGCACATCATCGACGGCGCGGCCCACATGCCGAACCTGGAACGCCCGGACGTGTTCGACCAGGCGCTGGCGGAGTTCCTGGCCCGCGTCGACGCACGGCAACCTTCCGCCGCCCCACCCCGTCCTTGAGGGAGGATGCGGGCGAACCACCCCGCGAACGGAAGGCCGGCCCTTGAACACCGCCGCTGCCGAATGGACCGCCACCGACGACGGGCCGGAGCAGGGCCCGCCCGGGCGGGGATCCGGCGCGGGGTTCGCCTTCCTGCTGCTCGCGGGAGTGAGCGTGGTCGTGGGCTTCCGGACCGCCGACAGCGACGGCATCACCCCCGTCCCGCAACTCCTCGCCTTCCTCCCCTGGCTGCTCGCGCCCACCGGCCTGGCGCTGCTGCTCACCCTGCGCTCCCGCTGGTGGCTGGGAACGGCCTGGGGAGTCGCCGTGCTCGGCCTGCTGGCCTGGTTCATCGAGCCGTACGGCAAGGTAGACGACCCCGCGGGCCGCCCGGTCGCCGAGCTGCGCGTGCTGACCTCGAACGTCGAGTTCGGGCAGGGCACCGGCTCCCTGGTCGCCGTCGTACGCCGAGAGAAACCGGACATCATCTTCGTACAGGAGTGCGAGTACGAGTGTGACGAGCGGCTGCGGAAGGACCTCTCCCGGGACTACCCGCACCGCAGCGCCGTGGAGGGCGGCGGCTCCGAGGGCTCCGTCATCCTCAGCCGCTTCACGCTCCGGGCCACCGAGGGCGTGCCCGCCACCATGGGCATGCCCGGGGCGGTCGCCGACGTGGACGGGCACGCCGTACGGCTCCAGCTCGCCCACCCCATGCCCCCGCTGCCCGGGCAGGTGGACCTCTGGAAGCGGGAGCTCGGGGCCGTGCGCGCCGCTGCCGCCGGCGACCGCGACACCCCGCTCGTCCTGGCCGGCGACTTCAACGCCTCCCAGGACCACGCCGCCTTCCGCCGCATCCTCGACACCGGCCTGCGCGACGCCGCCCGCCTGGACGGCGCCGACCGCACGGCCACCTGGCCGGCCCGGACCGCCCCGACGCTCGGCGCCCAGATCGACCATGTGCTGGTGTCGCGGGACTTCGCGGCCCGCGACACCCGCGTGCTGGATCTGTCCGACACGGACCACCGATCGGTGGTCACCGACCTGACGCTGCATCAGCGCCCCGGGTCCGGCAGGTCCTGACGGCCGGACTTCTCCAGGGCCATGTCCGCCGCCTTGTCCGCCGCCTTGTCCATCGCCGCCGCGAGGCCGTTGGCCCACAGCTGGTTCACCCGGGCCCGCTCACGGGCGTCCGGGGTGGCGTTGGTGCAGGACGTACCGGGCCCGCCGCCGGACATCAGCTCGCTGCACGGGCCCGAGTAGTGGTCGGGCAGACCCAGGACGTCACCGTGTGCCAGCCGACCCGCGCCCCCCGCCCCGACATGGCGGTACGCCGCCTCAGAGGCGACCCGCTCGGCGTACGGCTGCTCCTCGCGGCGCGTACGGAGACGGGCCTGGCCGGCGTCTACCCGGAGCTGGAGGAGGCGTACGGGGAGGTGGCGGGGCAGGCACCGGCGTACCGGAATGGCTGGAACGAGCGCCGCAGAGCACCGCGCGGCTGCTCGGGACACGGCAGTCGGCGCCCGACGGCCCTCGCAGACCGCCGAGCCCGGCCCTGCCCTGATCCCTTCGAAGGATCTATGTGGAGGATCCGCTCGAAGGTGCGGCGTCTCAGACGCCGATGTCGCAGCCGTCCGCGCGCCACACGGCCACGACCGCCGGACGGACGTGCTTCCCGGGCCCGTCGGGCCAGGTGCTGGCCGGCTTCTCCACGGACGCGCCGTCGATCTCGCCCGGGTGCTGCACCGAGACGAGGACGCGCCGGTCCTGGATGATCGGACCGCAGGTCTCCGCACCCTTCGGCACGGTCAGGAACTGCTTGAGCTCACCGCGCCGCTCACCCCGGGTCGCCACGCCGAACAGACCGTCGTGCGAACCCAGCTGGGCGCCGTCGGTGGACAGCCACAGGTTCCCGTAGGGGTCGAAGGCCACATTGTCCGGGCAGGAGATCGGGCTGACGCCGTCCTTCGGGAACCCGGCGAAGTACGTCGCCGGGTCGTCCGGGTCACCGGCGACCAGGAACAGCGACCAGGCGAACTTCGTGCTCTCCGGCCGGTTCCAGCGCTCGGTGAGCTCCAGCACGTGCCCGTGCTTGTTGGCGTGCCGCGGGTTGGCCTCGTCCGCCTTGGCGTTGGAGCCGACACCGCGGTTGACGTTGTTCGTCAGGGCGACGTACACCTTGCCGGTCACCGGGTTGGGCTCGATGTCCTCGGGCCGGTCCATCTTGGTGGCGCCCACCTTGTCACCGGCGATCCGGGTGAAGACGAACACCTCCTCCGCGGTCATCCCGTCCACGTGCGAGACGGCACCCTTCGCGGTGGCGGTGGCCAGCGGAATCCACTGCCCGCTGCCGTCGAACTCCCCGTCCTCCGGCAGCTTGCCCATGCCGTCGGTCTCGAAGTCGGGGGAGTCACCGGTGAGCTTGGCGACGTACAGCGTCCCCTCGTCGAGCAGCGAGAGGTTGTGCTCGCGGACGGCCCGGGAGGACCCGTGCCTCATCCGCTTGCTGCCGACGAACTTGTAGAAGTAGTCGAACCGCTCGTCGTCACCGGAGTACACGACGGGCCGCCCGTCCCGCGTGAGCCGCACGGTCGCGGCCTCGTGCTTGAACCGGCCCAGCGCGGTGTGCTTGCGGGGCGTCGACTCCGGATCGTACGGATCGAACTCGACGACATACCCGAACCGGTGCACCTCGTTCGGCTCCTGGGCGACGTCGAACCGCTTGTCGAACCGCTCCCACTTGCGCTCGGTGGCCCCGGTCCCGATCCCGTACCGCTTGTCGGTGTCCCGGCTCGCGTTGCCGAAGTACTGGTTGATGTTCTCCTCGCCGTGCAGGGTCGTGCCCCACGGGGTGACACCGCCCGAGCAGTTGTTGAGGGTGCCGAACACCTTGGTGCCGGTCGGGTCCGCGGAGGTCCGCACGAGCTTCGACCCGGCGACGGGCCCGGTCAGCCGGAACTCGCTGGTGGCGGTGACGCGCCGGTTGAGCTGATGCCGCGAGACGGCGGTCAGCTTCCCCGTCCTCCGGTCCTCCTCCACCACCACGGCGGACAGCCCGTGCGCGGCCCAGGCGATCTCGGCCTGCTCACGTGTGGGGTTGGCGGCGTCGTACCCCCGGAACATGAGCACCTCGTCCGTGTACTCATGGTTGGCGACGAGCAGCTTCCGGTTCCGCTCCCCGGGCAACGGCAGCAGGGCGAGAAAGTCGCAGTTGTACCCGAACTGCCCGGCCTGCGCCTTGGCGGTCTGCTTCTCCGGGTCGAACGCGGGCGCCCCGCGCAGGATGGGCTCGCCCCAGCGGATGACGACGTTCTGCCGGTACCCCTCCGGCACGGTCACGGCGTCGGTGGTGTTGGGCGCGACGGGCGCGAAGCGCAGCCCGCGCGCGCCCTTGTGTTTACGCCGGGCGGCCGAGGCGGCGTCGGCTGCCGTGGCCGGAGCCGGTGCCGCGCCCGCTGACGGAGCCTGTCCGACGCCCACCGCCCCCGCTCCCGCGGCGGCCACGGTCACCACGGCCGCGGCCCGCATCATCGACCGGCGGCCGATCGCACCGGCGATCACGTCACCGACGTACTCGTTGGAGCTGGTGTTGGGCACCTCGTGGAAGCAGGCGTCACCACACCGGAACCGACAGGTCATGGCGGACCGGCCGCCAGGGTGCGATCCGGACGGCGTTCCGATCAACGGCAGCAGCTTGCGCACTTTGCTCTCTCCTTGGATGCCCTTGGTGTCAGCGTGACCGTAGGAGTACATACGTGCGGGAGCCGGGCGCCCGGGTGAACAGCGGGTGAACCTGCGGCAGCCGTACGGCAGTTGCGGCGATGCGGCAGGGCGTCACAGGGGCAGGCCGGATGTCCCCCTTGACAGAAAGGGCCTCGCATACCCGACCCTGCCCAAGATCACACAGGAGGGCCGCTAACCTTACGTGTCCGTCCTGGCCAGGGATTGACGGCTCCACCTCACGCGAAGGGTTGCGCGCACATGGGCATTCTCACTCTCTTGCGGAACGCGTTCGGACGGTCACGCAAGTCACGGACCGCCGAGGCGGAGGGTGCGGCGCGGCCGACGACGACCACGGAGGAACCGACGGCAACGCCGTCCCCCGACACCCCACAGGTCCAGGTCCCCGCCCAGGAGCCCCCGACCGCCTCCGGCGAACGCGCCCCCTCCTCCCCCACGCCAACCGTCCCCGAACCCCGCACGTCCTCCCCCGACGAACACGACCTGGTCTCGGCGGCCTTCGACAGCGTGGCGGCGGTGCCTCGTCCGACGCGTGCGTCGGAGACGGAGGGCGAGGAGCCGACGGCTGAGGAGCCGAAGGCGGTTGCCGAGGAGCCGACGATCGCGGAGAAGGCCGGGGTCGTGGAACCGGCGGTCACCGAGGAACCGGCGGTTGCGGAGGACCCCGGGGTCGCCGAGGAACCGGCAGCCGCGGCGGAGCCCGAGGTCGCCGAGAAGCCGGTCGTTGCGGACGCCGCGGAGAAGCCGACGGCCGTCGAAGAGCCGACAGCCGTCGAAGAGCCGACGGTCGCCGAGGAACCGGCAGCCGCCGAGAAGCCGACAGTCGCCGAGAAGCCGGTCGTTGCGGACGCCGCGGAGAAGCCGACAGCCGTCGAAGAGCCGACAGTCGCCGAGAAGCCGGTCGTTGCGGAAGAGCCGGCTGCTGCCGATGAGGCGGAAGCCGCAGCGCCGCCGGCTGTCGAGCCCGAGACAGCCCCGGAAGAGGCGAAGCCGGAGCCGAGCGAGGAGGCCGAGGCCCCCGCCGACACCCATGTCGCTGTCGAGCCCGAGGCGGTGTCCGACGCGAAGACGGAGGACAAGCCCGAGCCCGCCACGGCACAGCCGGAGCCGGAAGCGGAGCCGAAGGCGCAAGCGGAGGCGGAAAAGGAGGCACCCGCGCAGCCGGAGGCCGACGCACCCGCACCCGCCGACGGCGACCCCGCCCCACAGGGGCCACCCGCACCCGACAACGAAAGCAGCACGGGTGGTGCGGGTGGGAACGACTCGGCCGAAGGCGACGCCGAGGACGCCGAGGACGCCGAGGACGCCGAGGACAAGGACGACACCTCCAAGCCCGCCCTCACTCTCACCCAGCTGAAGACCCGCGCCCCCAGCCTGGCCACCGCCTACAAGGCCGCCACCACCACCCTCAAGCAGCACAACCTCACCGGCACCCGGGCCAAGGTCTACCTCGTGCTCGACCGCTCCGCCTCCATGCGCCCGTACTACAAGGACGGCTCCGCCCAGGCCCTCGCCGAGCAGACCCTCGCCCTCGCCGCCCACCTCGACCCCGAGGCCACGGTCCAGGTCGTCTTCTTCTCCACCGAACTCGACGGAACCGGCGAGATCACCCTCACCGACCACGAGAACAAGATCGACACCCTGCACGCGGGCCTCGGCCGCATGGGCCGCACCAGCTACCACGCCGCCGTGGAGGCCGTCCTCGCCCACCACGACAAGGCCGAGCCCACCACCCCCGCCCTGGTGATCTTCCAGACGGACGGCGCCCCCGACGCCAAGACCCCCGCCACCCAGGCCCTCACCGACGCGGCCAAGTCCCACCCCACCGTCTTCTTCTCCTTCGTCGCCTTCGGCGACCCGGAGAACAAGGCCTTCGACTACCTCCGCAAGCTCAAGGCCCCCAACACGTCCCACTTCCTCGCAGGCGAAACCCCCCGCGAGCTCACGGACAAGGAGCTCTACGAGGGCGTACTGGCGAACTGGCGCCCGTAACCCTCCCCTGAGCCCCGAACGCCGCCCGCTTCCCACCCCGTAAAACGGGAGGCGGGCGGCGTACCCATGTCAGCTACGATTTCAAGGTTCCGTAGACGACCGAGACCACGAGATCGTCACCCCACGTAGCGACTTGGGAGCAGCCCGCGATGGCTCGACACCTCATCACCAGCGCCCTTCCGTACATCAACGGGATCAAGCACCTGGGCAACATGGTGGGGTCCATGCTCCCGGCGGACGTGTACTCCCGGTACCTCCGCCAGCGCGGCCACGACGTCCTCTACATCTGCGCCACGGACGAGCACGGCACCCCCGCCGAACTGGCCGCCAAGGAGCAGGGCATCCCGGTCGACGAGTTCTGCGCCCAGGCGCACGACCAGCAGAGGGCGATCTACGACGGCTTCGGCCTGGCCTTCGACTACTTCGGCCGCAGCTCGTCCCCGCAGAACCACGAGATCACGCAGGAGATCGCCCGCGAGCTCAAGGCCAACGGCTTCATCGAGGAACGCTCGATCCGCCAGGTCTACTCGATCACGGACGGCCGTTTCCTCCCGGACCGCTACATCATCGGCACCTGCCCGCACTGCGGCTACGACAAGGCCCGCGGCGACCAGTGCGAGAACTGCACGCGTGTCCTGGACCCGACGGACCTGATCGACGCCCGCTCGGCGATCAGTGGCAGCAGCGAGCTGGAGGTCCGCGAGACCAAGCACCTGTTCCTCCTCCAGTCGGCACTGGCCGGCGAGGTCGAGGGATGGGTCGACGAGCGCGCCGACAACTGGCCGATCCTCGCCTCCTCCATCGCCCGCAAGTGGCTCACGGAAGGGCTCCACGACCGCGCGATCACCCGTGACCTGGACTGGGGCGTCCCCGTGCCGGCCGACACCTGGCCGGACCTGGCGGCCGAGGGCAAGGTCTTCTACGTATGGTTCGACGCCCCGATCGAGTACATCGGCTCGACGAAGGAATGGGCCGACCAGGACCCGACCGGCAACCGCGACTGGCGCTCCTGGTGGTGGGAGTCGGACACGGACGTCCACTACACGCAGTTCATGGGCAAGGACAACGTCCCCTTCCACAGCGTGATGTTCCCGGCGACCCTGCTGGGCACCCGCGCCCCGTGGAAGAAGGTCGACGTCATCAAGGCCTTCAACTGGCTGAACTACTACGGCGGCAAGTTCTCGACGTCGCAGCGCCGAGGCGTCTTCACACACGACGCCCTCGAGATCCTGCCCGCCGACTACTGGCGCTACTTCATGATGGCGAACGCCCCCGAGTCGGACGACTCGTCCTTCACCTGGGAGCACTTCACGGCCACGGTCAACAAGGACCTCGCCGACACCCTCGGCAACTTCGTCAACCGTGTCCTGTCCTTCTCCAAGAAGCGCTTCGGCGAAGAGGTCCCGGCAGGCGCCGAGCCCGGCGAGGCGGAGGCGAAGCTGGGCGACGAGATCGCCCGCCTCCTCGCCGAGTACGAGTCGCAGATGGAGGCCATCCAGTTCCGCAAGGCGGCGGCCGCGCTGCGCGCCCTGTGGTCGGCGGGCAACTCCTACCTGGAGGAGAAGGCCCCCTGGCTGGAGATCAAGACCAACCCGGAGGGCGCCGCTCTCACCCTCCGTACGGCGATGAACCTGATCCACCTCTACGCCGTGGTCTCCGAGCCGTTCATCCCGACGTCGGCGAAGACGATGCGCGAGGCCTTCTCCCTGTCGGACGACTCCGCGACCTGGGTCACCCCGGAAGAGGCCCGCTCCCTGACCTCCGTCCCCGCCGGCACCCCGTTCACCATCCCGCCGGTCCTCTTCGCCAAGCTCACGGACGAGGACCTGGAGTCGTACAAGGAGCGCTTCGGCGGCGAGCCCGAATAGGCCGGGCGGAGAAGCCGACCGCGTAACCCGCGACCCGTACAGCGACGCGCCTTGCCCCCGGTTCTCACCGGGGGCAAGGCGCGAACGTTTCTCCGGCCCTCGAAGGAGTGAACGCCTTCCGTCCGCCGGAAACACGGCCTTCCACCCCCTTACATAGCCCACATGGTCACATCAGCCCATGAAGGCATGCACCGGATCTTCCAGGAGCGGCCTGAGATCCTTTCCCCGGTCTTCGGGGTGCTGGGCATCGTGTTCCCCGAGAAGGCGGCCGTCTACGCGATCGGCACCGACGTGACGGAAGCCAGGCCCCTGGCGCGCCACATCGACACCGTTCTGCGCATCGGCCCGTCCGACGGGGAGGACTTCCTGCTCGCCGTCGAGGCGCAGGAGAGAAGGGACCCCAAGAAGGAATCGAGCTGGCCCTATTACATCTCCTACCTCCAGGCAAGATACGGCCTGCCAGTTCTGCTGCTCGTCGTCTGCCGCGACCGGGCGACGACCAAGTGGGCGACCGGTCCCTTCTCCTGTGGCACGCGTGGCTGGACCGCCCAGATGACGTACCCCTTGGTCGTAGGACCGGACAACCTCCCAGTGATCACCGATCCGAGAACTGCGGCGGAGAAGCCGGCGATGGCCGTGTTCTCCGCTCTGGCTCACGCCAACAGCCCCCACATCGACGCCATACTGGACGCACTGGGCCGTGCCCTCGCAGGGATGGACTGGAACGCCGCCAGCTACTTCTTTCAGTTCTTGGACTCGGCGTTGGGTGACACCCCCGCCGGAGACAAATGGAGGGACATCGTGACGTTCGTCAACTACTTCCCCGGCCGGGGCACGGTGATGGAGAAGGCCTACCTCGAGGGCGAAGCCAGAGGCGAAGCCAAGGCCATCCTCCGCTTCCTGGAAGCACGGGGCGTCTCGGTCCCCCAGGAGGCCCGGGACCGCATCGCCGACTGCACCGACCTCGACCTCCTCAACCGCTGGCTGGACCGGACGCCCCATGTGGAGAGCGTCGACGAGCTCTTCATCGAGGACGCGAGGCCTGCCGCGGACCGGACCGAAACCTGACCCGGCGGCGACCATGAACGACGATCTGGACGCCACACCGGAACTGCACGACTTGCTCCGGTTCACCCTGACGTGCATGGGCTTGGGCATTCCGCCGGAGCGAGTAGTCGGCGATTTCCGTTCCGGGCTGGAGGAACTGCGACAACAAGGCTCCCTCTCTGTCCAGGACATGGCCCGCATCCGGGCCAGGGTGGACAAGCGGCCCGATGACGACCACGAGGACGAGGAATGGGTCCGGGGCTACACGGCCGGATACACGGCGGCGTGGGCCGGAGCGGTCCTGCGGCTCCTGGAGATGCGTGACATCGCGGTACCCAAGGAGGTCGGCCGCCCCCTCCACCTGTGTCCGGACCTGGACACCCTCACTCGCTGTTTCGACCGCGCCATCACGGTGGACACACCGGAGGAACTGTTCACCGCGGGAGCCTGACCACGCCCAGCCGACCGCCCCATGAGCCGCTGCGGCGACCCGCCTGATCGGCCGGAAGCGGGTGCTCTGGGGCGCGTCCGTCCGAGACACTCACGGCACCAACCCATGAGGGAGACAACGATGGCACTGTTCGGCAACGCACACACCGTAGACCCGCAGTCGGCCCAGCAGGACTACGCCCGCCTCCTCGGCCACGGCGAACAGGTCCACGCCGCGTTCCTGCTGATCCGCGACACCATCCTCTTCACCGACCGCCGCCTGATCCTCATCGACAAGCAGGGCATCACCGGCAAGAAGACCGAGTACCACTCCGTCCCCTACCGCAGCATCACCCACTTCGCGGTGGAGACGGCGGGTACCTTCGACCTCGACGCGGAACTGAAGATCTGGCTCTCCGGCTCCCAGGCTCCGATCCAGAAGACTTTCACCAAGGGCGTCGACATCTACGAGGTCCAGGCCATCCTGACCCAGTTCGTGGCGAGGTAGCCCGCCATCTCCGGACCCGCTTGATATATTGGGTAGAGCTGTATATCAAGCAGGTCTCGCGGGAGGTCGCATGTCCAGGACGCTGGTCGACATCGACGACGACATGCTGGCCTTCGCCCAGCAGCAGCTCGGAACCAAGACGAAGCGGGACACCATCAACCGCGCGCTGACGATAGCGGCAGCGATCAGCGCGGACGACCGGGCCCGGGCACTGCGCTGGCTCCAGGAGAACGCGGACGCGTTCCTCGACTTCGACATCCTCGAGGAAAGGGAGCGCTCGGGGTTGTGACCTACCTCGCCGACACCTCCGCCGTCTGGCGGCTGCTGCGCCGTCAGGTCGGCGCCCCTTGGCCCGACCGCGTGGCGCGAGGTCTCGTCGCCATCTGTCCTCCGGTCGAGGCCGAGCTGATGCCCGGTCTTCGAGCGGACCGCGACTACGAGCCGTTCTTCACCATGCTCGGCCAGACCTTCGGCTGGGTTCCCGCCCTCGACGACCCGTGGCCGAAGATCATCGCGGTGCAGAGAGACCTGGTGAGCATCGGGCATCATCGGGGGCCTTCCCCCCTCGACATCCTGATCGCGCTCACCGCCGAACACCACCGCCTGACCGTGCTCCACATGGACGACGACTTCACCGCCATCGCGAAGGTCCGGCCCGGCCTTTCGATGGTCCGAGCACAGCCGCAGACGGACTGAGCCGGGACAAGAAGGTGCCCGGGGCCCCGCAAAGCCCCGGGCGCCTCCACGTCTCAGCACTCAGCCCACGGCTGCCTCGCCCTTCACCCCCGTACGACCCCCCGAGCCCACCTGCGGCCCCCGATTGGTGTGCCGTACGAACGCCACCCCCACCACCGCCAGGATCGACGCCGCAGAGAGGGTGTAGAGCCCCCCGTTCGTGCTGCCCGTCGTGTCCTTCAGGTAGCCGAACAACGTCGGGGACACGAAACCGCCCAGGTTGCCGATGGAGTTGACCAGGGCCAGACCCGGCGCCGCGATCTTCAGGTCGAGGCCCGACTGGGCCATCGGCCAGAACAACGTGGCCGCGCACTTGCCGCCGACCGCGGCCAGGGTGAGGGCGATGAGGCCGAACCAGGGGGAGCCGAGGGTGGCGAGGAAGGTGCCGATGGCGGAGAAGACCAGGGCGATCGCCAGGTAGGGGCGGCGGTCCGGGGCGCGGTCGGTGAAGTGGCTCATCGTGTACATCGCGATGACGGCACAGATCCAGGGGATCGCCGACAGCAGGCCGATCTGGAAGGGCGACAGCCCGCCGATCTCCTCCACCAGGCTCGGCAGCCAGAACGTGATCGCGTACCCGGTGAGGGCCATCGCGAAGAAGACCGAGGTCAGGACGGCGACCTGCGGGTGGAAGATCAGCTTCCAGCGCGACACCGACGGCGCGCGGTCACGCGACTCCTTGTCCCGGGCCACCGCCTCGCTCAGCGCGTCCTTCTCCTCCTGCGTGAGCCACTTGGCGTCCTGGATGCGGGAGACGAGGAAGAACCCGGCGATGAAGCCGACCAGGATGGAGAAGGCTCCTTCGAGGGCGAACATCCAGCGCCAGCCGGCGATACCGCCCGCGCCGTGCAACTCCAGCAGCGCGCCCGTGATCGGGCCCGTCACGATGTACGCCGTCGCCGAGCCGCCCAGGAAGATCGCACTGGCCCGGCCCCGGCTGGAGTCCGGCAGCCACTGGGTGAAGTACAGGAGCACACCGGGGAAGAAGCCGGCCTCCGCGACACCGAGCAGGAAGCGCAGCGAGTAGAACATCCACACGTTGTGGATGAAGCACATCGCCACGATCACCGCACCCCAGGTGATCATGATCCGGGTCAGCCAGACCCGGGCGCCGAGCCGCTCCAGGAGCATGTTGCTCGGCACTTCGAACAGGGCGTACCCGATGAAGAACAGGCCCGCTCCGAGGCCGTAGGCGGTGGCGCTGACTCCGACGTCGGCCCGCAGTTCGTTCTGGACGAAGCCCACGTTCGTCCGGTCCATCTGGTTGACCAGCAGCATCAGGACCAGGATCGGCAGCATGCGGCGCAGGAACTTGCTCACCGCTCGCTGCTCGGCCTCGGGTATGGCGGTCGCGGCTTCTGACATCGTTGTCTCCCTCGATGTGCACATACGTGAACAGCAATCACGTACGCGTTCTCGAAGGGACCTTATGGAGGCCCGCCTTCCGGGTCAACGGATTGAGCGGAAGTACATGTATGTGAATGTGGGGCGGACGTCTCGTAGACGTCCGCCCCACACACCCTCCTCCGTCAGCTACGTCAGCTCTCGGAAGCCGACGCGGACGCCGACGCCCCCGGCCGCACCGCGTCATCCGTGCCGTCGTGCGTCGCCTCGGGGTCCACCCCCATCGTGAGGGTGGCGACGACACCCTTGGCGATGGCGTTCTTCCGGTACTTGAGCTTCAGCAGCCCGCCCTCGGTCCCGTTGCCCGGGTAGATGGTGTCCTCGTCGAGGGTGGTGCGGGCCGCGGCGTTGGCGGAGTACGGCTCGACCTCGGCGGACGCCAGCACGGACTCCTCGTCGAAGAAGAGCTGCCCGGTGTGACAGGTCGTGCCGCCCTCGTAACCGGCCTTGGTCCAGGTGCCGTTGACATGCACCTTGGTGTGGATGTGCACACAGCGGCCCTGGTACCAGCCGGGGAAGACCGTACGGAACTCGACGAGCCCCTGCCTGTCCGTCTTCCACGTGCCGCGCAGATAGCGCTCGTCGTCGGTGGGCTCCTGGTGGCCCCCGCCTCCGCCGCCGCCGTCCGGAGGCGGCCCCGTGGGCGTACCGGAGGGAGTACCGGAGGGCGGCGTACCGCCACCGCCGCCACCGCTGCCCATGTCCTCGTAACCCGAGTAGATACCCAGCGCGTTGCAGTGCCAGATGTCGACGGCCGCGTTCGCCACGGGCTTGCAGGTCTCGGAGTCGATGACCTTGAGGCGCAGGGTGAGCGGGATGCCCTCCTGGTCCTCGGTGACGTCCCGGCGGAGCTTGTCCGCGTCGATGTAGTAGGGGCCCTCGGTGGTCTCGGAGGTCAGCTTGTAGCAGGCCTCGCCGGCACTCCCGGCGGCCTTCGTCCCCTTGGTGGGCTTCGGCTTCTCCCCGGCGAAGGCGCCCGCCGCGAACGTACCGCCGACGCCCGCCGCCACCACCGCACCGGCGCCCGCGGCGACGACCTTACGGCGTGTCAGATCCCGTTTGTGTTTCGGCCCTTGGGCCGTCTCCTGTCCCGTCATGGGAAGGGAAGCTAGGGAGCGCGCCTGTCAGGAGCCTGGGTAGGAGCTGGGTGAGAGCCCTGGACACGAAAGTGGCCCGGAACCGGCGTCGGTTCCGAGCCACCCACGGGTGAACCAGAGGCCTACTTCGGCTGCGGCTTGCGCACCGACAGGTGCAGCTCCCTCAGCCGCGCCTCCTCCAGCTCCGTCGGCGCGCCCATCATCAGGTCCTGGGCGTTGCCGTTGAGCGGGAAGGAGATGGTCTCGCGGATGTTGGGTTCGTCGGCCAGCAGCATGACGATGCGGTCGACGCCCGGGGCGATGCCACCGTGCGGCGGGGCGCCGAAGCGGAACGCGCGCAGCATGCCGGCGAACTTCTCCTCGACCGTCTCACGGTCGTACCCGGCGATCTCGAAGGCCTTGAGCATGATCTCCGGCTCGTGGTTCCGGATCGCGCCGGAGGACAGCTCGACGCCGTTGCAGACGATGTCGTACTGCCAGCCGAGGACGTCCAGCGGGTCCTGGGTCTCCAGGGCCTCAAGACCGCCCTGCGGCATGGAGAAGGGGTTGTGCGAGAAGTCGATCGCGCCGGTCTCCTCGTCCTTCTCGTACATCGGGAAGTCGACGATCCAGCAGAAGCGGAAGACTCCCTCCTCGAAGTGCCCGGCGCGCTTGGCGGCCTCGACCCGCACCGCGCCCATGATCTTCGAGACCTCGTCGAACTCGCCCGCGCCGAAGAAGACCGCGTGGCCGGCCGCGAGCGACAGGCGCTTGGTCAGCTCGGCGACGTTCTCCTCGGTGAGGAACTTCGCGATCGGGCCGGACAGCGAGCCGTCCTCGGCGACACGGACCCAGGCCAGGCCCTTGGCGCCCTGCGTGACGGCGAAGTCGCCGAGCTGGTCGAAGAACTTGCGGGGCTGCGCCGAGACGTCCGGCACCGGCAGGGCCCGCACGTGCTTGCCGGCGAACGCCTTGAACTCCGAGCCCTCGAAGATGTCGGTGATGTCGACGAGTTCGAGCTGGGCGCGCAGGTCCGGCTTGTCGGAGCCGTACTTCAGCATGGCCTCGCGGAACGGGATCCGCGGGAACGGCGAGGTGACGTGGCGTCCGCCGCCGAACTCCTCGAAGAGCTCGGTCATCAGCTTCTCGACGGGCTGGAAGACATCCTCCTGCTCGACGAAGCTCATCTCGACGTCGAGCTGGTAGAACTCGCCGGGCGAGCGGTCGGCACGCGCGTCCTCGTCGCGGAAGCAGGGCGCGATCTGGAAGTAGCGGTCGAAGCCGGAGATCATCAGCAGCTGCTTGAACTGCTGGGGCGCCTGGGGAAGGGCGTAGAACTTGCCCGGGTGCAGACGGGACGGGACGACGAAGTCGCGGGCGCCCTCGGGGGAGGTCGCGGACAGGATCGGCGTCGCCATCTCGTTGAAGCCCAGCGCCGTCATCTTGTGCCGGATCGCCGAGATGACCGCGGTGCGCAGCATGATGTTGCGGTGCATGCGCTCGCGGCGCAGGTCCAGGAAGCGGTACTCCAGGCGCCGCTCCTCGTTGACCCCGTCCTCGGCGTTGATGGTGAAGGGCAGCGGGGCGGCCGCGCCGAGCAGCTCGACGTCGCCGACCTCGACCTCGATCTCACCGGTCGGCAGCTCGGGGTTGATGTTCTCCGCGCCGCGGGAGACGACCTTGCCGTCGATACGGACGGTCGACTCCTTGGAGAGCTTGTCGAGAGCCTCGTAGGAGGGCGTGCCGGGACGGGCGACGAGCTGCGTGATGCCGTAGTGATCGCGCAGATCGATGAAGAGGATGCCGCCCAGGTCGCGCCGATTGTGCAGCCAGCCACTCAGCCGGACGTCGGTGCCGACGTCAGAGGCGCGGAGCTCGCCGCAGGTGTGGGACCTGTACCGATGCATCGTCGTTCATCCAGTCTTCGCTGATCGGGGTCTGTGTTTCACGTGAAACTGGTCCCCAGCGTACCGGGCACGGCAAGATCGGCTCTCCAGAGTTCTCCGGAGACTCCGGAGTTCTCCGGAGAACTCCACAGTTAACGATCGAGCAGACTTCGGCCTTCGGTGGCAGTGTGCGATCTCCTCTTCTTAAAGTAGGGCAATGCGCACTGGCGAGCCCCTGCCCGCCGTGGGGGAGGCCCTCGCCGCCCTCGCGACCGGCCTCTGGCACTGGGACACCGCTACCGGGCTGGTCACGGTCGACGCCGAGGCGGCACGGCTCCTCGGGCTGCCCGCCGAGCAGGTCAGCCTCACCGAGGCTCAGGCCCGGGCCCGGCTGCACCCGGTCGACTGGAACGAGATCACCGGCGTGGTCCAGCTCGCCGTCGCCGAGGGCACCCTCGCCGAGGTACGGGTCCGCGTCATGGACGAGCAGGGCCGGATCGTCCGCATCGTCCGCAGCCGCTCCAAGCCGTCCTTCGACCGGGTCCACAAGGCGTACCGGCTGATCGGCACCCTCCAGGAGGTCACCGAGCCGACGCCGGGCACCCCGGCCGGGCGCAGCGCCGTCACCGGCGACTGGCGGCGCTCGCGGGAGGCGTTCCTGCTGGACGCGGGCCGGGCGCTGGCCGAGGCGCGCTCCACTCAGGAGGTGCTGCGGGTCACGGCCAATCTGTCGATGCCGGGGTTCTCGCCGGACGGGCTCGCGGTGTTCGGCGTGGCGGGCGACCGGCTGACGATCATCGGCCACCACGGGCAGCAGACGGGCGACGAGAGCCCGTTCTCGGACATGCCGCTGGACACGGACTACCCGGCCGCCGAGGCGGCGCGCACCGGCCGGGCCGTGTATCTGTCCTCCCCCGAGCAGTACAAGGCCCGCTACCCGCTGACCTGGCCGCTCGCCGAGCGCTTCGGCCGCCGGTCCTGGGCGTTCCTGCCGCTGACCGTGGCCGGCCGCACGATGGGCGCGTGGATGGCCGCCTTCACCTACCCGGTCGCCTTCACACCGGACGAGCGGTCCGTGCTGGCGACGGTGGCACGGATGCTGGCGCAGGCCCTGACCCGGGCGGGCGTGGCCGAGAGCGAACGGGCGCTGACCGACGGGCTCCAGCGCACCATGCTGCCGAGGCTCGGTTCGCAGCGCATCCCGGGCATGAGCGTCGCCGCCCGCTACGTCCCCACCGGCGGCGGACTCCAGGTCGGCGGCGACTGGTACGACGTGATCCCGCTGCCGAGCGGCCGGTTCGCGCTGGTCATCGGCGACGTCCAGGGGCATGACGTCCAGGCGGCGGGCCTGATGGGCCAGCTGCGGATCGCCCTGCGGGCCTACGCCTCCGAGGGCCACCGCCCCGACGCCGTCCTCTCCCGCGCCGCCCGCTTCCTGCACGGCATCAGCGACGAGGACTCGTCCGACCCGCGCTTCGCGACCTGCGTGTACGTCGAGGTCGACCCGGCGACGGGGGTGCTGGACATCGCGCGTGCCGGGCATCCGGACCCGGCGTTCCGGATGGCCGACGGCACGGTGCTGACCCGGCCGACGTCGGGCGGCCTGCCGCTCGGCATCGACCCGGACGCCGACTACCCCACGACCCGGCTGGCGCTGGAGCCCGGCGAGACCATGCTGATCTGCACGGACGGCCTGATCGAGACCGGCGGCCACGACCTGGACACCGGCTGGCGGCGGCTGCGCGTGATCCTGGAGGAGCACAAGGGCGATCTGGAGGAACTCGCCGACACCCTGGTGCAGGCCGTGCACGGACCGTCCTCCCACCACACCACCGGCCCGCTGGCCGACCGCCGCGAGGACGACATCGCCGTGCTGCTGCTCAGCCGGGACGGCGACGGCTGCGGGTGCGGCGACTCGATGACCACCGTGAGCCCGGTGCGGCGTACGGTGCTGACGGTCGCACAGGCCGAGCCCGAGCGGGTCGCGGCGGCCCGGCAGCAGCTGCGCGAGCTGCTGCACGACTGGGCCTCGCCGGACCAGGCCGACTCGGCGGTACTGCTGCTGTCCGAGCTGCTGACGAACGTCCTCGTGCACACCGACTCCGACGCGCTGCTCGTCGCCGAGATCACCGGCGCGGTGGGGGAGCGGCGGCTGCGGATCGAGGTCACGGACGGCGGTGACGACCTGCCCCACAAGCGCAGCCCCGGCGAACTGGCGTCCTCCGGCCGCGGCCTGATCCTGATCGAACTGCTCGCGCACGCCTGGGGGGTGGACCCCAGGGGCCAGGGCAAGAGCATCTGGTTCGAGCTCTACGAGTCCGTTGACGGCACGGGCGACGGCTCCTGGTCGCCGTAAGCCACCATTCTCACTGTTCGCATCCACTCCGTAACTGTGCGCGG
The DNA here is from genome assembly GCF_042957035.1 of Streptomyces sp. NPDC008137. Classification (NCBI taxonomy): domain Bacteria; kingdom Bacillati; phylum Actinomycetota; class Actinomycetes; order Kitasatosporales; family Streptomycetaceae; genus Streptomyces; species Streptomyces sp. NPDC008137. The sequence goes on along the minus strand of NZ_JBIBHN010000041.1, from coordinate 31,155 downwards.
CTACCGTTGACGGAATGACAGGTCGAACGGGGCCCCGGGGCAGGCAGTCCAACGAGCAGCGCTACGGCGACGAGCTGCGCCGCAGACGCGAGACAGCGGGCCTGACCCAGGGAGAACTGGCCGAGATGGTCGTGTGCTCGCCGTCCCTCATCGCCCACTACGAGGCGGGCCGCCGCTCACCCAACCCGGCGGACGCCAAGCGCCTGGACCAGGTGCTCGGCACGGACGGCTTCTTCGAACGCTGGCGGGACACACTGGCCAAGGCCCGTTTCGCGGAACACTTCCAGGAGGCGGCGGAGGCGGAGCGGCTTGCCGTGTTCATCGAGGAGTTCGCGGTTTCGCTGGTGCCGGGGCTGTTGCAGACGAAGGCGTACGCGCGAGCCGTGCTCAAGGCAGCCAAGCCCAACAACACGGCGGCCGAGCTTGACGAGAAGGTCGTCAACCGCGTTGAGAGGGCCCGCATTCTGGAGAACCCGACGTCACCGACGGTCTGGATGATCCTGGGCGAGAACGCGATCCGGTCCGTGGTCGGCGGCCCGGCCGTCATGGCTGAACAGTTGAGGCACATCGTGAAGTTGGCGCGCGCGGGGAGGATCATGGTGCAGGTGGTCCCGTTCAGCGCGGGAGCCCACGCGGCCATGAGCAGCATGATGAAGCTGATGCGCTTCACCGACGCACCTGACATGGCGTACGTGGAGGCACTGCACATCGGTTCTCTGACCGACGATCCGTCACTGGTCCGGCGGTACCGTGACGCTTACGATCTGGCTAGGGCTGCCGCGCTGCCGCCGGAGGCGTCCCTCGACCTGATCGCATCGGTGGCGAAGGACTACGACAACCATGAGCGCCCACCACATTCCTGACGCGTCGGCCCTCATCGCCTGGCGCAAGTCCAGCCACAGCGGCCCCGACAACGGCGACTGTGTGGAAGTCGCCGACGCAGGCATCAACGCGTCCACCCTGACCGGCTGGCGCAAGTCCACCCACAGCGGCAGCGACAACGGCAGTTGCCTGGAGGTGGCCGACGGCCACCCGGGCCTCACCCCCGTCCGCGACAGCAAGAACCCCACCGGCCCGGCACTGCTCTTCGGCGGCGCCGCGTGGTCGGCGTTCATCGAGGACGTGAAGGGCTGACGCGGTCGACAGAATCGATGCTTCTGTCCACTTTCGGGTGAACATCCTTGCTATCGACGCGAGTTGCACCTCCGCAGGCCTACGTTCCGACGCGGAGGTGAGGCTCGATGAACGAGCAGAACAACACGCGTAAAGACGCGATCGAGATCAGTGACTTCGTGTTCGCCGCGACAGGCGCACGGGTCCGAAGGCTGACCCTGCCGGACGGGACGTATTGGTTCCCGGCCGTCGACGTGTGTCGGCACCTGGGCTACACACACGTCGGATCGACGCTGCGGAATGTCGCCGACAAAGCCAACTTTTCCAGTGTTGAGAGTGTGCTTCAGAGGCACGCTCTCGACGTTCCCGCAGGTCGGGAGTGGCGGCGAGACATGAATCTCGTGAATCTCCAGGGCCTGATCCGTTTGGTGAACGCCTGCACCAAGACCTCAGCCCAGCCCTTCAAGGCCTGGGTCTCCGAAGTCATCGCCACCATCCAGCGCGACGGCTCCTACTCCCTGGAACCGGCCCCCGTACAGCCCGCCGCCCCGACCGCCCCCACCGCCTACGCCGTACCCTCGCAACTCGCCGACGCCCTCGTCCGGCTCGAAGAGCGCGGCACCCGGACGGACGCGGCGCTGCGGCAGATCGACGACAAGCAGAACACGATCGTCGAGATGCTCCGCGACATCACCAAGACGCTGCGCCGCTCCGACGACCGCACCCGCCCCGTCCAGGCACCCGAGTTGACGCCCCAGCAGCTTCTGGCCAACTGGAAGGCCAGGAACCTCGTCGTCACCGAGGACGTCCACGCGGTCGCCGCACACCTGGCCCCGGCACTGCTGCACGGAGGCGCCGGATACAGCGTGGAGGAGATCTCCGTCTCCACCGGGCTGGCGCCCGACCGTGTCCACGACAGCCTGGAGCTGCTGTACGAGCAGGAATGCGTACGACAGGTGGGGCGCACTCCGAACGGCGCTCCTTTCTACGTCCTGCCGTAGCAAGGCCCCGACGAGAAAGGCCCGAAGTCGCAACTCCAACTTGCGGCTTCGGGCCTTGTCGTACCGTACCCGTCTCAGCGCCCTCTTACAGGCCGCCCTCCGACATTCCATGCACGGCCGGGATGGTTCCCAGCCGTCCCTTCTGGAAGTCGTCGAACGCCTGCTGGAGTTCCTCACGGGTGTTCATGACGAACGGGCCGTAGTGGGCCATGGGCTCGCGGATCGGCTGGCCGCCGAGCAGCACGACCTCCAGGTCCGGCGTGTTCGAGTCCTGCTTCTCGTCCGCGCGAACGGTCAGCGAGGAGCCCGCGCCGAAGACGGCCGTCTGGCCCGTGTGGACGGGGCGACGGTCGGCGCCGACGCTGCCCCGGCCGGCGAGGACGTACGCCAGCCCGTTGAAGTCCTCACGCCACGGCAGGGTGAGCTCCGCACCCGGTGCCAGCGTCGCGTGGACCATCGTGATCGGGGTGTGCGTGACGCCGGGGCCCGCGTGTCCGTCCAGCTCACCGGCGATGACCCGCAGGAGCGCGCCGCCGTCGGGGGTGGAGAGCAACTGGACCGAGCCGCCGCGGATGTCCTGGTAGCGCGGGGCCATCATCTTGTCCTTGGCCGGGAGGTTCACCCACAGCTGGAGGCCGTGGAAGAGCCCGCCGGACATGACGAGATGCTCCGGTGGGGCCTCGATGTGGAGCAGACCCGAGCCGGCCGTCATCCACTGGGTGTCGCCGTTGGTGATGGTGCCGCCGCCACCCTGGCTGTCCTGGTGGTCGAAGATCCCGTCGATGATGTACGTGACGGTCTCGAAGCCGCGGTGCGGGTGCCAGGGCGTGCCCTTCGGCTCACCCGGCGCGTACTCCACCTCGCCCATCTGGTCCATCATGATGAACGGGTCGAGATGACGGTAGTTGATCCCCGCGAAAGCCCGGCGCACCGGGAAGCCCTCGCCCTCGAAACCGCTCGGAGCGGTCGTGACGGCGAGCACGGGACGTGCCACGGCGTCGGTCGGCGCGGTCACGCGGGGCAGCGTCAACGGGTTCTCGACGGTCACTGCAGGCATGTCGGTTCCTCCTCGTGTACGCCCAAGTTTAGTTGAGCGTTGAACTTTCTGCCACCCCAAACAGAGAAAACCGGGAGGGCATTCCCAGCGGAGGGCAGCCCGAACCACCGGGCACCGACATGACGGAAGGCCGGCACCCCCGCGAGGGGGTGCCGGCCCTTGAAGCCACAGTGTCAGGCAGCCAGCCGGTGCTCCTCATTCTCGGCCCCGGAGGGCTCCGCCTTGCGGTCCCGCATCACCAGCGTGGCCACCACGGCCGCCGCCAGGACACCGATCGCGCTGATCGTGAAGGTCGTCGACATCGAGGCGGTGAAGGCCTCGCGGGCCGCCCGGGCCAGGCCCGTGTCACCGCCGGCGACCGCCAGGGCCCCGCCGATGGACTCCTTCGCCTGTTCGGGAGCGCCGGCCGGCATCGCGTCGGCGTAGCCGCCGGAGAGCAGGGAGCCGAGGATCGCGATACCGAGGGCGGTGCCCGACTGCTGGATGGTGTCGTTGAGGGCCGAGCCCACGCCCGCCTTGTCCTCCGGGATGGTGCCCATCAGCGCGGCCACCGCGGCCGGCATCGCGAGGCCCGCACCGAGGCCGAGGACCCCCAGCGCCACGGCCGGGACCGTGAACCCGCTGTCGGCGTCGAGCGTGGCCAGCAGCCCGAAGGAGGCGGCCATCAGCAGCATCCCGGCGAGGATGACGACCCGGTTCCCGGCCTTCACGGCGAGCTGCGCCCCGGCGGCGTTACCGGCCAGCGCGGCCACGGCCAGCGGCAGGAAGGCCAGGCCGGCCTTGACGGCGGAGTAGCCGAGCACGAACTGGAGGTACTGGGTCAGGACCAGCAGCAGTCCGGCGTTGCCGATCTGGACGAGCGAGAGGGAGAGCGAGCCGCCGCTGAAGTTGCGGTGCCTGAAGAGGACCAGCGGGACCATCGGCGAGGCGGTGACGTTCTCCCAGATCACGAAGCCGGCCAGGGCGGCCACCGCGACAGCCAGGACCAGCAGGGAACGGCCTTCGAACGCGCCGTGCTGCGGGATCTCGATGATCCACCACACCAGGGCCGTCATACCCACCGCCGACAGCAGCGCGCCCAGCGGGTCCGGCTTCTGCCACGGTGCCTTCGACTCCGGCATCAGCAGCACACCGGCCAGCAGCGCCGCTCCGACGATCGGCACGTTGATCAGGAAGATGGCCTGCCAGGCGAAGTGGTCGATGAGCACACCGCCGAGGACCGGGCTGCCGACCAGCCCCAGCATCGACACCGAGCCCCAGGCCGCCATCGCCTTGGGCCGCTCGTCCTCCTCGAAGACGGTGATCAGGATGGACAGCGTCGACGGCATGATCAGCGCCCCGCCGACCCCCATGACGATCCGCACCGCGATCAGCTCACCCGGCGTGGAGCAGAACATCGCCCCCAGCGAGGCCGCCCCGAAGAGCGTCAGGCCGATCAGCATCACCTTCCGGCGCCCGAACCTGTCCCCCAGGCTTCCCGAGGTCAGCAGCAGTCCGGCGAAGACCAGGATGTAGGAGTCGAGGATCCACTGCATGCTCTGGGCGCTCGCCCCGATGTCCTCGGTCAGCGTGGGCACCGCCACCGTCAGCGCCATGTTGTCGACGACCAGCACGAGCGTGCTGAGGCAGAGCACCACCAGGATCCACCAGCGGCGTGGATTACGAGCGTCCATTTCCGTTCCCCTCCCGCGAACACCGTTCCTTCGGTGCGAACACTGTACGCACACAGGAACAGTGTTCGCAAGCCTTGAGTTCTGTACGCTGAATGCGCACGCTGTTCGCACGAAGGCTCGAGAACGCGAAGGCTCGAGAACGCGATGGCTCAAGAAGAGGCCCACCAGGAGGAACCCCGATGAGCAGGACGAAGGACAAGAACCCCATCCCGTCCGTATGGGCCCGCGAACAGCGCCGCCCCGACCAGCCCGCGCTCAGCAGGGACGCGATCGTGCGCGAGGCGATCGCGATGCTCGACGCCGACGGCATCGAGGCGCTCAGCATGCGCAAGCTCGGCGCCCGCCTGAACGCGGGCGCGACCTCCCTGTACCGGCACGTCGCCACCAAGGACGAGCTGATGGAGCTCGCGGTGGACGAGGTCGCCGCCGAGATCCACGTCCCGCGGGCCGGCGGCCCCGACTGGCGCGCGGCGGTGACCGAGGCCGCGGGGTCCTTCCGTACGACGGCGCTACGGCACCCCTGGCTGACCCTGGTCCTGGGCCAGGCCGGGCTCGCCTACCTCGGGCCCAACTACATGGCCTTCTCCGAGCGGCTCGCGGCGCTGTTCACGGCGGCGGGGTTCCCCGAGCCGAGCCGCGCGATCGACGCGGTCTTCTCCTACGTCATCGGCATGAGCACCACGGAGGCCGCCTGGCTCACCACGGTCGCCCGCTCCGGCGAGACCGAGGCGGAGTTCGTCACCCGGCTGCTGCCCGCGGCCCGCGAGGCCTCCGCCGACTACGACCACCTGGCGGCCGCCGACGCCCGGAACGCCGACAAGCCCGTGGACCCAGCCCGCATCCGGGACGACAAGTTCACCTACGGCCTGGAGGTCGTCCTGGACGGCCTGGCGCTGCGCCTGCCGGAGTAAGGGGGAGGCTGGGCTCAGCCGCCGTACATCCGCCGCATCGCGAACTCGACCATCTGCTCGACGGCCTTCGCGTCGAACACCATCCGGTGCTCGCCCTCCATGTCGAGGACGAAGCCGTAGCCGGTCGGCAGCAGGTCCAGCACCTCGGAACCGGTGATCACGAAGTACTTGGACTCCTTGCCCGCGTACCGGCGCAGCTCCTTGAGCGTGCTGAACATCGGGATCACGGGCTGCTGGGTGTTGTGCAGCGCGAGGAAGCCGGGGTTGTCGCCGCGCGGGCAGTAGACCTTCGAGGTCGCGAAGGCCTGCTGGAAATCCTCCGCCGCCATCTGCCCGGTCGTGAACGCGCGCACCGCGTCCGTCAGGGAGGGCGGGGACGGCTCGGGGTACAGCGGCGGCTGCTGCCCGTACCCGCCGGACATCGGCTGCTGCGGAGGGGCGTACTGCCCTTGCGGGCCCGCTGTCTGGTCGTAGCCGTACATGGGCGCAAGCGTACCGAGAGCGGCGGGGCGGGCGGGCCGGTACGGGGGGTCCCGGCGAACCGACAGCGACTTGACAGCCGCAGACCTGTGGATCGCGACGGCCTTCCGCTCATAGCGTCGGTGACATGAACGGACGCCATGACGAGGGCCCGCACGAGCACGACAAAGGCCTCTCCTACGACCTCCCCGTCCTGGCCCGCCGCCGGATGATCCGGCTGATGGCGGGCGCGAGCCTGCTCCCGCTGGTGGGCTGCACCCCGGAGGAGAAGACCCCGGCGGCCTCCTCGTCCTCCTCCGCTTCCTCGTCCGCCGCCTGCGCGGAGATCCCCGAGGAGACGGCCGGGCCCTTCCCGGGCGACGGCTCGAACGGCGTGAACGTCCTGAAGGAGAGCGGGGTGGTCCGCGGTGACATCACCCGGAGTTTCGGCGACTCGGCGGGCGGCACCGCGGCGGGCGTCCCGCTGACGATCACCCTCACGGTGGTGGACGCGGCCTCCGGCTGCGGGACGCCGAAGCGGGGCGCCGCCGTCTACCTCTGGCACTGCGACCGGGAGGGCAACTACTCCCTGTACTCGGAGGGCGTCACCGAGGAGAACTACCTGCGGGGCGTCCAGGAGACGGACGAGAAGGGCCAGGTCACCTTCCGGAGCATCTTCCCCGGCTGCTACCAGGGCCGCTGGCCGCACATCCACTTCGAGGTCTACGGCAGCCTGGCCGACGCCACGGCCGCCACGTCGATCACCAACACCTCGCAGCTCGCCTTCCCCAAGGACGTCTGCGACACCGTGTACGCCACGGAGGGCTACGGCGCGAGCGTCCGCAACCTGAGCGGCCTCTCCCTGGAGAGCGACGGCATCTTCAGCGACGGCCATCAGCAGCAGCTGGCCAGGATGACGGGCGGTACAGGGTCCGGCTACACCGCGGAACTGACCGTTCCGGTGTGACCTGTCACAGATGACAGGTTCGGGGTTGCTTCTTATTACCGACGGGTAGCATCATCGTAGCTACTTGTTGGTACGTGAACTAGCGCGAGGATCCAGTGCCTCGCCGATCTCTCTACGGAGCCGGGAGCCGTCGCCATGGGGCACTACAAGTCGAATCTCCGCGACATCGAGTTCAACCTCTTCGAGGTACTCGGGCGGGACAAGGTGTACGGCACCGGTCCGTTCGAGGAGATGGACGTCGAGACCGCGAAGAGCATCCTGGAGGAGCTGACCCGCCTCTCGGAGAACGAGCTGGCCGAGTCCTTCATCGACGCCGACCGCAACCCTCCGGTCTTCGACCCCGAGACCAACACCGCCCCGGTCCCGGCGTCCTTCAAGAAGAGCTACCAGGCCTTCATGGACTCCGAGTACTGGCGCCTCGGCCTGCCCGAGGAGATCGGCGGCACCACCTCGCCCCGCTCCCTGATCTGGGCCTACGCCGAGCTGATCCTGGGCGCCAACCCGGCCGTCTGGATGTACTCCTCGGGCCCGGCCTTCGCCGGCATCCTCTTCGAGGAGGGCAACGAGGTCCAGAAGCACATAGCCCAGGTCGCCACGGAGAAGCAGTGGGGCTCCACCATGGTGCTCACCGAGCCCGACGCGGGCTCCGACGTGGGCGCCGGCCGCACCAAGGCCGTGCAGCAGGAGGACGGCTCCTGGCACATCGAGGGCGTGAAGCGCTTCATCACGTCCGGTGAGCACGACATGTCGGAGAACATCCTCCACTACGTGCTGGCCCGCCCCGAGGGCGCCGGCCCCGGCACCAAGGGCCTGTCCCTCTTCCTCGTCCCGAAGTACCTCTTCGACTTCGAGACCGGCGAGCTGGGCGAGCGCAACGGCGTCTACGCCACCAACGTCGAGCACAAGATGGGCCTGAAGGCCTCCAACACCTGCGAGATGACCTTCGGCGACCAGCACCCCGCCAAGGGCTGGCTGATCGGCGACAAGCACGACGGCATCCGCCAGATGTTCCGCATCATCGAGTTCGCCCGCATGATGGTCGGCACGAAGGCGATCTCCACGCTGTCGACGGGCTACCTGAACGCGCTGGAGTACGCCAAGGAGCGCGTCCAGGGCCCCGACCTCGCCAACTTCATGGACAAGACCGCGCCCAAGGTCACCGTCACCCACCACCCCGACGTGCGCCGCTCGCTGATGACGCAGAAGGCCTACGCGGAGGGCATGCGGGCGCTGGTCCTCCACACCGCCTCCGTCCAGGACGAGATCCAGATCAAGGAGGCCGCGGGCGAGGACATCTCCGCCCTGGAGGCCCTGAACGACCTGCTCCTGCCCATCGTCAAGGGCTACGGCTCCGAGAAGGGCTACGAGCAGCTCGCCCAGTCGCTGCAGACCTTCGGCGGCTCCGGCTTCCTCCAGGAGTACCCGATCGAGCAGTACATCCGGGACTCCAAGATCGACACCCTCTACGAGGGCACCACGGCGATCCAGGGCCAGGACTTCTTCTTCCGGAAGATCGTCCGCAACCAGGGCGCCGCGCTGAACTCCCTCGCCGAGGACATCAAGAAGTTCCTGGCCGTGGGCACCGGCGGCGAGGAGCTGTCGTCGGCCCGCGAGCACCTCGCCAAGGCGGCCGTCGAGCTGGAGGCCATCGTCGGCCTGATGCTGACCGACCTCGCGTCCACCGAGCAGGACGTCAAGAACATCTACAAGGTCGGGCTCAACACCACCCGCCTGCTGATGGCCTCCGGTGACGTCGTCGTCGGCTACCTGCTGCTCAAGGGCGCCGCGGTCGCCGCCGAGAAGCTGGAGGCGGCCTCCACCAAGGCGATCTCCGCCAAGGACACGGCCTTCTACCAGGGCAAGATCGCCGCGGCGAAGTTCTTCGCGGCCAACGTCCTGCCCGGCGTCACCCTGGCCCGCAAGGTCGCCGAGGGCGTCGAGCTGGACCTGATGGAGCTGGACGAGTCCGCGTTCTAGTCCCGCCCAGTCCGCTGTTCGAGGGCCTGTTCCCTTCCCCGGGAACGGGCCCTCGTCCGTCGTTAAAGTGAACCCATGACCGAACGAGCCCGCTTCGACCGCGGCCACACCGACGACCTCATGACCTTCCTGGCGGCGAGCCCGTCGCCGTACCACGCCGTGGCCACGGCCGCCGAGCGGCTGGAGAAGGCGGGCTTCCGGCAGGTCGCGGAGACGGACGCCTGGGACGGGACGCACGGCGGCAAGTACGTGCTGCGCGGCGGCGCGATCGTCGCCTGGTACGTACCGGAGGGCGCCGCGCCCCACACGCCGTTCCGGATCGTCGGCGCCCACACCGACTCCCCCAACCTGCGCGTCAAGCCCCTCCCCGACACCGGGGCGCACGGCTGGCGCCAGGTCGCCGTGGAGATCTACGGCGGGCCGCTGCTCAACTCCTGGCTGGACCGCGACCTGGGCCTCGCGGGCCGCCTCACCCTGCGCGACGGCTCCACGCGCCTGGTCAACGTCGACCGCCCGCTGCTGCGCGTCCCGCAACTCGCCATCCACCTGGACCGCTCGGTGACGGCGGACGGCCTGAAACTCGACAAGCAGCGGCACATGCAGCCCATCTGGGGCCTGGGCAACGACGTCCGCGACGGCGACCTGATCGCCTTCCTTGAGGAGACGGCCGGCCTCCCCGCGGGCGAGGTCACCGGCTGGGACCTGATGACGCACTCCGTGGAACCGCCCGCCTATCTGGGCCGCGACCGCGAACTGCTGGCCGCCCCCCGCATGGACAACCTCCTCTCGGTCCACTCCGGCACGGCGGCCCTGGCAGCGGTGGCCTCGTCACCGTCGAAGCCGGCGTCCATCCCGGTCCTGGCCGCCTTCGACCACGAGGAGAACGGCTCCCAGTCCGACACCGGCGCGGACGGCCCGCTGCTCGGAAACGTGCTGGAGCGCTCGGTGTTCGCCCGCGGCGGCTCCTTCGAGGACCGCGCCCGCGCCTTCGCCGGCACGGTCTGCCTGTCCTCCGACACGGGCCACGCCGTCCACCCCAACTACGCCGAGCGGCACGACCCGACACACCACCCGCGCGTCAACGGCGGCCCGATCCTCAAGGTCAACGTCAACAACCGCTACGCCACGGACGGTTCGGGCCGCGCCGAGTTCACGGCGGCCTGCGAGCAGGCGGGCGTGCCCTTCCAGTCGTTCGTCTCCAACAACTCCATGCCCTGCGGCACCACGATCGGCCCGATCACCGCCGCCCGGCACGGCATCAGGACCGTCGACATCGGCGTGGCCATCCTGTCGATGCACAGCGCCCGCGAACTGTGCGGCGCCGACGACCCGTTCCTCCTCGCGAACGCCCTGACGGCGTTTCTGGAGAGGTAGAACAGGCCGTCACCGCATGGGTGTTCCCCGCGGGGGTACCCGGTGTACGGGCCGGAACGACCGGACCGGACCGTACAGGGAGGCGACACACATGGGCCTCGGCGGATGCATCATCCTCATCGCCGTGGGAGCCATCCTCACGTTCGCGACCGACTGGGACATGCAGGGGGTCAACCTCGACCTGGTCGGCATCATCCTGATGATCGTCGGACTGATCGGCGTCACCACGTTCAGCAGCATCGCCCGGCGCCGGCGCGTGGTGGTGCCCCCCACGACGCCGGTCGTGAACGACGGACGACCCCCACGCGACGGCTACAGCGACGGGTACGGGGCGTGACGCCCTGCCGGATCCCGCGGATCAGGCGTCCATCCCGGCCAGCACCAGCGGAAGCCGGTCCGTCCCCGCCTCGGTGAGGCGGACGGGTACGCCCCAGTCCTGCTGGTGGACGTGACAGGCCGGGTACTCGTTGTCCGGGTCGTCGTCGCAGGAGGCGGCCATCGCGGAGACATGCAGCACACCCTCCTCCACGGCAGGGTCGAGTTCGAGGACGCGGGAGAGATCGGTTCCCGCGCCCTCGCCGCTGCGCAGCAGCTCCGGCGGGGTCGACGAGACGAGCAGGCGCGTCGAGGGCCCGTAGCGGGTGTCCAGCTTCTGGCCCGCCGGGGCCTGGAAGATCACGTCCAGCCGGAGCCGCCCGGGGGCGACTTCGGTGGCCTCCCGCTGCGTGCGGTGAGCGACCTCCGGCACCTTCACCGCCTCCTCCGGCAGCCGCAGCCGGGTCAGCCGGTGCCGGGCCGACTCCACGACCACGATGTCGTCGCCGGCGAGCACCGCGTCGCTGGGCTCGCGCAGGTCCGTGGCCAGGGTCGTCACCTCGCCGGTCGCGGGGTCGTAGCGGCGCAGGGCGTGGTTGTAGGTGTCGGAGACGGCGACGGACCCGTCCGGCAGGGCGGTGACGCCCAGCGGATGCTGGAGCAGGGCCTGTCCGGCGGCGCCGTCCCGGTGCCCGAAGTCGAACAGGCCGGTGCCGACGGCGGTGTGGACGGAACCGTCCGGCTCCACCCAGCGCAGGGCCGACGTCTCGGAGTCGGCGAGCCAGAGCCGCCCGGGCGTGGCCGCCAGCCCGGACGGCTGCGCGAACCAGGCCTCGCCGCCCGGCCCGTCGACGAGCCCCTCGTTGGTGGTCCCGGCGGTGACGGCCACCGTCCCCTCGACCGGGTCGTACGCCCACAGCTGATGCACACCGGCCATGGCGATCCACACCCTGTCCTGCCACAGGGCGACGTCCCAGGGGGAGGAGAGGTCGACCTCGCGGGCCGGGCCCGAGGTGGGTGAGCCCTGCCACCACTGCCGGCCGGTGCCGGCGAGGGTGGTCACCTCACCGGTGGTGAGGTCCAGCCGCCGCAGCGCGTGATTGACGGTGTCGGCGACGACCACCGACCCGTCGTCGAGCAGTGCGAGCCCCTGCGGCTCGTTGAAGGCGGCCTCGTCGGCGGGGCCGTCGGCGAACCCGCGCGCACCCGACCCGATCCTCCGCACCACACTCTCGCCGTCCTCGGCGAGCTCCACCAGCTGATGCCGGGTGGTGTCGCTGACCAGGAAGTTCCCCGACGGCAGCGGCACGGCCTTCCCCGGGAACCGCAGCACCGTCGGCTCCGGCTCCGGCGCCACATACGGCCCGTCACCGCGCCGCAGCGTGCCCTTGGCGGCGTGCTCGTCCTCCAGCTCCTCGACCAGCCGCTCGATGGCGTGCACATGCCCCTCACCGGCGTGCTGCGCGACGACATACCCCTCCGGGTCGATCACGACCAGCGTCGGCCAGGCCCGCACGGCGTACTGCTTCCAGGTCGCGAGCTCCGGGTCGTCGAGCACCGGATGCTCCACCCCGTACCGCTCCACGGCGTCGACGACCGCCTGATGCTCGGCCTCGTGCACGAACTTCGGCGAGTGCACACCGATGACGACGACCGTGTCCCGGTGCTTCTCCTCCAGCTCACGGAGCTCGTCGAGGACGTGCAGGCAGTTCACGCAACAAAACGTCCAGAAATCCAGGATGACGATGCGTCCCCGCAGGTCGGCGAGGGTGTACTGCTGCCCGCCCGTGTTCAGCCAGCCGCCCTTGCCGGTCAGCTCGGGGGCGCGGACACGGGCGCGTCGGGGTGCGGAGTGGTCCATGTGCCCAGGGTGCCATCCGTCACTGACAGTCAGCCCAGCGCGTGCCCCGTCGTGGCGTCCACATGGTCCGGGACGTCGTCGTGACGGTCGCCGACCGTGAGGGTGCCGGTGGGTTCGAACATGAGGATCGCGGTCGGGACGGGCGCGTACGGCTTGTGCTCGGTGCCGCGCGGGACCGTGAAGACGCTGCCCTTCGGGAGGACGACCGTACGTTCGCCGGACGGTTCGCGCAGGCCGAGGTGCAGCTCGCCGTCGAGGACGAGGAAGAACTCGTCGGTGTGGTCGTGGACGTGCCAGACGTGCTCGCCCTCGACCTTGGCCACGCGGACGTCGTAGTCGTTGACGGCGGTGACGATGCGGGGGCTCCACTGCTCGGAGAAGGTGGCCAGGGCGTGGGCGAGGGAGACGGGTTCCTGGGTCATGAGGTGATCCTGCGGGGTGCCGGGCAGGCCGCGCGAGTGCTAGGAATCGCACATGGCGAAAGAATCCTCGCAGCGTCCGCACCGGGTCGCCGTGATCGTCGACGAGGGCACCAACCCGTTCGAGGTCGGGGTGGCCACCGAGCTGTTCGGGCTGCCGCGGCCGGAGCTGGGGCTCCCGGGGCCGCTGTACGAGGTGACGCTGTGCGCGCCCGCGCCGGAGACCCGGATGAACCACGGCTTCTTCACGCTCACCGGCGTCGCCGGCCTGGACGCCGTCGCGGAGGCGGACACGCTGGTCGTGCCCGGCCGGCCGGACAACGTCGTCCCGCGCGTCCCCGCCGTACTCGACGCCATCCGGCACGCACACGCGCGTGGCGCCCGGGTGATGAGCTTCTGCACCGGCACCTTCGCCCTCGCCGAGGCCGGGCTGCTGGACGGGCGGCGGGCCGCCACGCACTGGCGCTGGGCGGACTCCTTCCGCCTGCTGCACCCGAAGGTGCTGCTGGAGCCGGACGTCCTGTTCGTCGACGAGGGCGACATCCTCACGGCCGCCGGCAGCGCCGCCGCCCTCGATCTCGGGCTGTACGTCTGGCGGCGTGACCACGGCGCCGAGATCGCCAACCACGTCTCCCGGCGCCTGGTGTTCGCCGCGCACCGCGACGGCGGGCAGCGCCAGTTCGTGGAGCGGCCCGTCCCGGACGTGCGGGACGAGTCCCTGGCCCCGCTGCTGGCGTGGGCGCAGGAGCGGCTGGGCGAGCCGCTGGCCGTGGCGGACCTGGCCGCACGCGCGCGTGTCAGCCCCGCCACGCTCCACCGCCGCTTCCGCGCCCAGCTCGGCACGACCCCGCTCGCGTGGCTCACCGGGGAGCGCGTGGCGCTGGCCTGCCGCCTGATCGAGCGGGGCGAGGAGCGACTGGACGTGGTGGCGGCCAGGAGCGGTCTCGGTACGGCCGCCAACCTGCGGGCCCGGCTGCGGCGGGCGACCGGCCTCAGCCCGTCGGCCTACAGACGGCGTTTCGGAACCGGCGGCGGGGAAGCCCTGGTCTCATGAGATTCCTCGTGTACGACCGGCTTCTCGGCTTCGGTGACGACTACTGGATCGAGGACGAGCGCGGCAGCAAGGTGTTCCTCGTCGACGGCAAGGCGCTGCGGCTGCGGGACACCTGGGAGCTGAAGGACACCCAGGGCCGCGTCCTCGTCGACATCCACCAGAAGATGCTCGCCCTGCGCGACACGATGGTGCTCCAGCGGGCCGGGGAGCCGCTGGCGACGATCCGCAGGAAACGGCTGTCCCTGCTGCGCAACCACTACCGGGTGTCCCTGGCCGACGGCAACGAACTGGACGTCAGCGGCAAGATCCTCGACCGGGAGTTCGCCGTCGAGTACGACGGGGAGCTGCTCGCGGTGATCTCCCGGCGCTGGCTGACCCTGCGGGACACCTACGGCGTGGACGTCGTCCGCGAGGACGCCGATCCGGCGCTGCTGATCGCGGTGGCGGTGTGTGTCATCCACCTGGCGGAGAAGGAGCGTGAGGACTGAGCCGCCCGAACCCCTGTCCTCAGGGCCTGCGCGGGGGCTCCAGCCCCAGCAGCCGGTCCTTCAGCGCCGGGAACTGCTCCCGGGTCGTGGCGACCTTCCCCGGGTCGAACTCCACCGTGAGGACCTCCTCGTCGGCGCCGGCCCGGGCCAGCACCTCGCCCCAGGGATCGACCACGATCGAGTGACCGGCCTGCGGAACTCCGGCATGCGTCCCGGCCGTTCCACACGCGACGACGAAGGACTGGTTCTCGACGGCCCGTGCCTGGGCCAGCAGCGTCCAGTGGGACCGGCGGCGCTCCGGCCAGCCCGCCGACACCACGAGCGTCTCTGCACCGGCGTCGACGAGACCGCGGAAGAGCTCGGGGAAACGGAGGTCGTAACAGGTGGACAGACCCAGGACGGTCTCCGGCAGACGCACCGTCACCAGCTCGGCGCCCGCGCCCATCAGCACGGCCTCGCCCTTGTCGAAGCCGAAGCGGTGGATCTTGCGGTAGGCGGCGGCCAGGTCGCCGGAGGGGGAGAAGACGAGGGAGGTGTTGTAGAGCGGTCCGTCGCCCGCGGCGGAGCCGCTGTCGGATGCAGAACGCTCGGGGATGGAGCCGGCGTGCAGCCACACGCCCGCGTCGCTCGCGGCCTTCGCCATCGCCTCGTACGTCGGCCCTTCGAGCGGCTCGGCCTCGCGCCCGAACTCCTCGTAGGCGAACGCACCCGTGGTCCACAGCTCCGGCAGGACGACGAGATCGGCACCTGCCTGCTCCCGGACGAGCGACGCCACCCGCCGTCGGCGTGATTCGACCGATTCGCCCTCGTCTACGGCGATCTGGATCACAGAGGCGCGCACACTACCACCGTCCTGGCATTCGACCCGTCCACATGGGCTTCCCCCCGGGCCTACGATCGTCACACGAAAGCACTGCCGGGGTGCCTCACAGCAGCGTAACTTAGCTGCCAAGACACCCGCCGACAGCCGCCACCTCCCACTGGCAACGCCGCCACCACCTGCCCGTGCACCGACCGCCGAGGGGTCCCGTTCCGTGAGTCTGCATCCCACCCTCCAGCCCTACGCCGACGCCTGGACCCACTCCATCGAAGCGATATCCGAGCTGCTCCAGCCGCTCGCGGAGGCCGAGTGGAACCGGCGGACGCCGTGCCCCGGGTGGTCGGTGCGGGACGTGGTCTCCCATGTCATCGGCCTGGACTGCGAGATGCTCGGCGACCCGCGCCCCATCCACACGCTCCCGCGTGACCTCTTCCACGTGACGAACGACCACCAGCGCTACATGGAGATGCAGGTCGACGTCCGCCGTCACCACACGTCGCCGGAGATGACCTCCGAGCTGGAGTACGTGATCATCCGCCGCAACCGCCAACTGCGGAACGAGTCGCGTGACCCGGGCACCAAGGTGCGCGGCCCGCTGGGTACGGAGCTGACCCTCGAGGAGTCCATGCGCCGGCACGCCTTCGACGTGTGGACGCACGAGCAGGACCTGCGCACCGCCCTCGGCCGGCCCGGCAACCTCGACTCCCCCGGCGCGCACGTCGCCCGTGACGTGCTGCTCTCCGAACTCCCGCGCGTGGTCGCCGAGAACGCCCAGGCGCCGCGCAGCTCGGCCGTCGTCTTCGACGTGCACGGGCCCATCGAGTTCCTGCGCACGATCCGCGTCGACATCCAGGGCCGCGGCACCCTCGAAACGGCCCCCGCCCTCGGCCCCGCCGCGACCCTCACCCTCGACTGGGAGACCTACGTCCGCCTGGCCTGCGGCCGCGTGACCCCGGAGGCGGTGTCCGACCGCCTCAAGACGGAGGGCGACCCGGACCTGACGACAGCGATCCTCCGCAACTTCACAGTGACGCAGTAGGAGCCCCCGGCTGCGGGCATGCGCGCCGCCCCAGCTGCGGGCATGCGTGCCGCTAAGGGCGGCACGGGTGGGCGCAGCGGCACCCCGCTACGCCGGGCTGCGCACCCACCCGGCCCCGGCACCAACCCCCGGGCCCGAAAACCCCATGCCGCCGCCCCACCCCCGCCCGTAGCGTCCCCGGCATGACCCCACCCCACCGCACCCGCCTCACCTTCCACGGCCCGTTGTCCGAGGCCCGAGCAGACCGCCTCGTACAACGGCTCGCCGGAACCACCCCCACCACCGTGCTGGACATCGGCTGCGGTCGAGGCGAACTCATGCTGCGCGTCCTGGAAGCCACACCGCAGGCCACCGGCCTCGGTATCGACCTCGACGCCCGGGACCTCTCACGCGGCCGGCAAGAAGCGGAACGACGGCACCTCACGGCCCGGGCCCGCTTCCTCGAGGAGTCCGCCACCGCAACCGGCCACGGCCCAGCCGACCTCGTGCTGTGCGTCGGCGCCAGCCAAGCCCTCGGTGACCGTCTCCCCAAGGCCCTGGCCGAACTCCGCCGGCTCGTCACCGACGGCGGCCGTGTCCTGCTCGGCGAAGGGTTCTGGCAGCGCACCCCGACCCCGGCCGAACTGTCCCGCATGTGGCCGGACGCCGCCGTCACCGACCACCCCGACCTCGCGACCCTCGTGGACCTGGCGATCGAGGCCGGGTTCAGGCCGGAGTGGACGGAGACCGCGAGCCTCGACGAGTGGGAGGAGTTCGAGTCGGCGTATCTCGCGGACGTCGAGGTGTGGCTCGCCGAGCACCCCGGGCACCCGCTCGCGGCCGAGACCAGGGAGCGTGCCGACCGGCACCGTGCCCGGTGGCTGACGTACCGCGGTGTCCTGGGGCTGGCCTACCTCACCCTCGTACCGGCCGCCTGACACCCGTCACACCGGCACGTGCACCGTCTCCACCCGGCTCGCCACCAGGCGTTCCCGCTCCCTGCGCGCCGCACGCTTCCGCAGGCGCAGGATCTGGCTGACGCCGAGTGCCTGGAGCACGAACACCGCGGAGAAGGCGACGCGGTAGTCGCCGCCGGTGGCGTCCAGCAGGACCCCGACGGCGAACAGCGTGGTCATGGAGGCCACGAAGCCGCCCATGTTGGTGATGCCGGAGGCGGTGCCCTGCCGTTCGGGCGGGTTGGCCGGGCGGGCGAAGTCGAAGCCGATCATCGACGCGGGCCCGCACGCCCCGAGGACCGTGCACAGCGCGATCAGCAGCCACATCGGGGCGTGCTCGCCGGGGTAGGCGAGTGTCGCCGCCCACAGGGCCGCCGTGGTGCCGACCGTGCCGAGCGCGATGGGCAGCCGCGCCCCGTGGTGCCGGGCGACGATCTGGCCGTAGACCATGCCGACGCCCATGTTCGACAGCACGACGAGCGTGAGGAGTTCACCGGCGGTGGCACGGGACAGCCCCTGGGCCTCGACCAGGAACGGCAGGCCCCACAGCAGCAGGAAGACCATCGCGGGGAACTGGGTCGTGAAGTGCACCCACATCCCGAGCCGGGTCCCCGGCTCCCGCCAGGAGGCGGCGATCTGGCGTCGTACGTAGGCCGGACCCTGGTGCGGGAGCGGCTCCGGCTCGTGACCCTCCGGGTGGTCCTTGAGGAACAGCAGCACCAGCACGAGCACCACGGCCCCGGCGACGGCGCTGCCCGCGAACGCCGCCGTCCAGCCGATGCCGTGCAGCAGCCGGGCCAGGACGAGCGTGGAGACGAGGTTGCCCGCCATGCCCACCAGGCCCGCGAACTGGGCGACGAGCGGCCCGCGCCGGGCCGGGAACCACCGGGTGCCCAGCCGCAGCACGCTGATGAAGGTCAGCGCGTCACCGCAGCCGAGCAGCGCCCGGGAGGCGAGCGCCATGCCGTACGACGGGGAGAACGCGAAGCCGACCTGCCCCGCCGTGAACAGCACCGCCCCCAGTGCCAGCACCTTCTTGGTGCCGAGCCGGTCGACGAGCAGGCCGACGGGTATCTGCATGCCGGCGTAGACCAGCAGCTGGAGGATGGAGAAGGTGGACAGGGCGGAGGCGTTGACGTGGAAGCGGTCGGCGGCGTCGAGGCCGGCCACGCCCAGGGACGTGCGGAAGATGACCGCGACGAAGTAGACCGAGACGCCCGTGCCCCAGACGGCCAGTGCGCGACGGCCGCCCGGAGGATCGCCCGGCAGTGTGCCGACGCTCATCGGACCTCCCCCCGGGCCAGGTGCGAGAACCAGCTGACGTGGCGGTGGACGAGCCCGACGGCCGCCTCGGCGTCCCCGGAGCGCAGCGCTTGAAGGATCTCCTCGTGTTCGGTGAGGGTCTTGGCGATGCGGTCGGGGTGGGAGTGCAGGACAGCGACGCCCATGCGCAGCTGGCGGTCGCGCAGCTGGTCGTAGAGGCGGGAGAGGATCTCGTTCCCGCCGCTGCGGACGATCTCGGCGTGGAAGCAGCGGTCGGTGACGGCGGCCGCGGCGAGGTCTCCGGCGGCGGCCTGCTCCTTCTGCCGGGCGAGGAGCGCTTCGAGGCGCTCGATGAGCCCGGGGGGCGCGTGCACGGCCTTGCGCGCCGCGTGTTCCTCGACGAGCAGCCGGGTCTCCACGACATCGGCGATCTCCTGCGCGGAGACGGGCAGGACGAGGGCTCCCTTTTTCGGGTAGAGCCTGATCAGTCCCTCGACCTCCAGCCGGAGCAGCGCCTCGCGCACCGGGGTGCGGGAGACACCGACGGCCTCGGCGAGTTCGCCCTCGGTGAGCAGGGTCCCGCCCTCGTAGCGGCGCTCCAGGACACCCTGCTTGACGTGGGTGTACACGCGGTCGGCGGCGGGAGGGTGCTTCACGGCCAAGGTCATGCCGACAGCATAGATACAACAGGTACGCATGGATGTATCCGTCCGCGATGCGGACTCACGCGGCCTCGAATGTCACACGTCTGTGGCAAAGGGCGGGTCCCCCTCGGCAACGGCACAACCAACTGTGCTAGTTACAAGTCAGACACGTGCGGCTCCCCTTCCCCTCGTCCTCAATTCGGCCGCACACCTGGGGCATTCAACGTAATCGGGGTACTTCACTTGATAACCGGCATTAAGGGCACCCGTCTCCGTAGAGCCGCGGCCGTCGCCGTCACCACCGGCGCCATGCTCGCGACCGGAGCCCTCACCGTTGCGCCGGCGCAGGCCGCCACGGCGCCCACGATCGCCGCCAAGGGCGGCTACGTGATGAACAACGCGACCGGCAAGTCGCTCTACACCAAGGCTGCCGACACGCGCCGCTCCACCGGCTCGACCACCAAGATCATGACGGCCCTGGTGGTGCTGAAGCAGTCGAACCTCAACCTGGACAGCAAGGTCACGGTCCAGAAGGCGTACAGCGACTACATCGTCGACAACAACTGGGCGTCCAACGCCAAGTTGATCGTCGGCGACAAGGTCACCGTCCGCCAGCTGCTGTACGGGCTGATGCTGCCGTCCGGCTGCGACGCGGCGTACGCCCTCGCCGACAAGTTCGGCTCGGGCTCGACGCGGGCGGCGCGCGTGAAGTCGTTCATCGGCAAGATGAACACCACGGCCAAGAACCTGGGTCTGAAGAACACCCACTTCGACTCGTTCGACGGCATCGGCCGGGGCAGCAACTACTCCACGCCGCGCGACCTGACGAAGCTCGCCAGCAACGCCATGAAGAACTCCACGTTCCGCACGGTCGTCAAGACGAAGAAGTACACGGCGAAGACGACCACGAAGTCCGGCGGAACGCGGACGATGGCCCCGTGGGAGAACACCAACCCGCTGCTCGCGAGCTACACCGGCGCGATCGGCGTGAAGACCGGTTCCGGCCCGGAGGCCAAGTACTGCCTGGTCTTCGCGGCCACGCGGAACGGCAAGACGGTCATCGGCACGGTTCTCGCCTCGACCGACGGGCCCACCCGCAAGTCGGACGCGACGAAGCTGCTCAACTACGGCTTCGCCCAGTAGGACAGGCACCACGGAAGGGGGGCGCACCGCCGTCGGCGGTGCGCCCCCCTTCGCCTGCCCCGGAAGCTCGGGCCGCGGCGGCCGGCCTCACGCCCAGGTGATCAGCCGCTTCGGCTGCTCCAGGATCGCCGCCACGTCCGCCAGGACCTTCGAGCCCAGCTCGCCGTCGACCAGGCGGTGGTCGAAGGACAGGGCCAGGGTGGTGACCTGGCGGGGCTTCACCTTGCCCTTGTGGACCCACGGCTGGAGCTTGATCGCGCCGACCGCGAGGATCGCGGACTCGCCGGGGTTGAGGATCGGCGTGCCCGTGTCGACGCCGAAGACACCGACGTTGGTGATCGTCACCGTGCCGCCCTGCATGGCCGCCGGGGACGTCTTGCCGTCCCGGGCCGTCGACACCAGCTCGCCCAGCGACTCGGCCAGCTGCGGCAGGGTCTGGGCGTGGGCGTCCTTGATGTTCGGGACGATCAGACCGCGCGGCGTCGCGGCCGCGATGCCCAGGTTCACGTAGTGCTTGACCACGATCTCCTGGGCGGCCTCGTCCCAGGACGCGTTGACGTCCGGGTTGCGCCGGATCGCGACGAGCAGGGCCTTGGAGATCAGCAGGAGGGGGTTCACGCGCAGGCCCGCGAACTCCTTGTCCTCCTTCAGCTCCTCGACCAGCTTCATCGTGCGCGTCACGTCGACCGTCACGAACTCCGTGACATGCGGCGCCGTGAACGCCGAGCCGACCATCGCCGCCGCCGTCGCCTTGCGGACGCCCTTGACCGGGATGCGGCTCTCGCGGCCCGTGTCGTACGACACGGCGGCCGGCGCGGGGGCCGGGGCGGCGGTCGCGGGGACGGCGGGGACCGTCGGCTGCGGTGTCTGCGGCGGGGCCACGGCCGCGTGCACGTCCTCGCGGGTGATGATGCCGTCCGGGCCGGTCGGGACGATCGTCGTCAGGTCGACGCCCAGGTCCTTGGCCAGCTTGCGGACCGGGGGCTTGGCCAGCGGGCGTTCCTTGACGGCGGAGGCGGCGGGCGACGCCGGGGAGGCGGCCGAGGGCGCCCCTCCATGGCCGTTCAGCTCCGTCTGGATCGCCGTCGAGACCTGCTGGACCGGGACCTGCTGGACCGGGACCTCCGGGCCCTTGCGGGGGCGGCGGCGGGTGGACGAGGCCGCCACCCCGTAGCCGACCAGGACCGGCTGGCGGCCGGAGCCCTCCGTCTTCGGTTCCTCAGTGGCCTGGGGGGCTTCCGCTCGCGGCTCGGCCGGGGCGGCATCTCCGCTCACGTCGACCGCGATGATCGACGTGCCCACGTCCACCGTGGTGCCCTCGGGGAAGTGCAGATCCCTGACCACGCCGTCGTACGGGATGGGCAGCTCGACGGCCGCCTTCGCCGTCTCGACCTCGCACACCACCTGGCCGTCGGTGACCGTGTCGCCGGGCTGGACGAACCACTTGAGGATCTCGGCCTCGGTGAGCCCCTCACCCACGTCCGGCATCTTGAACTCGCGTACGGACGCTTCCGTCATCGTCGTCACGACCCTCTCCTCAGTACGCCAGCGAGCGGTCGACGGCATCCAGCACCCGGTCCAGGTTCGGCAGGTACTCCTCCTCCAGGCGGGCCGGCGGGTACGGCGCGTGGTAGCCGCCGACGCGGAGCACCGGGGCCTCCAGGTGGTAGAAGCAGCGCTCCGTGATCCGGGCGGCGATCTCGGCGCCCGAGCCGAAGAACACCGGGGCCTCATGGACGACGACCAGGCGGCGGGTCTTCTCCACCGACGTCTGGATCGAGTCGAAGTCGAGCGGGGAGACCGAGCGCAGGTCCAGGACCTCCAGGTTCCTGCCCTCCTCGGCGGCCGCGGCCGCGACCTCCTGGCAGAGCTTCACCATCGGGCCGTAGGCGGCGAGGGTGAGGTCGGTGCCCTCGCGGACCACCTGGGCCTTGTGCAGCGGGCCCGGGATCGCCTCGGTGTTGACCTCGGCCTTGTCCCAGTAGCGGCGCTTGGGCTCGAAGAAGATCACCGGGTCGTCGCTCTGGATGGCCTGCTGCATCATCCAGTACGCGTCCGAGGAGTTGGACGGGCTGACGATCTTCAGGCCCGAGACGTGCGCGAAGAGCGCCTCGGGGGACTCCGAGTGGTGCTCCACCGCGCCGATGCCGCCGCCGTAGGGGATGCGCACGACGACCGGGAGCTTGACCTTGCCCAGGGAGCGGGCGTGCATCTTCGCGAGCTGGGTGACGATCTGGTCGTACGCCGGGAAGACGAAGCCGTCGAACTGGATCTCCACCACCGGGCGGTAGCCGCGCAGGGCCAGGCCGATCGCCGTGCCGACGATGCCCGACTCGGCGAGCGGGGTGTCGATGACGCGGCTCTCGCCGAAGTCCTTCTGCAGTCCGTCCGTCACCCGGAAGACGCCGCCGAGCTTGCCGACGTCCTCGCCCATGATCAGGACCTTGGGGTCGGCCTCCAGGGCGTGGCGCAGCGACTCGTTGATCGCTTTGGCTAGTGCCATCTTGTCGGCCATGTCAGTTGCCCCCCTCGTCGGCGAACGACGCCTGGTACGCGGCGAACTGGGCGCGCTCCTCGTCGACGAGCGCGTGTCCGTCCGCGTAGACGTTCTCGAAGATCGCGAAGTGGTCCGGGTCCGGCATGGCACGGACCGCCTCGCGCACTCGTTTGCCCAACGCCTCGGACTCGGCCTCCAGTTCCTCGAAGAATCCCTCGTCCGCGTGGTTTGAGGTCTCCAGGAACCGGCGAAGACGCAGGATCGGGTCCTTCGCCTCCCAGGCCTGGCGCTCCTCGTCACCCCGGTAGCGGCTCGGGTCGTCGGAGGTGGTGTGGGCGCCCATGCGGTAGGTGAACGCCTCGACGAGGGTCGGGCCCTCACCCGCGCGAGCCCGCTCCAGGGCCCAGCGGGTGACCGCGAGGCAGGCGAGCACGTCGTTGCCGTCGACCCGTACGCCCGGGAAGCCGAAGCCCTGCGCGCGCTGGTAGATCGGGACGCGGGACTGCTTCTCGGTGGGCTCGGAGATGGCCCACTGGTTGTTCTGGCAGAAGAACACGACCGGGGCGTTGTAGACCGCGGAGAAGGTGAAGGACTCGGCCACGTCGCCCTGGCTGGAGGCGCCGTCGCCGAAGTAGGCGATCACCGCGCTGTCGGCGCCGTCCTTGGCGACGCCCATCGCGTAGCCGGTGGCGTGCAGCGTCTGGGAGCCGATGACGATCGTGTAGAGCTGGAAGTTGTTGCTGTTGGGGTCCCAGCCGCCGTTGTTCACACCCCGGAACATGCCGAGCAGGTTGGTGGGGTCCACCCCGCGGCACCAGGCGACGCCGTGCTCGCGGTAGGTGGGGAAGACGTAGTCGTCCTCGCGGGTGGCCCGGCCGGAGCCGATCTGGGCGGCCTCCTGGCCGAGCAGCGAGGCCCACAGACCCAGCTCGCCCTGGCGCTGCAGGGAGGTGGCCTCGGCGTCGAAGCGGCGGGTGAGCACCATGTCGCGGTACAGGCCGCGGAGCTCTTCCGGGGTGACATCGGCGACGTACTTGTCGTACACGGCGTTCGCCGCGTGCTTGACGCGCTTGCCCTCGGGCGTCAGCAGCTGCACGAGCTGGGGCTCGGCGGCCTTCTTCGCGGCCGCGGGCTTCTTCGCGGCCGCGGCCTTCTTGGCAGGCGTGCGGGTGGTGCCCTTGGTGCCGGTGGTGCCGGCCTTGCTTCCGGCGCTGCGTCGCGATGTGCGCGCGGCAGTGCTCTCCACGGTCACGTGTGCTCCTCCGTCGGTCCGGCCCCCGGGGTTGCCGGTAGGCCAGTGCGGCTCACCTGTTCTCGACCACCGGGGCACGGGGTGGGTGCCACTCGGCCGGGAACAGGCGTGACAGGTGCCCCGGCGAGCGCCCTGCAACAAGCACGTTACCCAGTGCTCCACATTTCTGTGAAACCCCATCTGACCTGCGATTTTGCTTGGATTTCCAAGTAAATCGGAAAGGCGGGGAAGCGGCCCTGGTCACAGCCTTGCAGGAGGCCGGAGCTACCGCACGTTAACCCGGTGACCCAGGTCACGGGAAGAGTCCACTTGTGGGCGCGCCGAAACGGCACGCGCGCGTGGGGCCCGTTTCCGGGTCCCACGCGCGCGTGGATCGTGCGTTTTCGTTCTTTTCCGCCGTCCGGCGTCCGGGCGGGTCAGCCCTCCGCGCCGGCGACGACGCCGCCGCCCGTGGCGCCCGCGTCCGTGCCGCCCGTGTCGTCCGGCGGCGTCTCCGGGTCCGTGGGCTCCTCGTCGGTCGGCTCGCCGGTCGGCTCCGCGCTGGTCGGCTGGTCCGTCGGCTGGTCCGTCGGCGTCTGCGGAGTGCTCGGGGACGGCGTGTAGGACGGGCTGTACGACGGGGTCCATCCGCCGCCGCCGGAGCTCGTGCCGGTTCCGTCGTCCGTCGACGTGTCGGTCGGCCCGTCCGTCTCCTCGTCGCTCGGCGTCTCGCTCGGAGTCTTCTTCTCCTCCGTCTGCGAGGCGGCCGGCGACTTCTTGTCGTCGGTGGGCGCCTTCGTGCCGCCGCCGGTGTTCTGCAGCGCCAGGGCGACGCCCGCCGCCACGGCGATCACCGCGAGCACCGCGAGGATCCACAGCTTGCCGCGGCCGCTGCCCTTGTTGCCGCGCCCCTCGAAACCGCCGTCGTCCCCGCTGCCGTAGCCGGCGGGGAGTATCGGCGAGGGGATCTGCGCGGTGCCGGAGACATCACCGGGGTGGCCCATCACGGCCGTGTGGGCGAAGCCGCCCGACGGGGTGTTCCGGCCCTCGTGCATGTCGACCGGGCCGGTGTTCCAGGTGCCGGTGTGGCCGCCCTGGTCGTAGAGCATCTGGAGCGCGTACTGGACCAGTCCGCGCATCTCCTCGGCCGTCTGGAATCGGTCGTCGGGCTCCTTGGCGAGGGAGCGCATGACCATGCCGTCCAGCTCCGGCGGGCAGGCGTCGGAGGCCTCGGAGGGCGGCGTCGGGATGTCCTGGACGTGCTGGTAGACCACCGACAGCGGGGTCTCGCCGGTGAACGGCGGGCGCAGCGAGAGGAGTTCGTAGAGCAGGCAGCCCGTGGCGTACAGGTCGGAGCGGTGGTCGACGGCCTTGCCGAGCGCCTGCTCCGGGGACAGGTACTGCGGGGTGCCCATGACCATGCCGGTCTGCGTCATCGTGGACTGCGCGCCGTGCAGGGCGCGGGCGATGCCGAAGTCCATCACCTTCACGGCGCCGTTGTGCGTGATGATGACGTTGGCGGGCTTGATGTCGCGGTGCACGATGCCGTGCTGGTGCGAGTAGGCGAGCGCCTCCAGGACGCCCGAGACGATGATCAGGGCCTGTTCGGGGCCCGGCGCCTCGGCGTTCAGCAGCAGGTCGCGGATGGTGCGGCCCTCGACCAGCTCCATGACGATATAAGGGAGCGGCTGGCCGCCCACGACGTCCTCGCCGGAGTCGTACACGGCGACGATCGCGTGGTGGTTGAGGCCCGCCACCGACTGGGCCTCGCGCGTGAAGCGCGCCTTGGACACCGGGTCCTCGGCGAGGTCGGAGCGGAGCAGCTTGACGGCGACGGTGCGCCCGAGGCGGACGTCCTCGGCCGCGAACACCTCTGCCATGCCGCCCCGGCCGAGTCTGTGGGTCAGCCGGTACCGGCCGTCCCCGACCAACCCGCCGTTACCCCAGGCCTCCGGCGCCTCCGACATGCCGCCGCCACTCGCCTCGGGTTCGGACGGGCCCTGAGCGCGCTGCTGCTGTGCCATCAGTCCTCGCCGTCGTTTCTGCCCGCGGTGCGCGCGGTGTTGTTACGGTCTCCGTCGGCCACGCTACAGCCTCCGCGCAAGCCGCCGGTCCGAGACGGGTGCCGGGACCGGCACGGGACGGACGCGCCATGAAACCTTTACTCAGCACTCTCGTGCAAATTCTGTGTAGCGGCCGCACGTCAGCGGTAACGCTTCCGCGACGCTTCTTTCGCGTACGGTCACGGAACGGGCACCGAGCTTGACGTGTCCGTGCCCTGGGGCAGACTTGGCCGGGAATGGCGGTTTGGATCAACGACGGATCAGACGGATCCGACGGGTCGGACGGATCAGCGGCAGCTCCTCGAGGAGCCACGGGGGACACGGAAACATGAGCCAGGACGGCGCACAGGGGCAGTACGCGGGGCGGGCGCTCGCCGGTGGCCGCTATCAGCTGCGTGACCTCCTCGGCCAGGGCGGCATGGCCTCGGTGCACCTCGCGTACGACAGCGTGCTCGACCGACAGGTCGCGATCAAGACACTTCACACCGAGCTCGGCCGGGAGCAGGCCTTCCGCGAGCGGTTCCGCCGCGAGGCCCAGTCCGTGGCCAAGCTCACGCACACCAACATCGTCTCGGTCTTCGACACCGGCGAGGACACCCTCGACAACATGACGACGCCGTACATCGTCATGGAGTACGTCGAGGGCCGCCCGCTCGGCTCGGTCCTCGACGAGGACGTGCGGCAGCAGGGCGCGATGCCCGCCGACAAGGCACTGAAGATCACGGCGGATGTGCTGGCCGCGCTGGAGATCAGCCACGAGATGGGCCTGGTCCACCGCGACATCAAGCCGGGCAACGTGATGATGACCAAGCGCGGTGTGGTCAAGGTCATGGACTTCGGCATCGCCCGCGCCATGCAGTCCGGTGTGACGTCCATGACGCAGACCGGCATGGTCGTCGGCACCCCGCAGTACCTCTCGCCGGAACAGGCCCTCGGCCGCGGTGTGGACGCCCGCTCCGACCTGTACTCGGTCGGCATCATGCTGTTCCAACTGGTCACCGGGCGGCTGCCGTTCGAGGCGGACTCGCCGCTGGCCATCGCGTACGCACACGTCCAGGAGGAGCCACCGGTTCCGTCCACGATCAACCGTGCGCTGCCGCCGGCCGTGGACGCGCTGATCGCCCGGGCGCTGAAGAAGAATCCGAACGAGCGTTTCCCCAGCTCCGAGACCATGCGCGACGAGTGCCTGCGGGTGGCGGCGTCGTTCCAGGCCGCCCCGCCGAGCATCGTCCCGGGCACCCAGGCACCGAGCGGCGCGGGCGTCGGCTCGGCCGTGTTCCCGCCGGTCGACCAGGCGCCCCCGGCCGCCTCGGGCCAGGTCCAGACGCCGTACCAGCCGACCCCGCCGCCGAACCCGTACGGCACCCCCGCCCCGTCGGCGCAGTCCCCGGCGTACGGCTATCCGCAGCAGGGCGGCTACCAGGCGCCGCACCAGGGCGCCTACCCCCCGCAGCAGGGCCCGTCGACCCCGCCGCCGTACAACCTCACGCCGCAGAGCGCGCCCGCCTCGCAGGGCGGCGGCAAGAGCAACAAGCCGGTGATCATCGGCTCCGTCATCGTGTCCGTGCTCGCGGTCGGCGGGCTGGTAGCGGCCCTGCTGATGAACGGCGGCGGCGAGGACGACAAGGGCGGGGGCGGCGGCGCGAGCGCCTCGGCCTCGGACGCCCAGAAGCCCGGTTACCGCGGGCCGGACACGACGAAGACGATCGACTCCGAGGAGTGCACGGAGCCGGAGGAGTCGTACAACGACCCCGACAAGATCCAGATCCCGGACTTCAAGTTCATGAACATCGCGTCGGTCAAGTCCTGCGCCCAGGCGGCCGGCTGGCAGGTGAGCGTCAAGAACGTGGACGAGAACACCTACGGCCAGGGCACCGTCATGAACCAGTTCCCGTCCAAGGGCACCGATGTCGACCCGGACGACATGCCGGTCATCGAGCTCAACGTCTCGACGGGCAATCCGCCGTCCTGACGCCCCGGACAGCCGGACGACATGAGGAAGGGCCCGGCGGCTTCGGCCGCGGGGCCCTCTTTGTTTTCGGGGGCTGTGGGGGGCTACAGGTACGGTCCGCCGGTACGGGCTCCCGGTTGCTGCTCGTCGAGGCCCTCGTGGCCGACTCCCGGCGGGAGGGCGCGGCGCATCTGCTCCAGCTGGGCGCGGGCGGCCATCTGCTGGGCGAACAGCGTCGTCTGGATCCCGTGGAAGAGCCCTTCGAGCCAGCCGACCAGTTGGGCCTGCGCGATGCGCAGTTCCGCGTCGCTGGGGGTCGTCTCGTCCGTGAAGGGCAGGGAGAGCCGCTCCAGCTCCTCCACCAGCTCGGGCGCCAGACCGTCCTCCAGCTCCTTCACCGAGCTGGCGTGGATCTCCTTGAGCCGGACCCGGCTGGCCTCGTCCAGGGGCGCCACGCGCACTTCCTCCAGCAGCTGCTTGATCATGCTGCCGATCCGCATGACCTTGGCGGGCTGCTCGACCTGTTCCGTGACCGGGATCTCGCGGGAGTCCTCGTCTCCGCTGCCGCCCCCGAGCGCCATGCCGTCCTGGCCGACGACCAGGATCTGCGGGCTCTCCGGCGACCGTTCGTTTCTCGGCATCTCCATGTCGCCATTCTCTCGCACGCCTGCACCTCACCTCCGTGGTACCCCCAGGGGAAGCTGATCCACCGTTCCTATTCAGTGAGCACGAGTGAGTCTTGGACCCATTCCTGATCACTGCGGACATCCCGAACGGTGTTGGGTGTCCTGGTCGCCCGCGTTCGCTCCGCGTCCGGCGGCACGGATCGGGTCCGTGGTCCGGGGATGCGGGGGCGGGGTCCCTCACGCCCTGGGGTGCCTGGTCGGGCCTGGACGGTCCGATGCCCCGCACGATCACTCCGGTCGTGTGGGGGGCGGTGCCGTCCGTCGCCGGATCGGGTGTCCCAGGGCGCGTCTTCCGATCGCCACGGCGGCTGCGTCGTGGCGGGTGGCCTTCCTGGTCGCGGTGGTGAGTGGTTTCTGCCAGTGCTGGGCGCCCCAGCGGCTGGTGTAGGCGGGGTCGACGGCGACGACGGGGATGCCGAGTTCGGCCGCCATGGACACCAGCCGGGCCCGCAGCCGGGCCACCGGCATGCCGGAGATCAGCTTGCGGAAGCGTGTACGGCGGCCGTGCTTCTCCCGGGTGGTCTCGGCCGTGAAGTCCAGATCCTCGATCGCGACGGCGAGGCCATGCCGTTTGGCGAAGTGCAGCAGGCGGGTCAGGGCGTGGCGGACCTGGGCGTCGCGATGGGCGGTGGTGCCGGACAGGTCGTATCCGAAACGCAGGGGCGTGCCGGTGGGGTTGCCGTGCCTGTCGAGGCGCCAGGCGGCCAGGTGGTCGGCGTTGGTGTCCACACCGAGCATGCCGTGTACGCGTGCCGCCGCCAGGGGAAGGGTTGGGGCCGGGGGGATGGTCCAGGAGGCGGTCAGGTACCAGCGACCCCGGCCGGTGTCTTCGTGGATGCGGTAGGCCACGGCCCGGTTGGCTGCCACACGGTCGGCCCACTGCTCGCCCCGGTGCGCGAATGCCACGCGCGCGCTCAGCACGTACCGGCCGTGCGGGGCGTTGGCCAGATACACCAGCGGCGCGGGAAGTTTCAGGGAGACCTCGCCGTCTGGTGTGACGCGGACCGTCTCGTTGCCGTAGCGCTTGCCGGACTCCCCGTCGGCCTGGAGGAACCGGCGTGCGGCCTGCCACCGCTCACGCCACTCCGGCGCACTCAGCCCGGCCGGGTCCAGGTGGTGGCGGGTATTCAGCAGCCGCTTCCCGCCCCGCACCACGCGTACCCGCCCGGCTTCCCAGTCGGCCCGCACCGCCTGAAGACGGTCTTGAAGCACACGCAGACGCCGGGACTTGGCATGCCACTCCCGCCGGGAGCGGTAGCCGCCGGGAGCGTGCTTGGTGCCCTTCTCACCCACCGGCAGCGAGAGCCGGTGGCTGATCGTGGCGATCCCGGCCTGCAGGCACTTGATGTGGAGTCCACCAGAGTGCGCCTGCCGCGCACCCGAACACCCACTCACCGGCGCCAGAACGCACTCAAGCGACGTCGAGCTTGATGGCCAGCTCGTCGCGCGGCGGGCTCGTCCGACCCGGATTGCGCAGCGATTCCGTCCGTCGGCCGAACCCGGAGTGCCGGACGCCCGGGGCGGTGTGAGGCTGATTGCCTCGAAATGACCGAACTTGCCGATCTTGCCCTACCGGGCACGGCGGGAGGGGGTCACCAAAGTGACTCCATGGCTACGCGCACTGCGGGCGACCGGACTGGTGGTCGCCTTGGGGGCGGGTGCGGTCGTCTCACCTTGCGGAGCTGTTCAGGCCTACGGCTCTGTGGGTTCTGTGGGTTCCGTCCTCGCGTACGACGAAGAGGCCGGGGCCATCGCCGCCCCCTCCGCTCCGTCCGCCCCGACTGGCCCGTCATCGTTCGGCGCGCCCTCGCGGGCCGGGAGCCGGGCCGGTGAGGGACGGGAGCGGCCCGGGCGGTCGCAGGAGCCCGAGGAGGAGCGGGAGGCCCATGAGGCCCGTGAAGCCGGTGAGGCTCATGAGGCCACCGCCGTGCCCGAGCCGTCCCGGGAGCAGGCCGTCCCCGAACCCCCCGCACCGACGGACCCGCCTGTACGCGAGGCCGCAGCCCAGGCCGAACGACCTGTCGGGCCTGTGCTGCGGATCCTTCCCCTGGGCAGCGGGCTGGTGCTCATCGGACTCGGCCTGGGCCTGGCGTTCGTCGGCCTCAGGCTGCGGCGCGCTTAGGGCCTGTCGTTTGGATCACGGCGCAGGGAATCGGCAGCACTTCTTCGACGCCGGTGAGCGGGGCCTGGTGCGTGCAGCTGCAAGGCGGAGGA
>NZ_JBIBHN010000040.1:0-61371 GCF_042957035.1 Streptomyces sp. NPDC008137 | reverse complement strand
TGCCGGGGGGTGTCCGTCCTCGGAACGTCGCGATGGGGTTGCGTACCGACTCGCTGTTCGTTGACGCGACAACCGCTGCGGGCGGACACCCCCCGACACGGCCCCTTCCGTGCGTGCGCGGGTGCGGGTCCCCGCTAGCGCGCGTCCACGTGCTGGAAGTCGACGTTGGTGAGGCGGGCGGCCTTCGGGGTCAGTTCGGCCAGGCCCTGGCCCTCGAAGGTGTCGGTGATCAGGGGGCCGCTGGTGGCGCCCAGGGCGGACTGCTCGTCGTTGGGGACGAGGTTCGCGATGGAGCGGTAGGACTCCTTCAGCAGGGATTCCTGCTTGTGGGCGAGCGGGAGGAGGGCGAGGACGCCGCCGTCGGCTGTCCGCAGGGCGTAGACGCTCGGGTCGGCGGGGGTCTTGGCGAAGAACTTCTCGGTGGCCTTGCCCTCGGCCGCGCCCTCGGTGCTGCTTCGCTGGTAGGTCTTCTTGGCGGTCTCGACGGGCTGCGTGGAGGTCAGGGCCTTGCCCTTCTTCTTGCCGCCGGTTTCGAGGTAGTCCGCGTAGGCGGCGCGTATGTCGGTGGGGGCCAGTTCGCCGATCTTGGTGTCTGCGTCGACGGCTTGGGCCAGTCCGTCCTTGTCGAGGGCCGGCTTGGGAATGTCTTCCGCGGCGGCCCAGAGGGACAGCACCATCTTGTACGTTCCGTCCACCTTGTCGAAGACCATGAGCACTCTCTCGGTCCTGTTCTCGCTGGACTTGGCCTGGACCGCGAACCAGTCGCCCGAGCCCTTCTTCGGGATCACGTAGGTGCGGTCCTGGTAGGAGAAGGGCTTGGCGTAGTCCTGCTGGTCCTTCTTCGGCCAGGTGTCGTAGAGGGTGTAGACGGCCTTGTCCATCGCGTAGACCTGGCCGGCCTCGACCGTCGCGAGAAGCTTCTCGTCCTGGGTCGCGTTCGCCTTGTTGTTGACCTTTTCGTAGCGGTCGGCGATCTTCTTGGCCGTTGCCTGGCTGACGACTCCCTGTGGGGCGGGAGCCTTGCCGGTGTCGGAGGACTGGCTGCCGCACGCGGTCAGGGCGAGGGCGGCTGTGGCGCCGACGGCGGCGGTCCGCAGGGAGTGGGGGACGTGGGGGGACATGCCGGGTGATCTCCTTTGTGGCCACTGACAGTGACGGGGTCACAGAGGACAGTAGCCACCCTGCATGGACATGACCCAGGCGGGGTCTATGCCAGCAGACCGGAGGACTTCCACAGGCGGCGGCCCACGCCGCGCAGCACCCCGATGTCGTCGAGGAAGTCCGTCAGCCGCTTGGAGCCGTTCCGCATGACCTCGCGGCGGTGGCCGCTGGCCTTGACCTGGGCGAGGGCCTCTCGTTTGTCCAGGCCGACGTTCGTGTAGACGTCCGGGTTCACGAACGCCACCGAGAAGACGCGGGCGAACTCGCCGGAGGTGACCCGCGTGAACTCCTGGGACCACTTCGGGGCCGTCACCATCTGGCGGCGGAGTTCCTCGCGGGCGTAGCGCACGTGGCGGGCCTCCTCCACGACGTGGATGCGGGTGACGCCCCTGACCAGGGTCTGGACACGCTCGTCGGGGAACGTCAGGCGCTGCATCCAGTCGAGGACCTCCTCGCCGAGGAGGGTGGCGGTGAAGGAGCCGGGGGTGGTGGAGATGGTCTTGAAGAGGCGGCCCAGGTGCTGGTGGGCGCGGCTGACCGGGTACCAGGGCGTGTCGCCGTGGGAGATCAGGCGGGCGAACATCTTGGAGTGGCGGCACTCGTCCTCGATCTCGGTGAGGGCGTAGCGGACGTGTGCGCTGGTCGCGGCCTTGTCGTAGATGTGGCGGACGAGGAGCTGCATGAGGATGATCTCGAACCAGATGCCGAGGGAGGCGAGGGCCGCCGCCTCGTGCTGGGAGAGCAGGATGCGCTGCTCCTCGCTCATGCGCTTCCAGAGCGGGGTGTCGTAGAGGGACACCAGCTCCGGGGGCCAGAACCACTTGCCCTCCTCGAAGGGCGCGTCCCAGTCCAGTTCCTTGTCCGGGTCGAAGGAGTGCTTGGCGGAGGAGTCGAGCAGCCGCTGGGCCACCTGCTCCCGGTCCTTGAGCAGGCCGAGGGCGTCGCGCAGGCCGTCGAGCGCGTCGGCTTCCGTCAGGGTCGTCATGGCTGCCCACCTCGTTGTGCACACGTCACTGTCCCCTTTATAAGACTGCGTGTCAGCAAGGGCGTCAATCCCCTGTGCGCGACTTGTTGACGCGGCGTCTACCGCGTAGGAGCCTGCGGGCATGCCGACCTTCGACCTGTACGCCGAGGAACCGGAAGAGTCTGTGTGGCGGGTGCCGGCTGGTGGCGCGGCCCGTTTCGACTGGGAGTACGACCACGGCCGCGACCGGCTCCTGGCCCTCTATCAGAAGGGCAAGGACAAGCAGTGGGACGGGCAGAAGCGGATCGACTGGGAGCTGGAGGTGGATCCGTACGATCCGCTGGGGACTCCCGACGAGGCGATGTCCCTCTACGGGACCAGGCACTGGGCGAAGCTGACGGAGAAGGACAAGGGGGAGCTGAGGCGGCACTACGCCTCCTGGCAGTTCAGTCAGTTCCTGCACGGTGAGCAGGGCGCGATGATCTGTGCCGCCCGGATCGTCGAGTCCGTCCCTGATCTGGACGCGAAGTTCTACTCGGCGACCCAGACCATGGACGAGGCCAGGCACGCCGAGATCTACGGCCGGTTCCTGCACGAGAAGGTCGGGCTGCTGTACCCGATCAACGACAACCTCCAGTCGCTGCTGGGCGACACGCTGCGCGACCCGCGCTGGGACATGCCGTACCTGGGCATGCAGGTGCTGATCGAGGGCCTCGCGCTGGCCGCCTTCGGCATGATCAGGGACACGACGGACAAGCCGCTGCCGAAGCAGATCCTCGCGTACGTCATGCAGGACGAGGCCCGGCACGTGGCCTTCGGGCGGATGGCGCTCAGGGACTACTACCGGCAGCTCACCGAAGCCGAGCTGAGGGAACGCGAGGAGTTCGTCATCGAGGGCTGCTACCTCATGCGCGACCGGCTGCGGGGCGTGGAAGTGCTGGAGAACTTCGGCATTCCGAAGGCGGAGGCCGAGGCCTGCAGTGAGCAGTCCGAGTTCCTCGCTCTGTTCCGCAAGCTCCTCTTCAGCCGCATCGTCCCCTGCGTCAAGGACATCGGCCTGTGGGGCAAACGCCTTCAGCAGGCCTACGTCGACATGGGCGTCCTGGACATGGGCGACTCCGATCTCGACCTGCTGATGTCCCAGGACGAGGAGATCGCCGAGAAGCTCGACGCCGAGCGGTTCGCGGTGGAGGAGCGGGAGCGGGTCGCGGAAGTGGAGGGGGCGATCGAGGCCGGTCAACGAATCGACGGTTGATCACTCGTTCGACGGGCGAACCGGCATATTCCCCTGGGTACGCTGGCTGTGCCAGGCAGACTCCGGCACATGGGAGCGATCATGAGCGCCGCACGCGACTACGGGCTGGACGACGACTACGAGTGGCCTCGTCCGCCCGAGGGCGGCTGGACGGCGGACGACCTGGACGAGCTTCCCAACCTGCCTCCGCACACGGAGCTGATCGACGGGAGTCTCGTCTTCATGAGTCCACAGACCGAGTTCCACATGCGCGTCCTGCGTCTGCTGGAGCACAGCCTGCTGGATCAGGTCCCGGACGACTGTGATGTCTTTCGGGAGTTCACCGTCAAGCTCAGCGAGCGGGACCGACCGGAGCCCGACGTGATGGTGATCAGGGCCGACGCGGACAGAGGCCCCCGGAAGACGCGCGTCCATCCCGAAGACGTCATTCTCGCCGTCGAGATCGTGTCCGAGGACTCCGAGGAGCGCGACCGCGAGCTGAAGCCCCGGAAGTACGCCAAGGCCGGCATCCGCCACTACTGGCGGGTCGAGGACATCGGCGGGCGGCCCGTTGTCTACGTGTACGAGCTCGACCCGGCGACCAGGGCGTACGTCCCCAACGGCATCTTCCACGACAAGCTCGAACTCACCGTCCCCTTCACTCTCGGCGTCGACCTCACCGCCGTCGACCGCCGCCGCTAGACCGAGCAGCCCAGCCCCTCCGGCACGTCGCCCAGCAGGGGCGTCGCACCCTGGGGCGGGTACGACGTGCGCAGGGTGAAGGCGTACGGGGTCGGGCCGTGGGTGCGGAGGTGGAGGAGGCGGGATTCGGCCTCGGCGACGGTCGGGCGGTGGCCTGCCGGGACCCACCACATCGCGACCATCGCCTCCTGGACCCGCTCGAACCACTCGCGGCGGCGGGCGAGCATCTCCCGGTGCCTGCCCTGGTACATGTACGCCGTGAGCGCGTCCGTGTCCCGCCACACCGACATGTTGATGATCAGCCAGGAGTCGCCGAAGACGGACACGTCCGTCGCGTCGCCGGTTTCGCCCTGCAGCCGCCACACGAAGCCCTCGGCGGTGTCGGCGTCCGCGTTCACCGGGTCCAGGGCGTCGACGAAGTCCTTCAACTGCGGGGAGTCCAGAGGGGCTTTGAGGCGGGCGATGTTGACCTGGGCGAGTTCGAAGGCGGCGGCAGAAGTCATGACCGAACGGTAGGTCGGGAGTCTGCTCTCGCGGTAGGGCCGTCTCAGGAACCGGGCAGCCGGTCCCGGGACTTCAGTACCGCCTCCATCACCGCCCGCGCGATCGGCGCCGCGTCACCGCCCCCGCTGATCTCCCCGCGATCCGCGTCCGCGTCCTCCACGACGACCGCGACCGCCACCCTCGGCTGCAGATCGCGACCGCCCTGCGCCCAGGAGACGAACCAGGCGTACGGCGTGCCGGAGTTGCCGACGCCGTGCTGCGCGGTGCCGGTCTTGCCGCCCACCCTGGCACCGCGGATCGCGGCGTTGCGTCCGGTGCCGCCCCTGACCACGCCCAGCATCAGCCCGCGCAGCCGCGCGGCGGTCGCGGGGGACATCGCCTGGCGGACGGGGCGCGAGCCGGCGGTCGCGAGTGTGCTGCCGCCCGGCCGGGTCGTGCGCTCCACCAGGTAGGGCTCCCGTACCTGTCCGCCGTTCGCCACGGCCGCCGCCACCATCGCCATCTGCAGCGGGGTGGCGCGGGTGTTGTACTGGCCGATCGACGACAGCGCGAGCTGTGCCTTGTCGAGGGAGGTGTCGAAGGTGGACCGTGCCACGGAGAAGGGGATACGGAGCGCCGTGTCGTTGAAGCCGAAGGCCCGGGCCGCCGCCGTCATCCCCGGCACGCCCACCTCCACGCCCAGTTGAGCGAACACCGTGTTGCAGGAGAAGACGAACGCCTCGCGCACGGAGGCGTCCGCGCAGCCCTTCGCGTAGTTCGACAGACGCGTCCTGGTACTGGGCAGCCGGTACGGGTCGGGGGAGTCGGTGGGCTTGTCGAGGTCCGGGACCAGTCCGGCGTCCAGCGCGGCGGCCAAGGTGACGATCTTGAAGGTCGAACCCGGTGGATACGTCTGCCGTACCGCCCGGTTGAGCATCGGCCGGTCCCGGTCGGCGTTCAGCCGCTGCCAGGCCCGGGCCGCCGCCGCTCCGTTCCCGGACAGCGGCTGGGGGTCGTAGGACGGGGCGGACACCAGGGCGAGGATCCGGCCGGTCGACGGCTCCAGGGCGGCCACCGCGCCCTTGCGTCCGGCGAGTCCCCGGTATGCCGCCCGTTGCGCGGCCGGGGTGAGTGTCGTCACGACGTCTCCGCCGGCGTTCCGGGCGCGGGTGAAGTCGTTCCACAGGGGGAACGGCGCGAGCATCGGATGGGTGCCGGACAGGACGCCGTCCTCGGTGTGCTCCAAGAGCGTTGTCCCGTACAGCTGGGAGGCGAAGCCGGTGACCGGCGCGTACAGCGGTCCGTCGGCGTAGGTCCGCTCGTAGCGCAGGTGCTCGCGGGTGTCCTGCGAGCCGGTGACGGGCCGGCCGCCGACCAGGATGTTCCCGCGCGGCTGCTCGTAACGGGCGATCTCCGGGCGGCGGTTGGCGGGGTGGCCGTCGTACGCCGGGGCCTGGACGACCTGGACCCGCGCGGCGTTCAGCAGCAGGGCCACCAGCAGCAGGGCGCAGAAGAGGCCGGCGTGCCGGATGTACCGGGTCATGGGGTCTCCCGCCCGTCGTGCTGACGCCGGGCCGAGTCGCTCACCCGGACCAGCAGCGCCACGATCGCCCAGTTGGTGACCACCGACGAGCCGCCCTGCGCCAGGAACGGCATCGCCATGCCGGTCAGCGGGATCAGGCCGGTCACCCCGCCCGCGATCACGAACACCTGGAGCGCCACGAGCGAGGCGAGGCCCACCGCGAGCAGCCGGCCGAAGGGCTCGCGCAGCGCGAGGCCCGCCCGGTAGCCGCGCTCCACCAGCAGGCCGTAGAGGACGAAGATGGCCGACAGACCCGCCAGTCCCAGTTCCTCGCCCGCCGTGGCCAGGATGAAGTCCGACTTCACGGCGAAGCCGATGAGGACCGAGTGGCCGAGGCCCAGGCCCGTGCCGAGAAAGCCGCCCTCCGCGAAGGCGAACAGGGACTGGGCGAGCTGGTTCGGGCCCTCGCCCGCCTCGACCGAGGCGAACGGATGCAGCCACGTCTCGATCCTGCTGTGCACATGCGGTTCGAGCCGGCCGACGGCGATCGCGCCCAGCGCCGCCAGCAGCAGTCCCACGGCGATCCAGCCGGTGCGGCCCGTGGCGACGTAGAGGAGGACGACGAACAGGCCGAAGAAGAGCAGCGACGTCCCGAGGTCCCGCTCCAGGATCAGCACACCGACGCTCACCAGCCAGACGGCGACGATCGGGCCGAGCACCCGGCCGGTGGGGAACTGGAACTTCCAGACGCGGCGGCCGGTGTACGCGAGGGCGTTGCGGTTCGCGGCCAGGTACGCGGCGAAGAACACCGCCAGCAGCACCTTCGCGAACTCACCCGGCTGGATCGAGAACCCGGCGATCCGGATCCAGATACGGGCCCCGTTCACCGCGGGGAACAGGATCGGCAGGGTGAGCAGGACCAGCACGGCGACGACACAGACGTAGGTGTAGCGCTGGAGCACCCGGTGGTCGCGCAGGAGCAGGACGACCAGGATGAACAGCGTCACGCCCAGCGTCGACCAGACCAGTTGCGCCGGTGCCGCCCGGTCGCCCGGGGTCTCCAGGTCGAGCCGGTAGATGAGCACCAGGCCGAGCCCGTTGAGCAGCACGCCGATGGGGAGGAGGAGGGGGTCGGCGTGCGGGGCCCGCAGCCGCACCGCCATATGCGCCAGCAGCGCGAGCACCCCGAGCCCGGCGCCGTAGCCGACGGCACCGGGCGGGAGGGTGCCGTGCTGGGCGAGGCCCACGGCGCAGTAGCCGTACACGGACAGCAGTACGGCCACGACGATGAGGGCGAGTTCGATGCCACGGCGCCGGGGGAGGGGGCGGACGGCGGGCGCGGGCGGCTCCGCCGTCGCCACGGTGATTCCGGCCTTGCTCATGTCCGGAACCTACCCAAATGCAGGGCCTTGTGTGTGTTTGGGTGACCGAGTGTCAGCACCAGCGTGGCGCGGGGCCGATGTTGTCGATGAAGCGAGCCGCGCCCCAGGCCCAGGTGCCGTCCGCCAGGAGGTACCAGAGCGGGTTGCCCTGCACCGTCTGGCCGGGGGCCTTGCAGAAGATCTTGACGATGTCGCCCCGGTGGGCGAACCGGATGATCCGCGAGCCGCGGTTCGGGGCGCTGCGCAGCGCCAGCGTGTTCGCCGTGACGACGCCCCGGTAGAAGCGCCGGTCGTCTGGGCGGTGGTGACCGTCGCCGCCCATCGTGGTGGCGTCCATCGTGTCGGCGCTCATCGAGCCGGCGCCGGATGTGTCCCACTCGTCGTCCGCGACGGCGGGCGTGACGGCGGCAGCGGCGGCGAGGAGCGCGGCGGCGGTGGCTATGGAGAGGCGGGAGCGCAGAGACATGGGGAGTACCTCCATGTGGGGGCGGAAAGACCGAAGCTGACTAATCGCCACATTAGGAGCGCCCCCTGGGCCCCGCCCGTCACGCTGGGCCATAGGAGGAAGGCGGCCGGGGCGCGCCCGGAAGGGGCGCGGGGAACTGCGCGACCAGCCACACGTGACGCGCGGACGCGGACGATCCGCAGTCCCGGGCTCCGGGCTCCGGGCTCCGGGCCTCGAGCTCCGGGCCTCGAGCTCCGGGCCTCGAGCTCCGGGCCCAGGGCGGGGCGGATCGCGGGCAGCGTGATGTGGCGCAGCCGCTGGGCCTCGAGCTCTGGGCCCGGAGCCCCCGGGCCCAGAGCTTTAGTGCGCCTCTGCCGCCAGTCTCAGCGTCGCCACCGCCCCGCCGTCCGGCGCGTTCGCGAACCCCAGCCGCGCACCCAGCACCTCGGCCTGCCCCAGCGCGATGGTCAGCCCCAGCCCGTGCCCCCTGGTCCCGCCCTCCGTACGGAACCGCTGCGGACCGTGCGCCACCAGGTACTCCGGAAAACCGTCCCCGTGGTCGCGAACCGTCACCACCGGCCCGTCCACGGTCAGTACGACCGGCCCCCGGCCGTGCTTGTGCGCGTTGGCCACGAGATTCCCGAGCACCCGCTCCAGCCGCCGCCGGTCCGTCTCCACGGACACGTCCCGTACGACCCTGACCTCCGTGCCGTTCCCCGCGGCCCGCACCGCCCGCTCGGCCAACGGCCCCAACTGCTCCGTGTCCAGCTCGAGCAACTCCCGCCCGGTGTCCAGCCGGGAGATCTCCAGCAGGTCCTCGGTGAGCGTGCGCAGCGCCGCGACCCGGTCCCGCACCAGTTCCGTCGGGCGGCCCGGCGGCAGCAGTTCGGCGGCGGCGTGCAGCCCGGTGAGCGGCGTGCGCAGCTCATGGGCCACATCCGCCGTGAACCGCTGCTCGGCCAGCAGCTTGCCCTGCAGCGACGACGCCATGGAGTCCAGCGCGGCGGCGACCGCGGCCACCTCGTCCTGCGGGCGCGCCGGAACCTTGGCGGGCGGGTCCGTTCGCGGGACCGTACGGGGGTCGTTCACGCGGGCGTCCAGGTCGCCCGCGCTGATCCGCCGGGCCACCCGCGCCGTGGTGTGCAGCCGCCGCGTCACCCGCGTCACGGCGAAGGCGCCGACCAGCAGCGTCGCCCCGATCGCCAGGCCCGACGACCACAGGATCGCCCGGTCCAGGCCCGCGATGGTCCGGGCCTGCTGCGAGTAGTCCACCGCCACGGCCAGCGCCCGTCCGCCGTCGGCCGGCCCCGCCGCCCACATGGTGGGGCGCCCCTCGCGGTCGGCCACCATCGTGCCCCGGTCACCGGCCACCGCGAGCTCCCGCAGCTCCCGGGGCAGCTCCGGGGGATCCAGCGCGACGCCCCGACGTAGAGGGTCCCCGGCCTCGTACCGCTCCGTCGCCTGCTCCAGCCGCTGCAACGCCTGGTCGCGGGCCTGGCCGACGGTCTGGTCGGTCACCTGCACATGCACCAGGACGCCGAGCAGGGCGGCCAGCGCGCAGCACATCACCGTGATGAAGGCGGCGGCCTTCACGGCGAGGGTCCCCGACCACCGGGGGAGCACGGGTCTCATCCGGTGCTCGCAGAGGGAGAGGCAGAGGGAGAGGCCGAGGGAGAGGCCGAGGGAGAGGCGGAGGGGGAGGCGGACGGGTGGCGGGAGTGCTTGCGCGGGCCGGTGCGCAGCATCTCGTCGTGGGTGAGGAGCATCGCCCGCTGGTCCCGGTCCCAGGTCCACTGGAGGCGGTACTCGTAGCCCGCCACCTCGGACGGCGAGCGGATGACCAGGGAACGTCCGGCCAGCTCCACGCCGCTCAGCGCGTCCTCCCACGCCATCACCTGCACGAGCCGGTGCTTCTCGACGGTGTAGACGCGCACCGCGGTCGTCTTGCCAGGCAGCAGCCGGAAGCCCAGCGTCAGGTCGTCGTGCCCGTCGCCGGTCAGGTCCCGGTAGTACGGCCTGAGGACCGGGCACCTTCCGTGCCCCGGGCCCTTGCCGCAGCCGGTCATCCGGCCGGCCGTGTCGCGGTACGGCGCCTTGCCGCCGTCGTAGTCGCCCGGGCTCGCGGCGATCTCGGCCCGGACGATCGCGACCGGGTCCACGCC
Organism: Streptomyces sp. NPDC008137; assembly: GCF_042957035.1. Classification (NCBI taxonomy): domain Bacteria; kingdom Bacillati; phylum Actinomycetota; class Actinomycetes; order Kitasatosporales; family Streptomycetaceae; genus Streptomyces; species Streptomyces sp. NPDC008137. The sequence continues at coordinate 51,316 of NZ_JBIBHN010000040.1, read as the reverse complement.
GCGGATGTCGTCACCGGCGGGGACCTTGACGCCCTTGACCACCTCGGTGTTGACCTCACCGATCTCGAAGGCCGGGCTGGACGCGGGCGTCTGCTCAGGCCAGAGCCGGGCCGGACCGACCGCCGTCGGCGTCGCCCCGGCACCCTCGAGTCCTCCGGTGTCCCCGCAGCCCGCGGCGGTCGCCAGCAGGAGGGAGACGACGACGGCGCGACGGGCCACGACGACGGCGCGGTGGGCGACGACGACGGCGCGACGGGCCACGACGGCGGCGCGGCGGGCGACGACGACGGCGCGACGGGCCACGACGGCGGCGCGGCGGACGGCCTGACGGGGTTGGCGGGCGGCTTGGCCGGGACGGCAGGGGGCGTGGCCGGGTCGGCAGGGGGCGTGGCCGGGTCGGCAGGGGGCGTGGCCGGGTCGGCTTCCGAGAAGGCCTCCGGGGCGGCGGCTGAGGGGCACTGCACTCCTGCGGTTCGGGGGTGATCACGCGGCTCGGGCACGACTCCGCCGACCCGGTACACCTTATTCGCGCGGAAGTCCCATTTGCGCGCGAGGGAGCCCGTTTGCCGACACACCGGCCGGGTGCTGTGCTGGTTCTGTGCCCTGTCAGTCCGTGAGTTCCTCCAGCAGCCTGGCGGTGGCCAGGCCGGCCCGGAGGTACTCGACGAACAGCTCGTTGTGCAGCGCCCAGGGCGAGCGGCGGTCCCGGATCAGCCGGATCGCCGTCTCGGCGGAGTCGCCCCGGCGCATCAGCGCGTGCGCGACGACGAGTCCAGAGCGGTTGTACCCGTGGTAACAGCGAACGAGGACCCTGCGGCCCTCGTCCAGTGCCTCGCACGCCGCCTCGGCCAGTCGGATCACCCCGGCGAGCTGCGTCCCGTCGAGCGGGCCGTCTGGAATGGGCCAGACGTGATGCCGGACGCCCGGATCGGGCCCGTGTCCGGGCAGCCGCAGCAGCGTCTGCACGAGGTCGAACTCGTCCCGTACGACGGCGAACTCCAGACGGCCCGGGGCGCCCGCGTACTCGTGGCCGCCCATCCACAGGCCGGGGACCACCTCGCTCCACGGACTCTCCGGAGCCGGCACATCGGGTTTCCTGCGGGTACGCAACAAAGCCTCCCCACCATCACCGCCCGTGGGCCTGCCCAACTGCTCTCCAAGGTAACCGGGTTCTTGCCCCCGCAGCACCCCGCCTGTTCCCATGGTCGGGGGTGATGGTGCATGGACGGACTGCGCGTCATACCGACCAGGCGACACGGCCAGGAACGGCTGTACGTCTGCCTCCCGGACGGCAGGAACATCGCCTGGTACGACCGCGAGACGGCCCGGGTCAACCTGCTCGGCGCGGACCGCGAGGACGACGTGCTCCGGGCCCTCGGGCCCTTCATCACCGGCCCGGTGACGATCGGCCCGCCCCCGGTGCCGACCCCCTCCGACCTCGCCCGTCTCGCGCTCCACCCCGACGACGACCTGGCCCCCAACCGCCCCGGCGAGGCCCTCATCGTCGCCCTCGACCGCGACCCCGGCCCGGTGCACCGGCTCCGCCCCGACCCGCGCCGCCGGGCCCTGACGGCCGAGCAGACCGTCGGGGACGCCCTCGACCGCCTCGACGGCGCGGGCTGGCACACCCTGCACTCCGTCCCGCTCCCCGGCGGCAGCCGCATCCACCACTTGCTGATCGGCCCCGGCGGCCTGTACGCCGTGCACACCCTCTACGCCCGCAAGCACCGCGTGACGATCGCCGACCCCCTGGTCACCCTGAGCCGCCGCGATCCCCACCCCCTGCTCCGCCGCATCCGCACCGACGCCGACCGCGCCTCCTACGCCCTGACCGCCGAGGTCCACCCCGCACTCGCCCTGCTGGCCCCCACGACGGTGTCGGTCCAGCCCCCGCCGCGCGACCTCCGCATCCTGACGGACACGGACATCCGGACCCTGACCGGCCAGGGCGCGGTCCTGAAACCGGCGGAGGTGGAGGCCTTGCACGCGGCCGCCCGGGACCGGAAGACGTGGGCGAGGGTGTGAGGCTGCGGATGCCCTGACCGGGCGCGACCGCGCCCCGAGACCACCGTGTCGCCCGGCCCGACCGACGTACGCCGGCCACGTCCGCCCCGGCTGCCCGCCCGGGGGGACAGGCCGCTCCCGCCCGGCCAGTACCGAGCCGCTGGCCGGTACCGAGCCCCCGGAAAGTCCGAGGCGGGCTACGTCCGCCCCGGCTGCCCGCCCGGGCGGCAGCCCGCTCCCGCCCGCCCGGGGGGACAGGCCGCTCCCGCCCGGCCAGTACCGAGCCGCTGGCCGGTACCGAGCCCCCGGCAAGTCCGAGGCGGGCTACGTCCGCCCCGGCCGCCCGCCCGGGCGGCAGGCAGCTCCCGCCCGCCCGCTCCAGAGCCCCCGGCAAGTCCGAGGCGGGCCACGTCCGCCCCGGCCGCCCACCCGGGCGACAGGCAGCTCCCGCCCGCTCCCGAGCCCCCCGTCAGTAACGAGCCCCCGGCGGGCTACGGCAGCGACCCGGCCCGCTTCGGATCCAGCAGCGGCGCCAGCAGATCGCCGAATTCCCGCACCCGTGACGCAAGATCCCCCGCCTCGAAGTCCAGCCGACCAGGCGCCGCGCACTGCTCGACCTCCTCCCAGGTCACGGGCGCCGAGACGGTCGGCTCGGGGCGGGCCCGGAGGGTGTAGGGCGTCGCTGTGGTCTTGCGCGCGGCGTTCTGGCTCCAGTCGACGAAGACCTTCCCGGGGCGCAGACTCCGGGTCATCCGGTGGAGGGCCAGGCGCGGCATGGCCTTCTCCGCCTCGACCGCCAGCTCCTTGGCGTACTCGGACACCCGCTCGGAGGAGGCCCCGCGCACGGCGGCGAGCAGATGCAGCCCCTTCGAGCCGGAGGTCTTGGCGTAGGCCTCGATGCCGTCGCCGGCGAGCCGTTCCCGCAGCCACAGCGCGACCTCGCAGCACTGCACGATGCTCGCCGGTGCCCCCGGATCGAGGTCGAAGACGATCCGGTCGGCCACATCCGGTGTGCCCACGAGCCACTGGTGGGTGTGAAACTCCGTGACGAGGTTGGCCGCCCACATCAGGCTCGGCAGGTCCTGCACCAGGACCATCCGCGAGGGCCCCTCGACCCGCGGCACCTCGGCGGTGGTGACCCACTCGGGCGTACCCGGCGGCACGTTCTTCGTGAAGAAGACCTGCCCGTCCGGCCCGTCCGGATACCGCAGGAAGGACACCGCCCGATCACGCAGATGGGGCAGCAGGACCTCGGCGACGGTCGCGTAGTAGTGCAGCACCTCGCCCTTGGTGAAGCCGGTGGCGGGATACAGCACCTTCTCCAGATTGCTGAGCGCGAGCCGTCGCCCCTCCACCACTGTGATAGGCGCCATACGATAAGAATCCCACGCGAACCAGGACGAACACTCCCGAGAGTGACCGGAAGGGTGCTGCACGTGAGATCCATCTGGAACGGCGCCATCTCGTTCGGGCTGGTCAGCATCCCGATCAAGCTGGTGAACGCCACCGAGAGCCACTCGATCTCCTTCCGCCAGATCCACACCGAGGACGGCGGCCGCATCCGCTATCGCAAGTTCTGCGAGCTGGAGGACCGCGAGGTCACCCAGGGGGAGATCGGCAAGGGCTACGAGGACGCGGACGGCACGATCATCCCGATCACCGAGGAGGACCTCTCCAGTCTGCCCATCCCCACGGCCAAGACGATCGAGATCGTCGCCTTCGTCCCGGGCGACCGGATCGATCCGCTCCAGATGGACGCCGCGTACTACCTCCAAGCCAGCGGCGCCCCGGCCGCGAAGCCGTACACCCTCCTCCGCGAGGCCCTGAAGCGCAGCAACAAGGTGGCGATCGCGAAGTTCGCCCTGCGCGGCCGGGAACGCCTGGGCATGCTCCGGGTCGTCGGAGAGGCCATCGCGATGCACGGCCTGCTGTGGCCGGACGAGGTCCGCGCCCCCGAGGGCGTCGCCCCCGACACGAACGTCACGGTCCGCGACCAGGAACTGGACCTGGCGGACGCCCTGATGGACACCCTCGGCGAGGTCGACCTGGAGGATCTGCACGACGAGTACCGCGAGGCCGTGGAGGAGGTCATCGCCGCGAAGGCCGCCGGCGAGACCCCGCGCCAGGCCCCGGAACCGGCCCAGGGCGGCAAGGTCCTGGACCTGATGGCGGCCCTGGAGAGCAGCGTCCGCGCGGCCCGCGAGTCCCGCGGCGAGGAGCCCGACGACCACGCCGAGGTCAAGCCGCTCCAACAGCGCAAGACCGCCCGCGCTGCCCCCAAGCAGACCGGCGGCAAGAAGTCGACATCGACGGCGAAGAAGACGGCCGCCAAGAAGACGACAGCGGCCAAGAAGTCCACGGCGAAGTCGGGTCAGTCGGGCCAGCGCACGAAGAAAACAACGGCGAAGAGCACCGCGAAGAAGACGGCGGCGAAGAAGTCGACCTCACGCAAGCGCACGGCCTGACCCTCCCCAGGGCGCGTACCCGACGGCGCCCCGGAGAAGGAACTGAACCGGGAGGAGCCGCGCTCCTCAGGCCACGCGCCGCTGCCCCTCCTCCCGCTCGGACTCGCCCTCCTCCTCATCCGGCAGATGTACGTCGTCGACGGCGATGTTGACCTCCACGACCTCCAGCCCGGTCATCCGCTCCACGGCATTTACGACGTTGGTCCGGACATCCGCTGCGGTGTCGGCGATGGCGGCGCCGTACTCGACGACGAGATCCAGATCGACGGCGGCCTGACGCTCGCCGACCTCCACCTTCACCCCCTGGGTGACCCCACTGCCCCCACCGGGCACCCGCTGGCGCACGGCCCCGAAGGCCCTGGTCATCCCTCCGCCGAGGTTGTGCACCTCCGGTATCTCCCGGGCGGCCATACCCGCGATCTTCGCCACGACCGTGTCCGCGATCGCGGTGCTCCCACGGGTCTCGGGGGAAGCTCCGCTCCCCCGTCCGCCCTGCGGTGCCGTGGCCCCGTCCTGCTTTCCCGGCCTGGTACCGGGAGCGGTGCTTCTGCGCTGTGTGGTCTCCGTCATGACCGTCACCTCGATGACTGGGTGCGGGGGTATGAGCAGCGTCGCTCCTATCCACGGTAGAACAATGGTGTGAATGGGGCGAAAGTGATGAAAATGGCCCACCGTCACCACCCGTCACGGCGCCGCCATGCCGCCCCCATCCGCATCGCGCAACTCGCCTGGAATGAAGCGAGATTTTCTTCAGCGGAGCTATCCGGGGCATGTCTCGCAGTCGGGTGTGACCTCGTGGCAGGATCGCGGGATGCTGCGACTCACCGATTTCATCATCGACTGCCCGGACACGATGAAGCTGGCGGCGTTCTACTCCGAGGTGACGGGCCGTCCGATCAAGGAAGGCAGCTCCGAGGACTGGGCCGGCATCCAGTTCGGCGAGATCGAGTTGGCATTCATCCGGGTGGACGACTACCGCGCTCCGCAGTGGCCCGACAGCGAGCACCCCAAGCAGTTCCACCTCGACTTCGAAGTGGACGAGATCGAGTCCGAGCAGCGCCGCGTCCTCGACCTCGGCGCGACGCTGAAGCAGGACTTCATCGGCCCCAACGGCTACGGCTGGCAGGTCTACACCGACCCGATCGGCCACCCCTTCTGCCTGTGCCGCAACAAGGGCGTCATCTGGACCGACCAGGGCCCGACCTGGCCCACGCGCGACTGATCAGCCGCTCCGAGCCGCACACCCCTGCACACACACGAAGACCCCGTCCCAGCGAGATCGCTGATGGCGGGGTCTTTGGGCACCTCATACAAGGTGCCCCCGGCAGGATTCGAACCTGCGCACACGGCTCCGGAGGCCGTTGCTCTATCCCCTGAGCTACGGGGGCGTGTCCGGCGCGATTGCTCGCGGCGACGGGTAGAACACTACCAGCTCCCTCGGGGTGGTCATCAACGGGTTTCCGCTGCCGGGGGCGGGTGTGCCGGTCGTCCGTGCGGGGTGGAAGTGGGGAAAACCCGGACGCGGTGGCCGGGGCCGACCTACTCTCGAGTTGTGCCAGGCGCGTCGGGTCGGGTGCTTGTTGTCGACGACAACAAGGTCATCCGGCAGTTGATCAGGGTCAACCTCGAGCTTGAGGGGCTGGAGGTCGTGACCGCGGCCGATGGTGCCGAGTGCCTTGACGTCATTCATCAGGTGCGGCCCGATCTCGTGACGCTCGACGTCGTCATGCCCCGGCTGGACGGAATCAGGACCGCCGCTCGACTGCGGACCGATCCGCGGACCCGTGACCTGCCCCTCGCCATCATCAGCGCCTGCACGCAAGCCGAGGTCGAGGCCGGACTCGACGTCGGCGTCGACGCCTTCCTCGCCAAGCCCTTCGAGCCCGCCGAACTGGTGGGGATCGTCCGGCAGTTGATGGAGCGCGCGCGGCGCCGGGAAAGGCAGGGCGGTGGTGGCCCCGACGTAGGGGGCGATGGTGCCCAGGCACAGACCGTCGATCAGCCGGCCGTACCGTAGGTGACGGGCGGCCGCTCGGCCTCCTGAGCGAAGCCGCGTCCACATCCCGGACCCTCCGCAAACCGGCTCGCATGCCCACCCCCCTCCTCCCATACGCTTGTGCCCGTGACCCCCGTCGAGCTCTCCCGCACCGTGCTGCACGCCGTGCGTCGCGCTGTCGACGAGGGTGAGCTCAGCGTGACCGTGCCGGAGCGGGCCGTGGTCACCCCGCCGGGCCCCGGGGGCTGCGGCGACTACGCCACCAACATCGCCCTCCAGCTGGCCCGCGCGGCGGAGCAGCCGCCCCGGCGTGTGGCCGAGGTTCTTCGGGTGCGTCTCCTCGACGACCACCGCATCACCGACGTCGTCGTCACCGGGGCCGGGTTCCTCAACCTCAGCCTGGAAAGCGCCGCGTCCGCCGCGCTCGTCGACGAGATCCTGCGGCGCGGACGGCGGTACGGCCACGCCGCCGGGCTCAGCGGGAACGTGGTCGAGCTCCGGTGTCCGGCGGAGGTCCGTGCCGTCGTGGTCGCGGATGCCACGGCCCGACTGCTGCGCAGCCAGGGCGACTCCGTCCGGATCACGTACGACGGCCGGCCCGCGCCGGAGTGGGAATCCGTCCTGGGCGTGGAGCTCAAGGGCGTGGACACCCAGGGCGTGGACACCGACGGCGCGGACGACGTCACCATCCGCCCCGTTCCCGTTCCCGTTCCCGTCCCCGCCGTCCCCCTCCCCGCCCCCGCCGACCCCCTCCCCCTCGGCAAGGACGCCGCCCGCTGGGCCCTGCTGCACCCCGCCGCGCACGACCGGCCCAGGATCACCGGCGATCATCTGGTCCAGCGGGAGACCAACCCCCTCTTCCGCGTCCGGTACACCCACGCCCGCACCCGGGCCCTGTTGCGCAACGCCGACGACCTCGGCTTCCGGCCCGAGCCCGGCCCCGCGCACACACCCGACACGGCACCGCTGGTCGCCGCACTCGGCGACCACCCCCGTATCCTCACGGCCGCCGCCACCGACCACGCCCCCGACCGCCTGGCCCGGCACCTCGTCACCGTCGCCGATGCCACGCTGCCGCTGCTCCCCGCCGTACTGCCCCTCGGCGAGGAGAAACCCTCGGCCGCCCACCGTGCCCGGCTCGCGCTCGCCGAAGCCGCCGGGACGGTGCTGGCAGGCGGCCTGTCCCTGCTCGGCATCGACGCACCCGATCACCTCTGAAAGACACGAGACATGAGCCGTTCCGCACACCCCGCCGGGCCCCGTCACGCCGATGTCTACCCCGAGGGCCACTACTCCGCCCCGCCCGCCGACCTCAACGCCCTGGACCCCAAGGTGTGGGCCGAGACCGTCACACGGGACGAGGACGGTGTCGTCACCGTCGGCGGCATCACCGTCACGGAGCTCGCCGAGGAGTTCGGTACCCCCGCCTACGTCCTCGACGAGTCCGACTTCCGCTCCCGGGCCCGGGCCTGGCGCACCGCCTTCGGCCAGGGCGCCGACGTGTTCTACGCCGGCAAGGCGTTCCTCTCCCGTGCCGTGGTGCGCTGGCTGCACGAGGAAGGGCTGAACGTCGACGTCTGCTCCGGCGGCGAGCTGGCCACCGCCCTCTCCGCCGGCATGCCCGCCGACCGCATCGCCTTCCACGGCAACAACAAGTCCGTCGACGAGATCACCAGGGCCGTCGAGGCCGGCGTGGGCCACATCGTGCTCGACTCCTTCCAGGAGATCGCCCGGGTCGCCCACATCGCGCAGAGCCTCGGGAAGCGGCAGAAGGCACTGATCCGGATCACCGTCGGTGTGGAAGCCCACACGCACGAGTTCATCGCCACCGCCCACGAGGACCAGAAGTTCGGGATTCCGCTGGCCGGCGGGCACGCCGCCGAGGCCGTACGCCGTGCCCTGCAGCTCGACGGGCTCGAACTCGTCGGCATCCACAGCCACATCGGCTCGCAGATCTTCGACATGTCCGGGTTCGAGGTCGCCGCCCACCGGGTCGTCTCGCTGCTCAAGGACGTCCGCGACGAGCACGGCGTCGAGCTGCCGGAGATCGACCTCGGCGGCGGGCTCGGTATCGCCTACACCAGCGACGACGACCCGCGTGAGCCGCATGAGATCGCCAAGGCGCTCACCGAGATCGTCACCAGGGAGTGCGAGGCCGCCAAGCTGCGCACGCCGCGCATCTCCGTCGAGCCCGGGCGCGCCATCGTCGGCCCGACCGCCTTCACGCTCTACGAGGTCGGCACCATCAAGCCGCTCGACGGGCTGCGGACGTACGTCTCCGTCGACGGCGGCATGTCGGACAACATCCGCACCGCGCTGTACGACGCCGAGTACAGCGTCTCGCTGGTCTCCCGCACCTCCGACGCCGAGCCGATGCTCGCCCGTGTCGTCGGCAAGCACTGCGAGAGCGGGGACATCGTGGTCAAGGACGCGTTCCTGCCGGCCGACCTGGCACCGGGTGACCTCATCGCCGTACCGGCGACGGGCGCCTACTGCAGGTCCATGGCCAGCAACTACAACCACGTGCTGCGGCCGCCGGTCGTCACCGTGCACGACGGCGAGGCCCGGGTGATCGTCCGCCGGGAGACCGAGGAGGACCTGCTGCGTCTCGACGTCGGCTGAGCCACGCCAGGGGTGGGGTGGAAGATCTCCTGTCTCCCACCCCCGTACAAATGAAATAGATATCTCACGATCCGGACGAAGGGCAGAAAGTCCCGTCCGGTGAGTGAGACTGGTGAAACCGTAGACGGTATGAGGAAACGAGGTCGGATGATGCGTACGCGTCCGCTGAAGGTGGCGCTGCTGGGCTGTGGAGTGGTCGGCTCAGAGGTGGCGCGCATCATGACGACGCACGCCGACGACCTCACGGCCCGGATCGGTGCCCCGGTGGAGCTCGCGGGCGTGGCCGTACGCAGGCCCGACCGGGTCAGGGAGGGCATCGACCCGGCCCTCGTCACCACCGACGCCACCGCCCTCGTCAAGCGCGGCGACATCGACGTCGTCGTCGAGGTGATCGGCGGGATCGAGCCCGCCCGGACCCTCATCACCACCGCGTTCGAGTACGGCGCCTCCGTCGTCTCCGCCAACAAGGCGCTGCTCGCCCAGGACGGGGCGGCCCTGCACGCCGCCGCCGGGGACCACGACGCCGACCTCTACTACGAGGCCGCCGTCGCCGGTGCCATCCCGCTGATCCGGCCGCTGCGCGAGTCCCTCGCCGGCGACAAGATCAACCGGGTGATGGGCATCGTCAACGGCACCACCAACTTCATCCTCGACAAGATGGACTCGACGGGCGCCGGGTATCAGGAGGCCCTCGACGAGGCCACCGCCCTGGGATACGCCGAGGCCGACCCGACCGCCGACGTCGAGGGCTTCGACGCCGCCGCCAAGGCCGCCATCCTCGCCGGTATCGCCTTCCACACGCGCGTGCGTCTCGACGACGTCTACCGCGAGGGCATGACCGAGGTGACGGCGGCCGACTTCGCCTCCGCCCGGGAGATGGGCTGCACCATCAAGCTGCTCGCCATCTGCGAGCGGGCCGCGGACGGCGCCTCCGTCACCGCGCGCGTGCACCCCGCCATGATCCCGCTGAGCCACCCCCTGGCCTCCGTCCGCGGCGCCTACAACGCCGTGTTCGTCGAGTCCGACGCCGCCGGGCAGCTCATGTTCTACGGGCCCGGAGCCGGCGGTTCCCCGACCGCCTCCGCCGTGCTCGGCGATCTCGTCGCCGTCTGCCGCAACCGGCTCAACGGCGCGACCGGGCCGGGCGAGTCCGCCTACGCCGCCCTGCGGGTGTCGCCGATGGGCGAGGTGGTCACGCGCTATCACATCAGCCTCGACGTGGCCGACAAACCGGGTGTTCTCGCCCAGGTCGCGACCGTGTTCGCCGAGCACGGAGTCTCGATCGACACGGTTCGCCAGTCGGGGAAGGACGGCGAGGCCTCCCTCGTCGTCGTCACGCACCGTGCGTCCGACGCCGCCCTCACCGGGACCGTCGAGGCGTTGCGCAAGCTCGACACCGTGCGTGGTGTCGCCAGCATCATGCGGGTTGAAGGAGAGTAACCAGCAATGACCCACCAGTGGCGCGGAATCATCGAGGAGTACCGGGACCGGCTGCCGGTATCCGACACCACGCCGGTCGTGACGCTCCGCGAGGGCGGCACGCCGCTCGTGCCCGCGCAGGTGCTCTCCGAGCGCACGGGCTGCGAGGTCCACCTGAAGGTGGAGGGCGCGAACCCCACCGGGTCCTTCAAGGACCGCGGCATGACCATGGCCATCACCCGGGCCAAGGAGGAGGGGGCCAAGGCCGTCATCTGCGCCTCCACCGGCAACACGTCGGCCTCCGCCGCCGCGTACGCCGTGCGGGCCGGGATGGTCTGCGCCGTGCTCGTGCCGCAGGGCAAGATCGCGCTCGGCAAGATGGGCCAGGCCCTCGTGCACGGCGCGAAGATCCTCCAGGTCGACGGCAACTTCGACGACTGCCTCACCCTCGCGCGCGCCCTGAGCGACAACTACCCCGTCGCGCTGGTCAATTCGGTCAACCCGGTACGTATCGAGGGCCAGAAGACGGCGGCCTTCGAAATCGTGGACATGCTCGGCGACGCGCCCGACATCCACGTCCTGCCGGTGGGCAACGCGGGCAACATCACGGCCTATTGGAAGGGCTACAAGGAGTACGCCGCCGACGGTGTCTCCGCCCGGACCCCCCGGATGTGGGGCTTCCAGGCCTCCGGCAGCGCCCCGATCGTGCGCGGCGAGATCGTCAAGGACCCGTCGACCGTCGCCACCGCCATCCGCATCGGCAACCCGGCGTCGTGGAACCACGCGATCGCCGCGCGGGACGAGTCCGGCGGCTCCATCGACGAGGTGACGGACCGTGAGATCCTGCGCGCCTACCGGCTGTTGGCCTCGCAGGAGGGCGTCTTCGTCGAGCCCGCGTCCGCCGCGTCCGTCGCCGGTCTGCTGAAGGCCGCCGAGCAGGGCAAGGTCGACCCGGGGCAGCGGATCGTGTGCACCGTCACCGGCAACGGCCTGAAGGACCCCGACTGGGCCGTCGCCGGCGCCCCGCAGCCGGTCACCGTCCCCGTCGACTCGGCGGCCGCGGCGGAGCGCCTCGGACTCGTCTGACCTGCGCGGACGTGCCGAGCGCCGGTGGAGCGCTCGGCACGGTCCGGCGTAAGACGGCGCTTGCCCGGGGAACTTCCCTACAGTGGGTGCACAGGGCTCATACGACACGCATCGTGCGCCTCCTGTGCGCCCTATGTCGCCACAGAACCTTCTTTCGATAGGCTGTACTGAACCCGCCCGCCGCATATGCCTCCGCATAGAGCGCGGTGCCGCGCCGTCTCCGCGGCCGGGACAGCGGCCGGCCATCCCGGTCGGCAGCGGCCCCCAGGGTTCTCGTACGCATCGAATGTCCATCGAACGTCATTCGACAATCACGCAGCTCAAGGAGAGTCATCGAGCGATGGCCGGTCCAGCGTTCCGCGCCGCCGCCGTCCGGGTGCGCGTCCCCGCCACCAGTGCCAACCTCGGCCCGGGCTTCGACGCCCTCGGCCTGGCGCTGGGCTTGTACGACGACGTCGTCGTCCGGGTGGCCGACTCCGGGCTGCACATCGACATCGCGGGTGAGGGCAGCGAGACGCTCCCGCGCGACGAGAAGCACCTCCTCGTCCGCTCCCTGCGCACGGCCTTCGACCTGCTCGGCGGACAGCCGCGCGGCCTGGAGATCGTCTGCGCCAACCGCATTCCGCACGGCCGGGGCCTGGGCTCCTCCTCGGCCGCCATCTGCGCCGGGATCGTCGCCGCCCGCGCCGTGACCATAGGCGCAGACGCGAAGCTCGACGACACCGCGCTGCTCGAGCTCGCCACCGAGATCGAGGGCCACCCCGACAATGTCGCGGCGTGTCTGCTGGGCGGCTTCACCCTGTCCTGGATGGAGGGCGGCGCGGCCCGCGCGATCAGGATGGAGCCCGCCGATTCCATCGTTCCGGTGGTTTTCGTGCCCGGAAAGCCGGTTCTGACGGAGACGGCGCGCGGCCTGCTCCCGCGCTCCGTTCCGCACGTCGATGCCGCGGTCAACGCGGGCCGGGCCGCCCTGCTCGTCGAGGCCCTGACACGGCGCCCCGAACTGCTGCTGCCCGCCACCGAGGACCGCCTGCACCAGGAGTACCGCGCGCCCGCCATGCCCGAGAGCGCGGCACTGGTGGAGCGGCTGCGGGCCGAGGGCGTCCCCGCGGTCATCTCCGGCGCCGGCCCGACGGTCATGGCGCTCACCGACGCGGGAACCGCCGACAAGGTCGAGGCCCTGGCGGGCGCGGACTGGGCCGCGAACCGGCTGAGCCTCGACGCACAGGGCGCGAGCGTTCTTCCGCTCACCGCCCCCGGCGACTTGTGAAAGCACACGGTTGCCGGATTTCGAGAGGGGGAATGTTTGTTGGATCCGGTAGTGTTAACCTCAAGTCTGCACCCGACCCCACCATGGCGAGGTGCCTCGTGTCCCCGTCCGGGACAGACATTCTTCCGGGAGCCCCCCAAGCCGCACTGTGTTTCGTACGTCGGACCGTACGCCGTACGCGGACACTGAGCGGGGCGCAGGGCACGCTCCGGAACCGGTGCGACCACGCCGCGTGACACTGACACTGGGTGCCACGGCTCAAGGAAGCGCCATCACCAGATTCCCCCGCCGCTTAGGCGGACCACCGCCCCGGCACGGTTCACACCACACGGACCGAAGTCGGACAGCACAACCGGTCGCCGAGCCAGACAGGCCGACGTCCGCTCCAGGGAAGGACCCTTCGTGAGCGACACCACCGATCTGATGGGCGCACGTGTCGAGGAGACCGCTGCCGCGCCCGCCACGGACGCCTCCGCGCCTGCCAGCGGTGCCGGCTCCCGGCGGCGCCGCGGTACCGGCCTCGACGGCATGGTGCTGGCCGAGCTGCAGCAGGTCGCATCCGGCCTCGGCATCAAGGGCACGGCGCGTATGCGCAAGAGCCAGCTGATCGAGGTCATCAAGGAGGCGCAGGCCTCCGGCGGCGCCGCTCCGGCGGCGAAGGCCGACGCCCCCGCCGAGACCAAGCCGAAGCGCCGCGCCACCTCCCGGACCCGTACGGGGGACAACGCCGAGAAGGCGGAGAAGAAGGCGGACGCGAAGCAGGCCTCCGACGCCCCCGCCGAGAAGGCCGACAAGGCCGAGAAGGCCGTGGCCCAGCAGCAGATCGAGATCCCCGGCCAGCCCGCCAACAACGACGAGCCCTCCGAGCGCCGTCGTCGCCGGGCCACCGCCGACGCCGGATCCCCGGCTTCCGCTCCTGAGACGGTCGCCGCCGAGGCGAAGAACGAGGCCAAGGCCGAGGCCCCGGCCCAGCAGTCGCAGCAGCAGTCCCAGAACGACGCCAAGTCGGACTCCGGCGACGGCGGCGAGGGCCGCCGCCGTGACCGCGGTCGTGACCGCGGTCGGGACCGTGACCGCGGCGGGGACCGTGACCGCGGCGGCCGGGGCAACAAGGGCGACGACCAGCAGGGCGGCCAGCGCGGCCAGCAGCAGAACCAGCAGCAGGGCGGCGGTGGCGGCCGCCAGGACCGCGGCCAGCAGCAGGACGACGACGATTTCGAGGGCGGGCGTCGTGGCCGTCGCGGGCGCTACCGCGACCGTCGTGGCCGCCGTGGCCGCGACGACGTGCAGGAGCCGCAGATCACCGAGGACGACGTCCTGATCCCCGTCGCGGGCATCCTGGACATCCTCGACAACTACGCCTTCATCCGCACCTCCGGCTACCTGCCCGGCCCGAACGACGTGTACGTCTCCCTCGCCCAGGTCCGTAAGAACGGCCTGCGCAAGGGTGACCACATCACCGGTGCCGTCCGTCAGCCGAAGGAGGGCGAGCGCCGCGAGAAGTTCAACGCGCTGGTCCGCCTGGACTCCGTCAACGGCATGGCGCCCGAATCCGGGCGCGGGCGGCCGGAGTTCAACAAGCTGACGCCGCTGTACCCGCAGGACCGGCTCCGCCTGGAGACCGACCCGGGCGTGCTGACCACCCGCATCATCGACCTCGTGTCGCCGATCGGTAAGGGCCAGCGCGGTCTGATCGTGGCCCCGCCGAAGACCGGCAAGACCATGATCATGCAGGCGATCGCCAACGCGATCACGCACAACAACCCCGAGTGCCACCTGATGGTCGTCCTGGTCGACGAGCGTCCGGAAGAGGTCACCGACATGCAGCGGTCGGTCAAGGGCGAGGTCATCTCCTCGACCTTCGACCGCCCGGCCGAGGACCACACGACCGTCGCCGAGCTCGCCATCGAGCGTGCGAAGCGGCTCGTCGAGCTGGGCCACGACGTGGTCGTGCTGCTCGACTCGATCACGCGTCTGGGCCGTGCGTACAACCTCGCCGCCCCGGCCTCCGGCCGCATCCTGTCCGGTGGTGTCGACTCGACCGCGCTGTACCCGCCGAAGCGCTTCTTCGGTGCCGCGCGCAACATCGAGGACGGTGGCTCGCTCACCATCCTGGCCACCGCGCTCGTCGACACCGGGTCCCGCATGGACGAGGTGATCTTCGAGGAGTTCAAGGGCACCGGCAACGCCGAGCTCAAGCTCGACCGGAAGCTCGCCGACAAGCGCATCTTCCCGGCGGTGGACGTCGACGCGTCCGGCACCCGTAAGGAAGAGATCCTGCTCGGCAGCGACGAGCTCGCCATCACCTGGAAGCTGCGCCGCGTGCTGCACGCGCTCGACCAGCAGCAGGCGATCGAGCTGCTTCTCGACAAGATGAAGCAGACGAAGTCGAACGCCGAGTTCCTGATGCAGATCCAGAAGACGACGCCGATGCCTGGGAACGGCGACTAGGCACCCTCTGGCCAAAGGGCCGCCCCCGTCCGGAAACGGACGGGGGCGGCCCTTTGTGGTGTTCATGTGCAGGTAGGATCACGCTCTCTTCGAACATGTGATCCCGAGGGGGGACCTACGTGGGTACATCCATGCCTGGGGGCGGACGGCACAGACGCCGGATACGCGTCGCACTGCCCGTGGCCGCGGCCGGTGTCGCGGCTGCCGTGGCCGCCGCGCTGCTGACGACGTCCGCCGGGGCGGCCACCCCGCTGCCGCAGCCGACGGTCAAGCCCGTCACCAGCTCGCCGTCGCTCGCCGAGCTCGAGAAGCGCGTCGCGGGCGCCATGGCCGGCGACGACACGGCGGGCAGCACGAGCAAGGCGTCGCTGAGCGCGAGTACGAATGAGGGCCGCATCGACCCGAAGATCATCGGGGGCAGCCAGACCACCATCACCTCGGCCCCGTGGATGACGCAGCTCCACTACTTCGACGACCGGGGCACGTCCAGCACCAGCGACGACATCGGCTTCTTCTGCGGCGGTGCCGTCGTCGCGCCGACGAAGATCCTCACCGCCGCGCACTGCGTCAAGGGCTACAACTGGAATGCCAACGGCGCCGTCGTCACCGGCACCTCCCAGCTGCCCTCGGCCGACGGCACCGACCTGCACGGCGGCACCGTCACGGGCGTCTGGCGGCAGTGGAACCACCCGTCGTACAACGCCACGACCATCGACAACGACATCGCGGTGCTCACCCTGCCGGTCCCGGTCAAGGCGAAGCCGATCCGCATGACGACGTCCGGTGACACCACGTCGTACAAGGCCGGCACCAGCGCCAAGGTCTACGGCTGGGGCCGCACCAGCTCCACCAGCGACGACATCTCCGAGACGCTCAAGACCGCCACGCTGCCCGTGCAGTCCGACACGACCTGCTCAGGCGCGTACGGCAGGGACTTCGTCAAGGGCCACATGGTCTGCGCGGGCAAGCCCGCCACCGGCAGCGACACCGGCACCACCTCCGCCTGCAACGGCGACTCCGGCGGCCCCCTGGTCGTCAACGACCGCATCGTCGGCGTCGTGTCCTGGGGCGTGACCGACTGCGTCGCCAAGGGCGCCTACAGCGTCTTCAGCAAGGTCAGCACGTACGTCGGCGCCGCCTACCCGCGCGTCGACGACACCAACATCAGCGGGGACCACAAGGCCGACCTGTGGGTGCGCAACGCCTCCACCAAGACCGGCTACTCCAAGGACTCCAAGGGCACGTCGTTCGCCGCCCGTGAGTCCTGGGGCAACTGGAACGGCTTCAACGTCGTCCTGCAGACCGACCTCGACCGCGACGGCTACCAGGACCTGGTCTACCGGCGCAGCAGCGACGGCGACCTCTTCTGGACCCACTACGTCATCGCCAGCGGCACCTGGTCCACCAAGCAGATCGCCGACAACTGGAAGACCCGCACCCGCGTCATCACCCCCGGTGACGTCACCGGCGACTACCTGCCCGACCTGCTCTCGGTCGACTCGGCGGGCGTCATGTGGATCTACCCGGGCAAGGGCAACGGCACCTTCGCGGCCCGCGTGAAGGTCGGCTCGGGCTGGAACCAGTACAACTCCGTGCGCGGCAAGGGCGACTTCACCGGCGACGGCAAGACCGACCTGATCGCCCGCAGCAAGTCGGGCAGCGACATCTACCTTTACAAGGGCACCGGCAAGTCCGGCTCCGGCGCCTTCTCGGCCCGGGTCAAGGTGCGCTCCTGGGGCGGCTA
Organism: Streptomyces sp. NPDC008137; assembly: GCF_042957035.1. Lineage (NCBI taxonomy): Bacteria > Bacillati > Actinomycetota > Actinomycetes > Kitasatosporales > Streptomycetaceae > Streptomyces > Streptomyces sp. NPDC008137. The sequence goes on along the minus strand of NZ_JBIBHN010000040.1, from coordinate 34,259 downwards.
CAACGCCTTCGACGCGACCGGCGACATCACCGGCGACGGCAAGGCCGACTTCCTGGCCCGCACCCCCGGCGGCACGCTCTACCTCTACCCGGGGACCGGAAAGGCGTCCAGCGAGATCTTTGCCACAAGAAAGTCCGTAGGTACCGATTTCAAGCAGTACGACATCTTCGGCTGAACCCGCAGGTGAGCGGGATACACCCCGCTGTGACGAACACGGACTGTGCCCACCGCCCCACGCGGTGGGCACAGTCCGTTGTGCAACCCTTTCCCGAGTTTCCCCGTCTGACCAGGCGGAGCGACGATGGTGCCAGGGGGTAGTCCCCCCGACCGAGAACGCCTGGCACCGACAGCAGGGGGTAATCGACCGAAGACGAGCCGAGGAGCACATGTCTGCCGAGAGCACGCCGGGTCCGGGCATACCGGGCGATACCGGCACCACCGGATCGCGACACCGCGCCAAGGGTCGACGCCGTAAGCCCCGCAAGCGTCACAAGGGCCTGATGATCACGGCCTGGACCGCGGCCGGCATCGTCGTCCTGGGCGGGACCGGGGCGGGGTACGTGTACTTCAAGCTCAACGGCAACCTCAAGAGCGTCGACATCGACCAGGCCCTCGGCACCGACCGGCCGAAGAAGGCCGACAACGGCTCCGAGAACATCCTGGTCCTCGGCTCCGACACCCGCGCCGGCGGCAACAAGAAGCTCGGCGGCGGTACCGACGACGGCAGCGCCCGCTCCGACACGGCGATGATCGTGCACGTCAACAAGGGCCACAAGAAGGCCAGCGTGGTCTCCATCCCGCGCGACACCCTCATCGACCGGCCCTCCTGCACGGACACCAAGGGCGAGCAGCACCCCGCCGCGAACGGCGTGATGTTCAACTCCGCGTACTCCACGGGCGGGGCCGCCTGCGCCGTGAAGACCGTCGAGTCGATCACCGACCTGCGCATGGACCACTACCTGGAGGTCGACTTCGCCGGCTTCCAGACGCTCATCGACGATCTCGGCGGCGTCGAGGTGACCACGAGCAAGGCCATCGACGACCCCGACAGCCACCTGAAGCTCAAGGCCGGCACCCACAGACTCGACGGCGAGCAGGCCCTCGGCCTGGTCCGCACCCGGCACGGCGTGGGCGACGGCTCCGACCTGGGCCGCATCCAGCTCCAGCAGGCCTTCATCAAGGCCCTGCTCAACCAGGTCAAGGACGTCGGCGTCTTCTCCAACCCGAAGAAGCTCTACGACCTCGCGGAAACCGCGACCAAGACCGTGACGGCCGACTCCGACCTCGGCTCGGTCAACAAGCTCGTCTCCTTCGCGAACGGCCTCAAGGGCATCACCCCGGCGAACATGAACATGGTCACGATGCCGGTCGCCTACGACCCCGCCGACCCCAACCGAGTCCTCCTCCAGGAGAAGAAGGCCGACCAGATCTGGAAGGCCCTGGAGCACGACAAGCCGATCCCGAAGAGCGCGACAAAGGGCAACGCCTCGGGCGAGGCCAAGGGCGTCGTCAGCGCGCCCTGACGGGCACGTCCCTCAGGGGCGCGGGGAACTGCGCCGACAACCCCCACCGGCCCGCGGGGGAATAGATCACAGCAACCCCCGGTTTTGGGGGATGGCCCCAGTCCTGGCAGACTGGTACGTCGGCTCCGGTTCACGCTCCCGCACCCCGCGTCAGCGACCCGGCGCCCTCCCGAAACCTAGGAGACACCTTGAAGCGCGACATCCACCCCGAGTACGTCGAGACGCAGGTCAGCTGCACCTGCGGCGCGTCGTTCACGACTCGCAGCACCATCGAGTCCGGCACCATCCGTGCCGACGTCTGCTCCGAGTGCCACCCGTTCTACACGGGCAAGCAGAAGATCCTCGACACCGGTGGCCGTGTGGCCCGCTTCGAGGCCCGCTTCGGCAAGGCCGCCGGCTCCAAGAAGTAGCGAGCTCCGATTCGCCGGTCCACGGACGCGCCCCCACCGAGGGCGCTCCGGGACCGGCGTTTTTGGTCGCCCGCCCTTCACCCCCGTCCGTACACAGGAGCCACAAGATGTTCGAGGCAGTCGAGGAACTCGTCGCCGAGCACGCCGACCTGGAGAAGAAGCTCGCCGACCCGTCGGTCCACTCCGACCAGGCCAACGCGCGCAAGCTGAACAAGCGTTACGCCGAGCTCACCCCGATCGTCGCCACGTACCGCTCCTGGACGCAGACGGGCGACGACATCGACACCGCGCGCGAACTGGCCGCCGACGACCCCGACTTCGCGGCCGAGGTCAAGGACCTGGAGCGGCAGCGCGAGGAGCTCACGGAGAAGCTGCGCCTCCTCCTCGTCCCGCGCGACCCCAGCGACGACAAGGACGTCATCCTCGAGATCAAGGCCGGCGCGGGCGGCGACGAGTCCGCGCTGTTCGCCGGCGACCTGCTGCGCATGTACCTGCGCTACGCCGAGCGGGTCGGCTGGAAGACCGAGATCATCGACGCCACCGAGTCCGAGCTTGGCGGCTACAAGGACGTCCAGGTCGCCGTGAAGACCAAGGGCGGCCAGGGAGCCACCGAGCCCGGTCAGGGCGTCTGGGCGCGGCTGAAGTACGAGGGCGGAGTCCACCGCGTGCAGCGGGTGCCGGCCACGGAGTCCCAGGGCCGTATCCACACCTCCGCCGCCGGTGTGCTGGTCACCCCGGAGGCCGAGGAGGTCGACGTGGAGATCAACCCCAACGACCTCCGCATCGACGTCTACCGCTCCTCGGGGCCGGGCGGACAGTCCGTCAACACCACCGACTCCGCCGTGCGCATCACGCACATTCCCACCGGAGTCGTCGCCTCCTGCCAGAACGAGAAGAGCCAGCTGCAGAACAAGGAGCAGGCACTGCGTATCCTGCGCTCGAGGCTGCTCGCAGCGGCGCAGGAGGAGGCGGAGAGGGAGGCCGCCGACGCCCGCCGCAGCCAGGTCCGCACCGTCGACCGCTCCGAGAAGATCCGCACCTACAACTTCCCGGAGAACCGCATCTCGGACCACCGCGTCGGCTTCAAGGCCTACAACCTGGACCAGGTCCTGGACGGCGACCTCGCAGCGGTGATCCAGGCCTGTGTCGACGCGGACTCGGCGGCCAAGCTGGCGGCCGCGTAAGACACGTAGGAGTACGAGTACCGGAGGACTTGCGTGAACCTGCTGCTCGCGGAGGTGGCCCAGGCCACCCAGCGGCTCGCCGACGCCGGCGTGCCCTCGCCGCGCACCGACGCGGAGGAACTCGCCGCGTTCGTGCACGGCGTCAAGCGCGGCGAGCTGCACTCCGTCAAGGACTCCGACTTCGACGCCCGTTACTGGGAGGTCATCGCCCGCCGCGAGGCCCGCGAGCCGCTCCAGCACATCACCGGGCGGGCCTACTTCCGGTACCTGGAACTCCAGGTCGGCCCCGGGGTGTTCGTACCGCGGCCCGAGACCGAGTCCGTGGTCGGCTGGGCCATAGACGCCGTGCGGGCCATGGACGTCGTCGAGCCGTGCATCGTCGACCTGTGCACCGGCTCCGGCGCCATCGCGCTCGCCCTCGCCCAGGAGGTGCCGCGCTCCCGCGTGCACGCCGTGGAGCTGTCCGAGGACGCCCTCAGGTGGACCCGCAAGAACGTGGAGGGGTCCAGGGTCGAGCTGCGTCAGGGCGACGCCCTGACGGCCTTCCCGGACCTCGACGGCCAGGTCGACCTCGTCATCACCAACCCGCCGTACATCCCGCTCACCGAGTGGGAGTACGTCGCCCCCGAGGCCCGGGACTACGACCCCGGCCTCGCCCTCTTCTCCGGCGAGGACGGCCTCGACCTCATCCGCGGCCTGGAACGCACCGCGCACCGGCTGCTGCGCCCCGGCGGCGTCGTCGTCGTGGAGCACGCCGACACCCAGGGCGGCCAGGTGCCGTGGATCTTCACCGAGGAGCGGGGCTGGGCCGACGCGGCCGACCATCCGGACCTCAACAAGCGCCCGCGTTTCGCCACGGCCCGCAAGGCGCTGCCGTGAGCACACCGGACACCCCGCAGTCTTCGTGGACTTCATCCCAGCAGCACGTGTACGAGGAGGCCAGCTAAAGATGGCACGGCGATACGACACCAACGACGCGACCGACCGTGTGACCGGTCTGCGTGAGGCAGGGTCCGCCGTCCGCCGTGGCGAGCTCGTGGTGCTGCCGACGGACACGGTGTACGGCATCGGCGCCGACGCGTTCTCCTCGGAGGCCGTCGCCGACCTGCTGGACGCCAAGGGCCGGGGCCGCAACATGCCCACCCCTGTCCTCATCGGCTCCCCGAACACCCTGCACGGGCTCGTCACGGACTTCTCCGAGCTGGCCTGGGAGCTCGTCGACGCCTTCTGGCCGGGCGCGCTGACCCTCGTCGCCAAGCACCAGCCGTCCCTCCAGTGGGACCTGGGGGACACCCGTGGCACCGTCGCCGTGCGCATGCCGCTGCACCCGGTCGCCATCGAGCTGCTCACCGAGGTCGGCCCGATGGCCGTGTCGTCCGCCAACCTCACCGGCCACCCGGCGCCGGAGGACTGCGACGCCGCGCAGGAGATGCTCGGCGACTCCGTCTCCGTCTACCTCGACGGCGGACCGACCCCCGGCAACGTGCCGTCGTCGATCGTCGACGTGACCCGTGAGGTGCCGCTGCTGCTGCGTGCCGGTGCTCTCTCGGCGGACGAGCTCCGAAAGGTCGTACCCGACCTCGAGGTGGCGAATTGACGGCCCCTGGAGCGGGGCGTGGCATAGGCAACGGGGAAAGCGCGGCGGAGATCACGACGACGTTCGTGGGGCTTCCGCGTGACAGCTTCCGCATCCTCCACGTCAGTACCGGCAATGTGTGCCGCTCGCCCATCACCGAGCGGCTGACCCGCCATGCCGTGCGGGAGCGGCTGGGCATCCTGGGCGGCGGGCTGATCGTGGAGAGCGCCGGCACCTGGGGCCACGAGGGCGCGCCCATGGAGTCCCACGCGGAGACCGTCCTGGCCGACTTCGGCGCGGACGCCTCCGGCTTCACCGGGCGTGAACTCCTCGACGAGCATGTGATCCGCGCCGACCTGGTGCTGACCGCCACCCGGGACCACCGGGCCCAGGTCATCTCGATGGGGCACTCGGCGGGCCTGCGGACCTTCACGCTCAAGGAGTTCACCCGTCTGGTGAAGGCCATCGACCCGGCGACCCTGCCGCCCCTGGAGGAGGGCGTGGTCATCCGCGCGCGTGCGCTGGTGCGCGCCGCGGCGGCTCTACGCGGGTGGCTCCTGGCGCCGAACGCCGAGGCCGACGAGGTGTACGACCCGTACGGGGCGCCCCTGACGTTCTTCCGGTCCATCGGGGACGAGATACACCAGGCACTCGATCCGGTGGTCACGGCCCTCACGGGTGTCCCCGCAAAGGCGTAGCAGCCGAGCGCCCCGGGGGCACCGGGCCTACATTGGACGTACGTCACCGTCGACGCCGCCCGGAGCCCATCATGACGGTCACCCCTGCCATCGAGGCCGACGTCCTGCGCCACCAGGACCCCGAACTCGCCGACGTCCTGCTCGCGGAGCGGGAACGGCAGTCGACGACGCTCCAGCTGATCGCCGCCGAGAACTTCACCTCGCCGGCCGTGCTGGCCGCCCTCGGTTCGCCGCTGGCCAACAAGTACGCCGAGGGCTACCCGGGCGCGAGGCACCACGGCGGGTGCGAGATCGTCGACGTCGCCGAGCGCCTCGCCGTGGACCGGGCCCGGGCCCTGTTCGGTGCCGACCACGCCAACGTCCAGCCGCACTCGGGCTCTTCGGCGGTGCTGGCCGCCTACGCCGCGCTGCTCCGCCCCGGCGACACCGTCCTCGCCCTCGGCCTGCCCCACGGCGGCCATCTCACCCACGGCTCGCCCGCCAACTTCTCCGGCCGCTGGTTCGACTTCGCCGGCTACGGCGTGGAGGCCGAGTCCGGGTTCATCGACCACGAGCAGGTGCGCACCCTGGCCCGCACGCGCCGGCCCAAGGCGATCGTGTGCGGTTCGATCGCCTACCCCCGGCACATCGACTACGCCTTCTTCCGCGAGGTCGCCGACGAGGTGGGCGCCTACCTCGTCGCGGACGCCGCGCACCCCATCGGGCTCGTCGCCGGGAGGGCGGCGCCGAACCCGGTGCCGTACGCGGACATCGTCTGCGCGACCACCCACAAGGTGCTGCGCGGCCCGCGCGGCGGCATGATCCTGTGCCGCGCGGAGCTGGCCGAGCGGGTCGACCGGGCGGTGTTTCCTTTCACACAGGGCGGCGCGCAGATGCACACCGTCGCCGCCAAGGCGGTCGCGTTCGGGGAGGCGGCAACACCGGCGTTCGTCGCGTACGCCCATCAGGTGGTCGCCAATGCGAGGGTTCTCGCGGCGCGGCTGGCCGCCGAGGGCCTGGTCGTCACCACCGGCGGCACCGACACCCACCTCATCACCGCCGACCCGTCACCCCTGGGCATCGACGGACGCACCGCCCGCGGCCGTCTCGCCGCGGCCGGCCTGGTCCTGGACTGCTGTGCGCTTCCTCACGGCGACGCCCGCGGCCTCAGGCTGGGCACGGCCGCGGTCACCACGCAGGGCATGGGGGAGGCGGAGATGGCGAGGATCGCCAAGCTGCTCGCGGGGGTGCTCAGGGGCGTGACCGAGACCGCGAGGGCCCGTGAAGATGTGCGGGAGCTGGCCGGTGGATTTCCGCCGTATCCGCACTGAGTGGGGGTAGACGCACCAGGGTGCACAGCCACTCGTGCAACCATCGTCGCTACCCGGAAGTCCCCACCCATATGCGCGCATCGCTAGGGTGTGGGGCTGTGATGGCCAGCGAGACCTGTGGGGAAGCCCGTGCGTGAATACCTGCTGACGCTCTGCATCACGGCCGCGGTGACGTATCTGCTGACAGGGCCGGTACGGAAATTCGCGATCGTGGCCGGAGCGATGCCGGAGATCCGGGCACGTGACGTGCACCGGGAACCCACTCCGCGGCTCGGCGGGATCGCGATGTTCTTCGGCCTGTGCGCGGGTCTGCTGGTCGCCGACCATCTGACCAACCTCAACCAGGTCTTCACGACGTCGAACGAGCCCCGGGCGCTGCTCTCGGGGGCGGCGCTGATCTGGCTGATGGGTGTGCTGGACGACAAGTTCGAGCTGGGCGCTCTGATCAAGCTGGGCGGCCAGATGATCGCGGCCGGCGTCATGATCCTCCAGGGCCTGACCATCCTGTGGCTCCCCATCCCCGGTGTCGGAACGGTGTCCGTCACCCCGTGGCAGGGCAACCTGCTCACCGTGGCCCTGGTGGTCATCACCATCAACGCGGTCAACTTCGTGGACGGCCTGGACGGCCTGGCGGCGGGCATGGTGTGCATCGCCGCGGCGGCGTTCTTCCTCTACAGCTACCGGATCTGGTACGGCTACGGCGCCGAGGCGGCGGCCCCCGCGACCCTGTTCTCCGCCGTGCTCATGGGGATGTGCCTCGGTTTCCTGCCGCACAACATGCACCCCGCCCGGATCTTCATGGGGGACTCCGGCTCCATGCTGATCGGTTTGGTCCTCGCGGCGAGCGCCGTGTCCGTCACCGGCCAGCTGGACGTTGAGGCACTCAACGTCAACCTCGGCGGTGACCGGGAGACGACCCACGCGATGCTTCCCGTCTTCATCCCCCTGCTGATGCCGTTGACGATCATCGCGATCCCGGCAGCCGACCTGATCCTGGCCATCGTGCGGCGCACCTGGCGCGGCCAGTCGCCGTTCGCCGCCGACCGCGGCCACCTGCACCACCGTCTCCTGGAGATCGGCCACTCGCACAGCCGCGCGGTGCTGATCATGTACTTCTGGTCGGCGCTGATCGCCTTCGGGGCGCTCGCCTACTCGGTCAACTCGGCGTCCATGTGGATCGTGCTCGGCGTCGTCTTCCTCAGCGCGATCGGTCTGCTGCTGCTTCTGCTGCCGCGCTTCACGCCGCGCGCCCCGCGCTGGATGGAGCGCTTCGTGCCGCCGCGCTACCGGCGCCGCGCCTCCGTCCCGGCGCTCTCACCCGAGGCCTCGACGCCGGCGTCGGCGGCTGTGGCGCCAGGGGTGTCCGGGGTGGCCGGGGTCTCCGGTGTCAACGGGGCGACCGCGATCGGCCCCCGTTCGCGTCTGGCGGACCGGCGCAAGGCCGGGACAAGGTAAGAATCTGACTAGAGCATTGCCAAGTCGTGGGGTTGTGATGGGGGAGCGAAGCGCCCCAATACCAGACAAGTCGGCGCTGTTCTTGCACAGACGCGCAGCATCACTCTCATGTGTGACTGCTCGCACACCCCCAGGTAAAGACTGCATCAAATAGTTTGTGATACGGTTCACGAGAACCCCCGGATAGAGCCGAAGGACCGCAGTGCGACGGTCCATTGGCGTGAGGACTCCACTCAGCCCGGGACTACGCTCGTCCATGACGACACCCCTGCCCCCTGCGAAAGCGGAGTTGCCGCCATGCCGTCCAATGACGCCCGGAACCTCTTGCAGTGCGCTGTGCCCACAGCGGCTGCCGGTGCGGTCGCGGTCGCCGTCAGCGGCGTGGTGGCCGGAGGCAAGGGAGCCGTCGGAGCGGCCGTCGGCGCGGCGCTGGCCATCCTCTTCATGGGAATCGGCCTCTTCGTTCTCCAGTGGACGGCAAAAACGCTCCCGCAGTTGTTCCAGGCCATGGGGCTGATGCTCTACATGGCCCAGCTCCTGCTGCTCCTCATCTTCGTCGCTCTCTTCAAGGGCACCTCCCTCTTCAACCCGAAGGCGTTCGCCGCCGGGATCATCGTCGCGACCGTCGTGTGGATGGCTGCGCAGGCTCGTGCGCACATGAAGGCCAAGCTCTTCTACATCGACCCGGACTCCGCGAAGAGTGAGAAGCCGGAGAAGACCGGGCCGTCGTCGTGACGAGTAGGGGCGCGATAAAGAGCACTTCGAACTCCTGCTATCGTCCGGTGCCAACTGCGGCATCGCGGGCGCGGGCATCTGAGCTGACGCCTGCTCGAACGCGAGGCTCGATGCCCCAAAGCCGCCCTCACATCCGTAACACCAGTCCAGTGCCGATCCGCGGCTGCGCGCCGCGCCGACACAACGAGGTTGCCGTACCCATGCGTCACGCCGAAGGAGCCCGCGGTGAGTGCTGACCAGACCCAGCTCGCCTTTGACTGGAGCTGTCGGATCATGTCCGACGGGTGTGGTTTTCCGGCACCGGGCCTGCACTCGTTCCTCTTCAAGCCGATTGCCACGGTTGGAGGGTTCGAGTTCAACAAGGTGATGCTGCTCGCCATCATCACCACCATCCTCGTCATCGGCTTCTTCTGGGCGGCCTTCGGCAAGGCCAAGGTGGTGCCGGGCAAGCTGCAGATGGTCGGTGAGGCCGGCTACGACTTCGTCCGCCGCGGCATCGTCTACGAGACCCTCGGAAAGAAGGAGGGCGAGAAGTACGTCCCTCTGATGGTCTCGCTGTTCTTCTTCATCTGGATCATGAACATCTGGTCCGTGATCCCGCTGGCCCAGTTCCCGGTGTCGTCGATCATCGCGTTCCCGGCCGTCCTGGCCGTGATCGTCTACGTGACCTGGGTCTCGCTGACCTTCAAGCGGCACGGCTTCGTCGGGTTCTTCAAGAACGTCACCGGCTACGACAAGTCGCTCGGCGGAGTGCTGCCGCTCGTGATGGTCATCGAGTTCTTCTCGAACCTGCTCGTCCGGCCGTTCACGCACGCGGTGCGACTCTTCGCCAACATGTTCGCCGGCCACCTGATGCTGGTCATGTTCACCGTCGCGTCCTGGTACCTGCTGAACAGCTGGATGATCCCGGCGGCCGGTGTCTCCTTCGTGATGACCATCGCCATGATCGGCTTCGAGCTTTTCGTGCAGGCCGTCCAGGCGTACGTCTTCGTACTCCTCGCCTGCACGTACATCCAGGGCGCTCTCGCTGAGCATCACTGAGCCCCACCCCACCCCCGGTCGTCCGGTGGCCAACCCCCACCGGTCCGTTAAGAGAAGGAAGATTCAGCATGGCTGCCACTGAGACCCTCGCCGCTGTCTCCGGTTCCATCGGTTCCGTCGGTTACGGCCTCTCGGCTATCGGCCCCGGCATCGGCGTCGGCATCATCTTCGGCAACGGCACCCAGGCCCTCGCCCGCCAGCCCGAGGCCGCCGGCCTGATCCGTGCCAACCAGATCCTGGGCTTCGCCTTCTGTGAGGCGCTCGCCCTCATCGGCATCGTCATGCCGTTCGTCTTCGGTATTGACTAAAAAATCCCTACCGACAGGCATCGACGAAAGGCACTGATGTGATCGCCAACCTGGTGCAGCTGGCGGCCGAGGAAGAGCAGAACCCGCTCGTTCCTCCGGGCCCCGAGCTGCTCGTCGGCACCATCGCCTTCGCCATCGTGTTCTTCTTCTTCTGGAAGAAGCTGCTTCCGAACATCAACAAGGTTCTGGAGGAGCGCCGCGCGGCGATCGAAGGCGGTATCGAAGAGGCCGAGACCATGAAGGTCGAGGCCCAGAGCGTCCTTGAGCAGTACAAGGCACAGCTCGCCGAGGCCCGGCACGAGGCCGCGCGTCTGCGCCAGGAGGCGCAGGAGCAGGGCGCCACGCTCATCGCCGAGATGCGGGCCGAGGGCCAGCGTCAGCGCGAGGAGATCGTCGCCGCCGGCCACTCGCAGATCGAGGCCGACCGCAAGGCCGCCGCGTCCGCGCTGCGCCAGGACGTCGGCAAGCTCGCCACCGACCTGGCCGGCAAGCTGGTCGGCGAGTCCCTCGAGGACCACGCCCGCCAGAGCCGCGTGATCGACCGGTTCCTCGACGACCTCGAGGAGAAGGCCGAGGCCGGGCGATGAACGGAGCGAGCCGCGAGGCCCTGGCAGCCGCACGAGAGCGTCTCGACGCGCTGACGGACTCCACGTCCGTCGACGCGGTGTCGCTCGCCGACGAGCTGGCCGCCGTCACCGCTCTGCTCCACCGCGAGGTATCGCTGCGTCGGGTCCTCACCGACCCGGCGCAGGCCGGAGAGGCGAAGGCCGAGCTGGCCCAGCGTCTGCTCGGCACCCAGGTCAGCGGCCCGGCCGCCGACCTGGTCGCCGGCATGGTGCGCTCCCGCTGGTCGCAGTCGCGCGACCTGGTGGACGCGCTGGAGCAGCTGGCCGACACCGCCGACCTCACCGCCGCGCAGAAGGCCGGCAAGCTCGACGACGTCGAGGACGAGCTGTTCCGGTTCGGCCGGATCGTCTCCGGCAGCACCGGGCTGCGTGCCGCGCTGACCGACCGGAAGGCCACCACCTCGGCCAAGGGCGAGCTGCTGCGCAGCCTGCTCGGCGGCAGGGCGCAGTCGGCCACCGAGCGTCTGGTGACGCGCCTTGTGACCGCGCCGCGGGGACGTAGCCTGGAGTCGGGACTGGAGTCCCTGTCCAAGCTCGCTGCCGAGCGCCGGGACCGCATGGTGGCCATCGTCACCTCGGCGGTGCCGCTGAGTGACCCGCAGAAGCGGCGCCTGGGCGACGCCCTCGCGAAGATCTACGGCCGCCGGATGCACCTCAACCTGGACGTGGACCCCGAGGTCCTCGGCGGAATCCGGGTGCAGGTCGGCGACGAGGTCATCAACGGCTCCCTCGCGGACCGGCTGGAGGACGCGAGCCGCCGCCTGGCGAGCTGAGCAGCAACTCAATAGCACCACGTACTTACGACGGCCCTGGTTGGGCCGTGCAGAAGAATCCTGGGGGTCGCCCCCAGACCCCCAAAGAAACTTCGGGCCCAACAAGGAGAGCAGGGAACCCAGATGGCGGAGCTCACGATCCGGCCGGAGGAGATCCGGGACGCGCTGGAGAACTTCGTCCAGGCGTACAAGCCGGACGCGGCCTCGCGCGAGGAGGTCGGTACGGTCACCTTTGCCGGCGACGGCATCGCGAAGGTCGAGGGTCTGCCCTCGGCCATGGCCAACGAGCTGCTGAAGTTCGAGGACGGCACCCTCGGCCTCGCCCTCAACCTCGAGGAGCGCGAGATCGGTGCCATCGTCCTCGGCGAGTTCAGCGGCGTCGAGGAGGGGCAGCCGGTCTCGCGTACCGGCGAGGTTCTCTCCGTTGCGGTCGGCGAGGGCTACCTCGGCCGTGTGGTCGACCCCCTCGGCAACCCGATCGACGGCCTCGGCGAGATCGAGTCCGAGGGCCGCCGTGCCCTCGAACTGCAGGCCCCCACGGTCATGCAGCGCAAGTCGGTGCACGAGCCGATGGAGACCGGCTACAAGGCCGTCGACGCGATGACCCCCGTCGGCCGCGGCCAGCGTCAGCTGATCATCGGTGACCGCCAGACCGGCAAGACCGCCCTGGCCGTCGACACGATCATCAACCAGCGCGACAACTGGCGCTCGGGCGACCCGAACAAGCAGGTCCGCTGCATCTACGTCGCCATCGGCCAGAAGGGCTCCACCATCGCCGGCGTGCGCGGCGCTCTGGAGGAGGCCGGCGCGCTGGAGTACACGACCATCGTCGCCGCCCCGGCGTCCGACCCGGCCGGCTTCAAGTACCTGGCGCCGTACACCGGTTCGGCCATCGGTCAGCAGTGGATGTACGAGGGCAAGCACGTCCTCATCATCTTCGACGACCTGTCGAAGCAGGCCGACGCCTACCGCGCCGTGTCGCTGCTGCTGCGCCGCCCGCCGGGCCGTGAGGCCTACCCGGGTGACGTCTTCTACCTGCACTCCCGTCTGCTGGAGCGCTGCGCCAAGCTCTCCGACGAGATGGGTGCCGGCTCGATGACCGGTCTGCCGATCGTCGAGACCAAGGCCAACGACGTCTCGGCGTTCATCCCGACCAACGTCATCTCCATCACCGACGGCCAGTGCTTCCTGGAGTCGGACCTGTTCAACGCCGGTCAGCGCCCCGCGCTGAACGTCGGTATCTCCGTCTCCCGAGTCGGTGGTTCCGCGCAGCACAAGGCGATGAAGCAGGTCTCCGGCCGTCTGCGTGTGGACCTCGCCCAGTTCCGCGAGCTGGAGGCGTTCGCCGCCTTCGGTTCCGACCTGGACGCCGCGTCCAAGTCGCAGCTGGAGCGTGGTCAGCGCATGGTCGAGCTGCTGAAGCAGCCGCAGTACCAGCCGATGGCCACCGAGGACCAGGTCGTCTCCGTCTGGGCCGGCACCACCGGCAAGATGGACGACGTCCCCGTCGCCGACATCCGCCGCTTCGAGAAGGAGCTGCTGGAGTACCTGCACCGCAAGGAGCAGGGTCTGATGACCTCCATCCGCGAGGGCGGCAAGATGTCCGACGACACCCTGCAGGCTGTCGCCGACGGCATCGCGGAGTTCAAGAAGCAGTTCGAGACCTCCGACGGCAAGCTGCTCGGCGAGGACACCCCGGCTGCCGGTAAGTGACGACGGAAGGGACCTGACTCATGGGAGCCCAGCTCCGGGTCTACAAGCGTCGCATCCGATCCGTCTCCGCGACCAAGAAGATCACGAAGGCGATGGAGATGATCGCCGCCTCGCGCGTCGTCAAGGCGCAGCGCAAGGTGGCGGCCTCCACCCCGTATGCGACCGAGCTCACCCGCGCGGTCACCGCGGTCGCCACCGGGTCGAACACCAAGCACCCGCTGACGACGGAGGCGGAGAACCCGACCCGCGTCGCGGTCCTGCTCCTCACGAGCGACCGCGGGCTGGCCGGCGCCTTCAACTCCAACGCCATCAAGGCCGCGGAGAAGCTCACCGAGCGGCTCGAGGGTGAGGGCAAGGAGGTCGTCAACTACATCGTCGGCCGCCGCGGTCTCGCCCACTACAACTTCCGCGAGCGCAAGGTCGCGGAGTCGTTCACGGGCTTCACCGACGACCCCTCGTACGCGGACGCCAAGAAGGTCGCGGCCCCGCTGATCGAGGCGATCGAGACGGAGACGGCCGAGGGCGGCGTGGACGAGCTCCACATCGTCTACACCGAGTTCGTGTCGATGATGACGCAGACGGCCGTCGAGGCGCGGCTGCTGCCGCTCAGCCTCGACGAGGTCGCGGAGGAGGCGAAGCCGAGCAAGGGCGAGATCCTCCCGCTGTTCGACTTCGAGCCCTCGGCGGAGGACGTCCTGGACGCCCTGCTGCCGCGCTACGTCGAGAGCCGCATCTACAACGCGCTGCTCCAGTCGGCCGCCTCGAAGCACGCCGCCACGCGGCGCGCGATGAAGTCGGCGACCGACAACGCCGGTGATCTCATCGAGAACCTCACCCGGCTTGCCAACCAGGCCCGCCAGGCCGAAATCACCCAGGAAATCAGCGAGATCGTCGGTGGCGCCAGTGCCCTGGCCGACGCGACCGCGGGGAGTGACTGACAAATGACCACCACTGTTGAGACGGCCACGGCGACGGGCCGCGTCGCGCGGGTCATCGGCCCGGTCGTCGACGTGGAGTTCCCCGTCGACGCGATGCCGGAGATCTACAACGCCCTTCACGTCGAGGTCGCCGACCCGGCGCTGGCGGGCGAGAAGAAGACGCTGACCCTCGAGGTCGCCCAGCACCTGGGTGACGGCCTGGTCCGCGCCATCTCCATGCAGCCCACCGACGGTCTGGTCCGCCAGGCCCCGGTGACCGACACCGGTGCGGGCATCACCGTCCCGGTCGGCGACTTCACCAAGGGCAAGGTGTTCAACACCCTCGGTGAGGTGCTGAACACCGACGAGGTCCACGAGGGCGAGCGCTGGTCCATCCACCGCAAGGCCCCCGCGTTCGACCAGCTCGAGTCGAAGACCGAGATGTTCGAGACGGGTCTGAAGGTCGTCGACCTGCTCACCCCGTACGTCAAGGGCGGCAAGATCGGTCTGTTCGGTGGTGCCGGTGTCGGCAAGACCGTGCTGATCCAGGAAATGATCATGCGTGTCGCCAACCTCCACGAGGGCGTCTCCGTCTTCGCGGGCGTCGGTGAGCGCACCCGTGAGGGCAACGACCTCATCGCGGAGATGGAAGAGTCCGGAGTTCTGGACAAGACCGCTCTGGTCTTCGGCCAGATGGACGAGCCCCCGGGCACCCGTCTGCGCGTGGCCCTGGCCGGCCTGACGATGGCGGAGTACTTCCGTGACGTCCAGAAGCAGGACGTGCTGTTCTTCATCGACAACATCTTCCGCTTCACCCAGGCCGGTTCCGAGGTGTCGACCCTGCTCGGCCGTATGCCCTCCGCGGTGGGCTACCAGCCGAACCTGGCCGACGAGATGGGCACCCTCCAGGAGCGCATCACCTCGACCCGTGGTCACTCGATCACCTCGATGCAGGCGATCTACGTCCCCGCGGACGACCTGACGGACCCGGCCCCGGCCACCACCTTCGCCCACCTCGACGCGACGACGGTGCTCTCCCGTCCGATCTCCGAGAAGGGCATCTACCCGGCCGTGGACCCGCTGGACTCGACGTCCCGCATCCTCGACCCGCGGTACATCACGGCGGAGCACTACAACGCCGCGATGCGCGTGAAGAACATCCTGCAGAAGTACAAGGACCTGCAGGACATCATCGCGATCCTCGGTATCGACGAGCTCGGCGAGGAGGACAAGCTCGTCGTCCACCGTGCCCGTCGCGTGGAGCGCTTCCTGTCCCAGAACACCCACGCCGCCAAGCAGTTCACCGGCGTGGACGGTTCGGACGTGCCGCTGGACGAGTCGATCGCCGCGTTCAACGCGATCTGCGACGGCGAGTACGACCACTTCCCGGAGCAGGCGTTCTTCATGTGCGGTGGTCTCGAGGACCTGAAGAACAACGCCAAGGAGCTGGGCGTCTCCTGACCCGGGCAGCGCTCGAGTCATCATGAGGGGGCGGGGCTCGTCCCGCCCCCTCTGTCACGCCTACTAGACTTGTAACCAACACCCGGCACTACCGCCGGGTGGTGACCCGAGGAGCCACCTTGGCTGCTGAGCTGCACGTCGCGCTGGTCGCGGCCGACCGTGAGGTCTGGTCCGGCCAGGCCACCCTGGTCGTCGCGCGCACCACGTCCGGCGACATCGGCGTCATGCCCGGTCACCAGCCGCTGCTCGGTGTGCTGGAGTCGGGCCCGGTGACCATCCGTACGAGCGACGGCGGGACGGTCGTCGCCGCCGTCCACGGCGGATTCATCTCGTTCGCGGACGACAAGCTCTCCCTCCTGGCGGAGGTCGCCGAGCTGTCGGACGAGATCGATGTCCAGCGCGCGGAGCAGGAGCTGGAGCGCGCGAAGGCGGAGGACGACGCGGACGCCCAGCGCCGCGCGGACGTCCGTCTGCGTGCGGCCACGGCGGCGCGCTGACCCCGTCCGCCGTGTGAAGTCGTCACTCAGCCGCGGCTGGGTACCGGAGAGATCCGGACCCGGTCGCGGCTGAGGCAGATGTGGGAGATTTTTCCGTTCCGTTACCTAGGAGACGAGGAGGTCGGTGTCGATGGTCCTCGCTCTGACTGTGTGCGGAATCGTGGTGGCTCTAGTGGTGGTGGGGCTGTTCGTCTTCGGTCTGCGCCGCCGGCTCATCCAGCGTTCGGGCGGCACCTTCGACGCCAGCCTGCGCTGGGACGCCCCCGCGCAGGGTGACGCCAACGGCAAAGGCTGGGCGTACGGGGTGGCCCGGTACAACGGCGACCGTGTCGAGTGGTACCGCGTCTTCTCGTACTCGCCGCGCCCGCGCCGCACCCTGGAGCGCTCCGCGATCGAGGTGGCCGGCCGCCGCGTCCCGGAGGGCGAGGAGGAGCTGGCGCTCCTCTCCGACCATGTGATCCTGGCCTGTCTGCACCGGGGCGCGCGTCTCGAACTCGCGATGAGCGAAGACGCGCTGACCGGTTTCCTCGCGTGGCTTGAGGCAGCCCCGCCCGGACAGCGAGTGAACGTGGCGTAGCCGCGTTCACTCGCTGGGTGGGGGTCCCCCCCCGGACGAAGTCTGGGGGAGCGTCAATGTGGCGTAACTCGCCGAACTTTTCTACGACAGGCCGTTGTCGATCGCCGTCACCAGCTCTCCGTTGCCGGTGTCACCGCTGAACTCCCAGAAGAACGCGCCGCCGAGGCCCTGGTTCTTGGCCCAGCTCATCTTTCCGGCGATGGTCGACGGGGTGTCGTAGGACCACCAGTTGCTGCCGCAGTGGGCGTACGCCGTGCCCGCGATGGTGCCGGTGGCCGGGCAGGAGTTCTTCAGGACCTTGTAGTCCTCGATGCCCGCCTCATACGTACCGGGAGCCGCACCGGTCGCCGATCCGCCCGGTGCCGACTGGGTGACGCCGGTCCAGCCGCGGCCGTAGAAGCCGATGCCGAGCAGCAGCTTGGCGGACGGGACGCCCTTCGCCTTCAGCTTGGCGATCGCGTCGGCCGAGTTGAAGCCGGCCTGCGGGATGCCGGGGTACGAGGTGAGCGGGGAGTGCGGGGCGGTCGGGCCGTCCTTGTCGAAGGCGCCGAAGTAGTCGTACGTCATCACGTTGTACCAGTCGAGGTACTGCGCGGCGCCGCCGTAGTCGGCCGCGTCGATCTTGCCGCCGGAGGAACCGTCGGCGGTGATGGCCGCGGTGACCAGGTAGTTCGAGCCGAACTCGGTGCGCAGCGCGGACATCAGGTTCCTGAAGGCCGCCGGTCCTGAGGTGTCGCAGGTCAGACCGCAGGCGTTCGGGTACTCCCAGTCGATGTCGATGCCGTCGAAGACGTCGGCCCAGCGCGGGTCCTCGACGACGGCCTTGCAGGACTTGGCGAACGCGGCGGCGTTCTGCGCGGCCTGGCCGAAGCCGCCCGAGTAGGTCCAGCCGCCGAACGAGTACAGCACCTTGATGTGCGGGTACTTGGCCTTCAGCTGGCGGAGCTGGTTGAAGTTGCCGCGCAGCGGCTGGTCCCAGGTGTCGGCGGCGCCGCTGACGGACTGGTCGGCGGTGTAGGCCTTGTCGTAGGCGGCGTAGGTGTCGTCGACGGTGCACTGACCGTTCTTGACGTTGCCGAACGCGTAGTTGATGTGGGTGATCTTCGAGGCAGAGCCTGAGGACACCAGGTTCTTGACGTGGTAGTTGCGGCCGTAGACGCCCCACTCGACGAAGTAGCCGAGGTTGACCTTCGAGCCGGGGCCGGGTCCCGGGTCGGTGCCGCCGCCGGTCGTGCGCACCGCGCGGGCGCCGCTGGCCGGGCCGGTCTGGTCGGCGGTGTCGCGGGCCCGGACGGTGTAGGAGTAGTCGGTGCCGGCGGTCAGGCCGGTGTCCGAGTACGACGTCGTCGTCACGGTGGCGACCTTGGTGCCGTCGCGCAGGACGTCGTAGTTCTTGACGCCCTTGTCGTCGGTGGCGGCGCTCCAGGACAGTTTCACCGAGGTGTTGGTGATGTCCGAGGCGCTGGGGGTGCCGGGGGCGGACGGAGCCGTGTCTCCGGGAGTGCTGCCGCCGTCGCAGCTTCCGCCGTTGAGCTTGCAGTTGGAGGGGGAGCCGGAGCCGCTTCCGTTGAAGCCGAAGGAGACGGAGGCGCCGGGGGCGAGGGTGCCGTTCCAGGACTTGTTCTTGGCGGTCCAGTGGGTGCCGGAGGAGGTGACGTCGGCGTCCCAGGCGGAGGTGACGGAGGTACCGGAGGGGAAGTCCCACTCGACGGTCCAGGAACTGAGGGCGGTCGTGCCGGTGTTCTTCACCGTCCACTTGCCCTCGAAGCCGGAGCCCCAGTCCTGGGTCTTGGCGTAGGTGGCGGTCGCGGATGTCGCGGCCTCGGCGGGGCTCGCGAGGCCGACGAGACCGGCCAGCGGGAGCAACAGGGTCGCGAACCCTGCCGCGGCTCTGTGTCTGAAGCGCATGCTGCGCCTCCCTTGTGGGGTGGTCGGGGCGTGACTGAGCCTCACGCCCCTCATGGTGCGGTGAGAATAGAAAGGTCTGGACCACCGGTCAATAGGTCTGGACCACCGCACTCCGAGTCGGGTCAGACACCCAACTCCTGTGCGAGTACCGCCGCTTGCACCCGGCTGCGCAGCTCCAGCTTCGCCAGCAGCCTGCTGACATGGGTCTTCACGGTCGCCTCGGCCATGTCGAGCCGGTCCGCGATGTCCGCGTTGGACAGGCCCTCGCCGAGGCAGGACAGCACCTCGCGCTCACGCCGGGTCAGCCGGTCAAGGACGGCCGGGTCGGCCGTGGGCTCCCGGGTCGGCTTCGCGGCGAACTCCGCGATCAGCCGCCGCGTGACCGCCGGGGAGATCAGCCCCTCCCCGCGCGCGACCGTCCGTACGGCCTCCAGCAGCTGCCTCGCCTCGGTGTTCTTCAGCAGAAAGCCGGCCGCGCCCGCCCGCAGCGCCCCGAAGACGTACTCGTCGAGGTCGAAAGTGGTCAGCACCAGTACGTCGGCGAGCCCTTCCGTGACGACCTGCCGGGTCGCCGACACGCCGTCCAGGCGTGGCATCTGAACGTCCATCAGCACCAGGTCCGGCCGCAGCTCGCGGGCCAGCGCCACCGCCTGCTCGCCGTCCGCCGCCTCGCCGGCCACCTCGATGTCGGGCGCGCTGCGCAGGATGAGGACCAGGCCGGCGCGGACGGCGGACTGGTCCTCGGCGACCAGGACGCGGATCATTCGGGTTCTCCTTCGGTGACGGGCAGGGTCGCGCGTACGACCCAGATCTTGCCCTGCGGCGAGTCCTCGGGGCCGGCTTCGAACGTGCCGTCCAGCAGCGCCGTGCGTTCCCGCATGCCGACCAGACCGGCGCCCGAGCCGGGGGCGCTCGGCCCGTCCCGGTCGCCGTAGGGGCTGGTCACCGCGACGGTCAGCAGCCCGTCCCGCTGGGCGAGGGACACGGCGACCCGGCCGGGGCCCGCGTGCTTGAGGGCGTTGGTGAGGGACTCCTGCACGATGCGGTAGGCGGCGAGTTCGACGGGCGCCGGGACCGTTCCGTGGGAGGCGTCGAGCGTGACGTCGAGGCCGTTGGTGCGGGCCCCCTCGACCAGGGCGCCGAGCCCGTCGAGGGTGGGGGCGGCGACCGGCTCGGTGTCACCGCTGGAGTCGCGCAGGATGCCGATCAGCCGCCGCATCTCCGAGAGCCCCGCGACGCTGTTCTCACGGATGACCACCATCGCCTCCTGCGAGGTCCTGGGGTCGTCGAGGGAGAGCGCGGCGGTGGAGTGGATGGCGATCGCCGACAGGTGGTTGGCGACCATGTCGTGCAGCTCGCGGGCCATCCGGGCGCGTTCGGCGGTCACCGCCTGGGTGCGGTCCATCTCGGCGAGCAGCGCGGTCTGTTCGGCGCGCAGCCGGGCGGACTCGGCGGCGTCGCGGTGGTTGCGGACGATCAGGCCGGTGGCGGCGGGGCCGAAGGCCACGATGCCCGTGACCACGCCGATCAGCAGCGCCTCGGGCTCGCGCCACAGGGCGAACGGCACCACGGCCCCGATCACCGAGAGCAGCCCGGTGATCCTCGGGATGCGGCGGGCCGAGGCGGGCGTGCCGTACAGGACGGCCGCGTACATCAGGTCGGTGTACATCAGGATCGTGACCAGGTTGCCCTGAGTGAAGACGTCCAGGACGATCGCGGCCGTGCCGGTCAGCAGGGCGGTACGCGGGGCGGCCCGGCGCAGCAGCTCGCAGCCGGCCATGACGAAGAGCGGCAGCAGCACCGGCCAGCGGCCGGGCAGCAGCACGATCGGCTCGGTGTGCGGCCGGGTGGCCAGCCCGACTCCCCACAGCAGCAGTCCACCGAGCAGACCGCCCGTCGCGATGCAGACGTCGAAGCGGCGTGGGCGGGGGAGTCGTTCGGCCATGGCTCCATCCAACACGGCCCCGGCGCCACACGCGTGATCCGCGCGTAGGGTCCCTGGCTGCATCTTTCGATGTACGGCGGGTTCGTCAGTCGCGACGACGATTCCGGCCGCCCCGGCCGGGAGCCTTGAAGGTGACCGAGAGGAGCGAACCGTGATCGTCGCACTGATCGCCGCCTGCGAGATCGGCTTCTGGGTACTGCTGGCCGCCGGACTCGGCGCCCGCTACCTGCTGAAGATGCCGCGCACCGGCCTGGCGCTGCTGCTGTGCGAGCCGCTGCTGGAGGTCGTCCTGCTGGTCGCCACCACGCTGGACCTGAAGAACGGTGCCGACCCGAACTGGACGCACGGCCTGGCCGCGCTGTACATCGGCTACACCGTCGGGCACGGACACCGCACCGTGAAGTGGCTCGACGGCCACGCGGCCCACCGGCTGGGCGGTGCCCCGCCGCCGCAGAAGCCCCCGCGGGGCGGCATGGCCCGCGCCCGCCACGAGGCCAGGATCTGGCTGGGCACGCTGATC
Organism: Streptomyces sp. NPDC008137; assembly: GCF_042957035.1. Taxonomy (NCBI): domain Bacteria; kingdom Bacillati; phylum Actinomycetota; class Actinomycetes; order Kitasatosporales; family Streptomycetaceae; genus Streptomyces; species Streptomyces sp. NPDC008137. The sequence continues at coordinate 13,082 of NZ_JBIBHN010000040.1, read as the reverse complement.
GGCGCGGTCGTCGCGACCGTGCTGCTCCAGGCCGCCATCTGGTACGTGGACGACCCGAGCCGCGTCACCTCCCTGGAGAACTGGCGCTACGGCGCCTGGCGCGCGGCCGGCATCCACGGCCTGATCGCGCTGAGCTACTTCGTCTGGCCGCGCAAGCCCTCCGCCGGGGAGCAGGACACCCCCGTCGTCACCTCGAAGGAAAGGATCCAGTCATGACCACCAAGGCGAAGCAGTACCTGACAGAAGGCGTCGTCACCTTCCTGATCGGCCTGCTGCTGTGGCGGTTCACCGGAGACGTGGACGTCCCCGTCGTCACCCTCACCAAGGTCGGCATCGTGATGATGATCGTCGGCGGGGTCCTCTCCGCCAACAGCCTCTGGCATGCCGCCCGGGGGAGAACCTAGCGCTCTCCGCCCGGCACCCACAACACGTCTCCGACCTGCTTGTTCGCCGTCCTCGCGAGGATGAACAGCAGGTCGGAGGCGCGGTTGAGGTAGGTCGCCGTCAGGGGGTTCATCGTCTCGCCGTGCACCTCCAGGGCGGCCCACGTCGAGCGCTCCGCCCGGCGTACGACCGTGCAGGCCTGGTGGAGCAGGGCCGCGCCCGGCGTACCGCCCGGCAGGATGAAGGACCGCAGCTTCTCCAGCCGCTCGTTGAAGCGGTCGCAGTCGGCTTCGAGCTTGTCGATGTAGAACTGCTCGACCCGCAGCGGCGGGAACTCCGGGTTCTCCACCACCGGCGTCGACAGGTCCGCGCCCACGTCGAACAGGTCGTTCTGCACACGGGTGAGGACCTTGACGACCTCCTCGTCCAGGCCGCCCAGGGCGATGGCCGCGCCGATCGCCGCGTTCGCCTCGTTGGCGTCGGCGTACGCGGAGATCCTGAGGTCGGTCTTGGCGACCCGGCTCATGTCGCCGAGGGCGGTGGTGCCCTGGTCGCCGGTCCTGGTGTAGATGCGCGTCAGATTGACCATGTGGCCAGCGTAGTTACGCTCCGGCGGTTCGGAACACGCGTGTGCCCACTGTCACGGACAGAGCCGTGAGGCCGACGGCCACCAGGACGCCGTACAGCATGGGCGCCGTCGCGTAGCCGCCGACGTACGCGTCCCGCACCGCGTCCACCAGATAGCGGAACGGCATGAGGTGCGAGAGGACGTCCAGCCAGGCCGGGCCCAGGGTCATCGGGAGCATCAGGCCGGACAGCAGCATGGACGGCATGGTCAGCGCGTTGACCGCCGGGCCGAAGCTCTGCGGGGTGCTCAGCTTCATGGCCAGCGCGTACGACAGCGAGGCCAGCGAGAGCGAGAGCAGGGCGACGAACCCGAAGCCGATCAGAATGCCGCCCAGCGGGGCCCGCAGCCCCATCGCCAGCGCCGCCAGCACCAGCAGCACCGCCTGGAAGACGAACACCGTGGCGTCCCGCAGCACCCGGCCGAGCAGCAGGGCCAGTCGGCTGACCGGGGTGACGCGCATGCGTTCGACCACCCCGTGCCCCTTCTCGATGATGATCGAGAAGCCGGCGAACGACGCCCCGAACAGGCCCAGCTGGAGCAGCAGGCCGGGGACGAGCACCTGCCAGGAGCTGCCCTGCTCACCGAGCGGCAGGTCCGTGAGCAGGGGACCGAAGAACAGCAGGTACAGCAGCGGCATCAGGACACCGAAGAGCAGCGCGAAGCGCGAGCGCAGGGACTGGCGGAGATAGCGCCCGTAGACGAGCGCGGTGTCGTGGAAGATCATCTCTGGGATTCCTATACGGCTACGGGTTCGGCGTCGGCCGGGGTGGCGCTGCGTCCGGTGATGGCGAGGAACGTGTCCTGGAGTGAGGCGTCGAGCGAGCCGCCGTACCGGAGCTTCAGCGCGCTCGGGGTGCCCTCGGCGACCACCACGCCCTGGTCGACGACGACCAGCCGGTCGGAGAGCGCGTCGGCCTCGTCGAGGTAGTGGGTGGTCAGGAAGACGGTCGTGCCGTGCTCGTCGCGCAGCCGGCGCACCAGGTCCCACAGGTCGGCACGGCTGCCGGGGTCGAGACCGGTCGTCGGCTCGTCGAGGAACAGCACCTTCGGGCGGTGAGTGAGCGCCATCGCGATATCCAGACGCCGTCGCTGCCCGCCGGAGAGCGCGGCGCACTTGCGGTCGAGCAGTTCCGTGAGGCCCAGGTCTCGGGCGAGTTCCTCGGCGCGCTCGGCGGCCCGCGCCCTGGTCAGGCGGTACAGGCGCCCCTGGGTGACCAGTTCCTCCCGCACGGTGATCTGCGGGTCGACCCCGCCGGACTGCGCGACGTAGCCGCAGGCCCGCCGCACCCCGGCCGGGTCGGTCGCCAGGTCGTGGCCCGCGACGGTGGCGGCCCCGCCGGTCGGTTCCAGCAGGGTCGTCAGCATCCGCAGGGTCGTCGTCTTGCCGGCGCCGTTCGGGCCGAGGAAGCCGAGGATCTCGCCCTCGCGGACGGTCAGGTCGATGCCGCGCACGGCTTGGACCGGGCCCCGCTTCGTCTGGAAGGTACGGGCCAGACCGGCCGTACTGATGATTGCCATGCCCCTCTGCTCCATGCCCCTCTGCTCCATGCCCCTGTTCTTCATGGCTATAGAAAAACAGAGCCTCTTAAAGTTTGCAATGACCCCAAGTTTTCATCGGGTCCACGGAAGCTAGGATTCGGACATGGCTGAGGGGCTCAGGGAGCGGAAGAAGCGCGAGACCAGGCAGCGCATCTCCGACATCGCCACCGGACTGTTCCTGGAGCACGGGTTCGTGACGGTGACGATCGCGGAGGTGGCGGAGGCGGCCGACGTCTCCGTGAACACCGTCTACAACTACTTCCCGGCCAAGGAAGACCTCTTCTTCGACCGCTCCCAGGGCGTCGTCGACCGCCTCTCCCGCTGGGTGCGCGGCCGGGACGCGGGGGAGTCGGCCGCGCGGGCGGTGCTGCGCGAGCTGCGCGCCGAGACCGAGGCCGTCTCGCCCCGGATGGGCCTCATCGAGGGCTACGACCGCTTCATGCGCTGCATCGACGAGGCGCCGCCGCTGCGCTCCCGGCTGTGGAGCATCCAGCAGGAGGTCCAGGACAACCTGGAGGCGACCCTCCGCGAGGAGACCGGCGCCGGTGACGGCGACCCGCTGCCGGGGCTGATCGCCGGTCAGATCTGCTGGATCCACGGCACCGTCTTCGTCGCCGTCGGCCGCGAGATGGTCAAGGGGCGCAACCCGGACGAAGTATCACGAGAGATGCTCGTCCTCCTCGACGACATCGAGGAGCTGTTGAGCGAGAAGGTGCTCAACTACGCCGTACGAGCCGCCCCATGACCCTGCCCGGTGTGATGTCCGTCATGTGAGACGTGACGCGCGTTACTTAGCGGTCACACAGCGCCTCACGGGCGCTAGTGTCCGCCCGAGAGGCATACATAAGAGCCGTGTCAGCAGGGAGTCGTAACGTGGCAGGGAAGCTCGCCGTCATCGGAGCCGGCCTCATGGGAGCCGGTATCGCCCAGGTCTCGGCGCAGGCGGGCTGGGACGTCGTATTGCGCGACGTCACCGACGAAGCGCTGAAGCGGGGCACCGACGGAATCAAGGCCTCGTACGACAAGTTCGTCGCCAAGGGCAAGCTGGAGGCGCACGACGCCGACGCCGCCCTCGCCCGGATCACCGCCACCACCGACCTGGACGCCGTGGCCGACGCGGACGTCGTCGTCGAGGCCGTCTTCGAGAAGCTCGAGATCAAGCACGAGATCTTCCGCGCGCTCGACAAGCTCGTGAAGGACGAGGCGATCCTCGCCTCCAACACCTCCGCCATCCCGATCACCAAGATCGCGGCCGCGACGGAGCGCCCCGAGCGGGTCGTCGGCGCCCACTTCTTCTCGCCGGTGCCGATGATGCAGCTGTGCGAACTGGTCCGCGGCTACAAGACCAGCGACGAAACCCTCGCCAAGGCCCGGGAGTTCGCCGAGTCGGTCGGCAAGACCTGCATCGTCGTCAACCGCGACGTGGCCGGCTTCGTGACGACCCGTCTCATCTGCGCCCTGGTCGTCGAGGCCGCGAAGCTGCAGGAGTCGGGCGTGGCGACCGCCGAGGACATCGACCTCGCCTGCAAGCTGGGCTTCGGCCACGCCATGGGACCGCTGGCGACGGCGGACCTGACGGGCGTCGACATCCTGCTGCACGCCACGAACAACATCTACACCGAGTCCCAGGACGAGAAGTTCGCGGCTCCCGAGCTGATGCGCCGGATGGTTGACGCCGGTGACATCGGACGCAAGAGCGGGCAGGGCTTCTACAAGCACTGAAACCGCACATGCCCCGGGGGCATCACACCCCCGGGTGAATTCGGTATCGGTTCGCTTACAGGAAGCAACCTCTGCCGCCTCCACACAGTCAGAGGTTGCATCACCCACATCAGAACGCGGAGCACGATTCGCACGCACGGGGAGCGCATATGCACATCAGGGGCGACCACGCCGAGCTGGTCGTCGGGGGCCGCCTCGACGTCCGGAGCGCGGCGGACGCCCGAACGGTCCTGCACTCGGCCGTCGACGACGGAGTCGGCGACCTCGTGCTCGACCTGTCCGAACTGGACTCCTGGGACGCCACCGGACTGGGCGTGATCATGGGAGCCCACCGGCGGGCCGGCCGCTGCGGCCGGCGCCTGGTGCTGCGCGGTGTACCGCCGCAGATGCAGCGCCTGCTGGTGGCCACCCGCCTGCACCGGATCCTGGCGATCGAAGGGGGCATCGGGGTGGAGACACTCCCGCGCGTGTGACTCCGACGTACGGGTGAGAACCGGGAGACCGGGGAGGACCCGGACGGACGCCGTCGAATCGTGCGACGCGCACAATCCTCACGAGACCGTGACGTCTCGGACGCCGCGGTACCCCGGACTGTCGTAGATACTGTGCGAAGGTTTAGGGTTCGGCTGCCCGCTGCCTTGCCACCCTTCGAGCGGGCCCGGACCAGAAGCGACAGCGCGGTGTGCAGCAAGGCCGGGAAGGGCTTTCACAGCACACACCCGCTTTTGGGGGGCTTGACTTATGGACCCGAACACCCGGGGACCCGAGGAGTACGGCCACGAGGGCGACGGCCAGGGGCCGCGCCAGCGCCCGCCCCGGGACTCCCTCACACCCGACTTCGCGCAGCACGCGCCCGCGCTCGCCCGCACGGTGCGGCTCGTCGCCGGCGACTTCCTGCTGACCGTCAACCCCGTAGACGGCAGCGAGATAGAGGCCTGCCCGCCCGCCGAACGGCCCGACCGGCCCGTGAAGCTCACCCCGGCCGAACGCGCCGAGGCCGAGCGCGCGGCCCGGCCGCCCGTCCCGCCCGGCCCCGCGCGTCCCGCCCTGCCGCTGCTGGCCCGCCAGGACGAACGCGAGCGACTGGTGCGCCTGCTCGCCCGCGGCCGCTCCGTCCGCCTCACCGGACCCGCCGGCTCGGGCCGCACCCGCCTCCTCGACCTCGTCGCCGAGGACTGCTCGGACCTCGCCCCCGACGGCGTCGTCCGCCTCAACGGCTACGGCCGCACCTCCGGCGACCTGCGGCACGAGCTCTTCCGCGCCGTCTTCAACGCCCCCCTGTACCGCCCCGACCAGGACGAACTGCTCACCCACCTCCGTGAGATCGGCGCGGTCGTCGTCCTCGACGACATCGAGTTCGGCGGCGCCGCGCTCGACGAGCTGCTGGCGGCGACCCCGGAGTGCGCCTTCCTGCTCGGCGCCACCCCGGACGTGCCCGCTCCCTCCGCCGACTCCGCGGTCGAGGAGGTCGTCCTCGGCGGTTTGGACCGCGCGGCCGGACTCGACCTGCTGGAGCACGCCGTCGGCCGGTCCCTCACCGAGGAGGAGTCCAACTGGGCGGGTGACCTCTGGTTCGAGTCCGAGGGCCTGCCGCTGCGCTTCGTCCAGGCAGGCGCCCTGCTGCGGCAGCGCGACCGGCTGCGTGCCGGGACGAGCGCCGTCGACGAGCTCGGCGTCTTCGAGGACGCGCCCCCGGCCGAGGCGTACGACGCCGCCGACGGGGACGACGTACCGCTGCCCTCGCTCGGCGAGGCCGCCGCCCCCGCCCCGCTGCTCGCCTCCCGGCTGAGCGCCTCCGCCCGCGCCACCCTGCGCTTCGCCGTCGCCCTCGGCGGCGAGGTCCCGCACCAGGCGCATCTGCCCGCCCTGGTCGGCGACACCCACGCGGACGCCGCACTCGGCGAACTGGCCGCCTGCGGCCTGGTCTCCCCGGTCGGCTCCCGCTACCGGCTCGCCGCGGGCGTGCCGGCCCAGCTGGAGGCCGCCGGATACGCCGACGAGACCGAGGCCGGGGCCCGCAGCGCCGCCCAGCACTACTCCTGGTGGGCCGGCCACCCCTCGGTCACCCCGGAGCGGGTGTCCGCCGAGTCCGACGCCCTCCTCGCCGCCCTGGCCGTCCTCGGGCCGGTCACCGAGCCGCCCGCCGAGGGCGAGGAGAGCGCGGCCGTCCACCTGGCCCGCACCGCCGCCCCCGCGTTCGCCGCCGGACTGCGGTGGAGCGCCTGGGAACGCGCGCTGCGGACCGGCGCCGAGGCCGCCCGGCTCGCCGGGGACGTCGCCGAGGAGGCCTACTTCCACCACGAGCTCGGCATCCTCGCCCTGTGCGGCGGCCGGCTCGACCGGGCCCGGGCCGAACTGGAGGCCGCCATCGGCCTGCGCGGCGCCCTGGCCGACAAGCGCGGCACCGTCGCCGGCCGTCGCGCCCTCGCCCTGGTCTCCGACCGCTCGGGCACCCCGATCGGGCTCGGCCCGACCGCGGGGGAGGAGGTGCCCGACGCCCGGTACGAGGAGTCGGCGTCCCCGGCCGGCGGTGTCCCGGCGGCCTTCCCGACGCTCCAGCAGCCCTCCTCGCCGACCGTGGTCACCCACCACAGCTCGACCGCGGCCTCGCACAAGGCCCGGGGCGGACTCAAGGGCCTGGCCCGGCGCAACCTCGTCGCCGCGGGCGCCGGTGCCCTGCTCGTCGCCGTGCTCGGCACGGTGGTGACCCTCGGCGCCACCTCCGACAAGGACCGGAACCCGCCCTCCGACCAGGTCGGCGTCAACCCCTCGGCCAGCCAGGGCGTGGGCGACGGCAGCCTGGGCGCCGACCCGGCGGCGAACGAGGGCGGCGGCGACACCGGCGCGGCCACCAGCCGCCCGACGGACCCGGGTCCGGACGGCACGCCCGGCACATCGGACGATCCGACGCCGACGGACGACCCGAGCGGTTCGCAGGACCCGAGTGATCCGGCGGCTACGTCCAAGCCGCCGACGACCTCGAAGCCGCCGACATCGTCGAAGCCCCCGACCACCCCGACCAAGCCGCCGTCTTCATCGACCAAGCCGCCGTCGAGCTCCACGCCCTCGCCGACGCCTACGCCGACGGACAGCGGGGAGCCCACGCCGACGACGCCCCCGCCGACGACCAGCCCGACCACCTCCGACACGGCCAGCGGTCCGGCACCGAGCGCCCCCACGAGCACCACCGCGAGCGCGCCGCAGAGCAGTGGCCCGGGCACGCCCGGCAGTTCGGACCAGGTGATCTGACACCCCGTACACACAGCAGGGCCGGGTCCGCATGCGCGGACCCGGCCCTCATTCGTCGGACGGGGAGTGGGTCAGAACAGCCGCAGCTTGTCGTCCTCGATGCCGCGCATCGCGTCGTAGTCGAGGACCTGGCAGCCGATGCCCCGGTCCGTGGCGAGGACGCGGGCCTGGGGCTTGATCTCCTGGGCGGCGAAGACACCGCGGACCGGCGCGAGATGGGGATCGCGGTTCAGCAGCTCCAGATAGCGCGTCAGCTGCTCCACGCCGTCGATCTCACCGCGCCGCTTGATCTCCACCGCGACGGTCTTGCCGTCGGCGTCCCGGCACAGGATGTCCACCGGCCCGATGGCGGTCGGGTACTCGCGGCGGATCAGGGTGTAGCCGTCGCCGAGTGTCTCGATACGGTCGGCGAGCAGCTCCTGAAGGTGCGCTTCCACGCCGTCCTTGATCAGGCCGGGGTCCACGCCCAGTTCGTGCGAGGAGTCGTGGAGGACTTCCTCCATCGTGATGATGAGCTTCTCGCCCGCCTTGTTGATGACGGTCCAGACGCCCTCTTCCTCCCCGGTGCCCTCCTTCAGCGTGCAGGGCGGCGACATCCAGTTCAGGGGCTTGTAGGCCCGGTCGTCGGCGTGGATCGAGACGCTGCCGTCCGCCTTCACCAGGATCAGGCGCGGGGCCGAGGGAAGGTGGGCGGTGAGCCGCCCGGCGTAGTCCACGGAACAGCGGGCAATGACGAGACGCATGGTCGGCAACGCTACTCGACGGGCGCCTGCCGACGCGATTCGCCCTGGAAAACGCGTGTTCGGTAATGGCCGATTGTGTGCACGGTGTGTTCATTGAGAGTGTCTCATCTGCGCATTCTCCTGGTGCCGCCCCCGCCGGTTGCTTACGGTATGAACGGGAGGTCGCGAGGTGTGTACGCAGCGTGTCCGGTATCGCGAATCTCCCTCATCTGTCCGGCAACCCCCGCTCGTCGGGGGTGCGAGAGGAGAACTCATGTCGCTCGACGTCTCACCGGCCCTACTCGAACAGGCCGAGCGAGGCGAGGTCGACGAAGCGGAATTCGTCGACTGCGTCCGGACCTCCCTGCCCTATGCGTGGGAGATGATCAGCTCCCTGGTGGCCCAGCTGAAGGTGGACGGCGGTGCGTTCGCCGACAACCAGACGCCTCCGCCGGACGAGCGGGCACGCGGCCAGCTGCTGCGTGCGCTTGCGAGTGACGCGATACGCGGCGCGCTGCAACGGCACTTCGGTGTGCGGCTGGCTTTCCAGAACTGCCACCGGGTAGCGGTGTTCCCGCTTGACTCCTCGGTCGACGAGAAGCTGAACCGCTTCACCTCGGTCCGCAGCCAGGTGCTGAACCAGTCGCCCGAGTTCCGGGACTGCTGACGCGGCGCCGCTTGCTTGCCGCTCCGTACGCGGGAGGTGCGCTTTTGTACCGGAGCGGCAAGCCCCCAGGAATTCATCGCGGGCTCAGACGAGTTGGGGGAGTACCTCGGTCCCCAGCCGCCGGACGTTCTCCTCGGTCGCCGCCAGGTCCCCGGAGCCCTCGACCAGCAGGGCGAAGCGGGAGATGCCGGTCCGCTCGCTGGTCGCCGCCAGCCGGTCGGCGCACAGCCGCGGCGTCCCCACCGGGTGCAGCCCGCAGAGCAGTTCGGTGTACGCCAGTGGGTCGCGCATCCGGCGCGTACGCCCGTCGACCGTGACATGCGCCTCCAGGCCCTGCTTCAGCCAGCCGGGCATCGCCTTCATCAGCGTCTCCGCCGCGTCGACCCGCCGGTCCGCGATCTGGCAGACGCCCGCCGACACATGGGACGCGCCGTGGATCTCCTCGGCGGGCCGGCCGCACGCCCGCGCGTGCTGCCGCCACAGCGCGACCATCTCGGCCTTCTCCTCGTCCCCCACATGCATCCCGAGCAGCATGGACAGACCGCGCTCGGCGGCCAGCCGCACGCTCGCCGGGGACGTGCAGGCGACGACCAGCTCGGGCCCCTGGACGTCCGTCAGTGCCTCCGACGGCCTGGGGACCACCGGGACTTCACGGAAGCGGAAGCGCTCCCCCTCGGCGGCCACGGATGGTTCGCGCAGCCAGCGCTCCAGGAGGTCCAGGGCCTCCGGGAACCCCTTCTCGTACGCCTCCAGGCCCGCGCCGAACACCTCCAGGTCGACCCACGGGCCGCCGCGCCCGACACCGAGAGTGAACCGGCCGCCGCTCGTGTGGTGCAGCAGCGCGGCCTGTTCGCCGAGGGCCACGGGGTGGGCGGTGGGCAGGACGCTCACCGCCGTACCGACCCGGATGCGGCGGGTGCGGCCCAGCAGCAACGCCGCCAGGGTGATGGCCGACGGACATGTGCCGTACGGCACGAAGTGGTGCTCGGCCAGCCAGACCGCGTCGAGCCCCGACTCCTCGGCCACCTCTGCCGAGCGGACCGCGCGGTGCAGCGCCTCTCCCTCGCCCTGGCCGGGGAACTGGGCCGCCAACACGAAACTTCCAACGTGCATTGCTTTCCTGCTTCCTTGGCTCCGACACGGAGCTCCCCCACAGGGCATAACCGTCTGACACGTGCCGAGGACACGGCCGGGCGGAGTATTTTGCGGATTGTCTGCAGAATGGGGCGTTCCGCTGGGGGCCGGGGAGCACCCGCCTCGCCCGGAGAGGGACTTGTGGCGATTGGTGCCGTACGCGTACCCTCGTCCGCGCCGCGTAGGCTGGACACGGCTCGTGCTCCCTGTATATCCCCGAGAGGTGTCCCGTGTCCCCGCGTCGTAACCGACCCAAGGATGCCGGTTCGTCCGGCCGGAGCGCCGAGGACGACAGCCCCGGCCGCTACGGCGGCTGGCAGTCCTCGGAGAACTGGCAGGGTGAGAACTGGAGCGTGCGGCATGTGGCCGGCGCGAGCGCGCAGGGCAAGTCGTACCGCTGCCCCGGCTGCGACCAGATGATCCCCGACGGTGTGCCGCACGTGGTGGCCTGGTCCGAGCACACGGGCGTCGACGACCGCCGGCACTGGCACAAGGCCTGCTGGAACGCGCGGGACCGCCGCACCCCGGGGGTGCGGCGGTCCCGTAACTCGCCCAGATTCTGAGGAAACCCGGAGATTCAGGGGGACTCAGACGTCCCGCTTCTCCAGCAGCGCGAAGGCGGCGGCGAACGCGACGGCCGTCGCGCCGAGGATGATCCACAGCGGGTCCCAGCCGGACGGGCCGGACTCGCTGAGGGAGTTGGCGTAGAAGATGCTCAGCTGGTTCGGGATGGAGTACTCGAACAGCGCGTCGCGCACGGCCACCAGCGACTCCGAGAACATGAACAGCGCGATCACCAGCGGGGCGAGCACGGCGCCGATCATGATGGTGATGGCGCCCGCCGAGTGCCGGATGATCGAGCCGACGGCGAGCGAGAGCAGGCCCAGCAGCGCGACGTAGGCCGAGATGCCGACCGTGGCCTTCAGCCACTCCCCGCCGGTGGGGGACTTGGCGCCGTCGCCCTCCAGCATGCTGACGTGCAGGGAGGCGACGAGGGACGAGGACACCAGCGTCACCACGAACGCGACCAGGAAGAACACGATGGCCTTCGCCGCCAGCACCCGGCCGCGGCTCGGGCAGGCGACCATCGTGGTGCGGACCATGCCGGTGCCGTACTCCGAGGCCGTGGTCAGCACGCCCAGCGTGATGAGGCACATGCTGCCCAGCAGCAGCCCGAAGAAGCCCAGGCCGAGCGGGCTCTCGCCCTCCAGGGCCGGGTCGGAGTTCGCCACCACGACGCCGGTCAGCACGCCGATGCCGACGACGAGCAGGACGAACACGCCGAGCGTCCACATGGTGGAGCGCACCGACCTGATCTTCGTCCACTCGGAGGCGATGGCGTGCCCGAGGTGCGTGCGCACGACCGGGATCGGTGAGGTGTAGCCGGGGGCCGCCGAGCCGGAGGCGGGGTAAGCAGATCCGGGGGCCGCCGCCTGCCAGGTGGGCGCGGCCTGTGGCGTCTGGGACTGGGGGCTGCTCATCGGGCGTCCTCGGGCTTGGTCAGGTCGGAGGTCGGGGCGGGAGCCGGCGGGGCGGCGGGGGCCTGCGGAGGCACGGGCGGCTGGGCGGCCGCCGACGGGGCCGGAGCGGCGGGGGCCTGCGGCGCGGGCTGGGCGTAGGGGTTGGGTGCTCCCGCGCCGGAGGCGCCAGGGGCGCTCGGAGCGGACCCGGGCGCGCTGGGGGCCCCGGGAGCCCCGGGTGCGCCGTACGGGCCCGCCGGAGCCTGAACCGGCGCGCCCTGCGGCGGCATCGGGAGCGGCTGCCCGCCCTGCTGGGGCGGCGGCGGGGCGTACCAGCCCGGCTGGCCCTGCCCCGGCACCGGCATCGGCGGCTGCGCGCCGGGCGGCAGCGGCTGCTGGAGGCCTTCCTTCTGGTCGATGGTCGAGCGGTAGTCCACGGCGCCCTGCGTCATCCGCATGTACGCCTCCTCCAGCGAGGCCTGGTGCGGCGACAGCTCCCACAGCCGTACGTCGGCGGTGTGCGCGATGTCGCTGATGCGGGGGAGCGGCAGCCCGGTCACCCGCAGCGCGCCGTCCTGCTCGGGCAGTACGTGCCCGCCCGACTCGGTGAGCGCGGCCGACAGCTTCTCGCGCTGCTGCGGCTCGGTGTCGGGCGTGCGGACCCGCGCGAAGTCCGCGGAGTTCGCGGAGATGAAGTCCGTGACGCTCATGTCGGCGAGCAGCTGTCCGCGCCCGATGACGATGAGGTGGTCGGCGGTCAGCGCCATCTCGCTCATCAGATGGGAGGAGACGAAGACCGTACGGCCCTCCGCCGCCAGCGCCTTCATCAGGTTGCGCACCCAGAGGATGCCCTCGGGGTCGAGGCCGTTGACCGGCTCGTCGAACAGCAGCACCTGGGGGTCGCCGAGCAGCGCGGCGGCGATGCCGAGCCGCTGACCCATGCCGAGGGAGAAGCCCTTGGACCGCTTCTTGGCCACCTCCTGCAGACCGACGACCCCGAGCACCTCGTCCACGCGCCGGGCCGGGATGCCGGACAGCTGGGCCAGGCAGAGCAGGTGGTTGCGGGCGGCCCGGCCGCCGTGCACGGCCTTGGCGTCCAGCAGGGCGCCGACCTGGCGGGCGGCGTTGGGCAGCTTGCGGTACGGATAGCCCCCGATCGTCACCTGCCCGGCCGTCGGGTTGTCGAGCCCGAGGATCATCCGCATCGTCGTCGACTTGCCCGAGCCGTTCGGCCCGAGGAAGCCGGTGACGGCCCCGGGCCGCACCTGGAAGGAAAGGTTGTACACAGCGGTCTTGTCGCCGTAGCGCTTTGTCAGGCCGACTGCTTCGATCATGCTCCGCACCCATCGCAAGGTTCAGGACAGCGGGGCACACGCCCCCGTAAGGGTTAGGAGGATATCGAGGCGCTGACGGTTCCGCCCAAATGAAAGTAAAGGGTGGGGCCCCGAAAGGCCCCCACAGCCCCCTCCCCGACTCTGCCCGGCCTAGGGCCTGTCGTTTGGATCACGGCGCAGGGAATCGGCAGCACTTCTTCGACGCCGGTGAGCGGGGCCTGGTGCGTGCAGCTGCAAGGCGGA
>NZ_JBIBHN010000039.1:0-62374 GCF_042957035.1 Streptomyces sp. NPDC008137 | reverse complement strand
CACCCGCTACGACAAACTCGCCCGCCACTACCAGGCCCTGGTCACCATCGCCTGCCTACAACTCTGGCTCCCCTGACATTGCGGACACGACCTAGAACACCGGCCCTCACTGCTCGAGCGGGCCGGCCGGTGCCGGCCGGCCCGCGGCCAGGGCGGTCAGTCCCGCCTGCGCCTCGTCCCGTACGTCCGCGGGGACGCGGTCGTCGAGGGCGAGCACGGCGCGGTACTCGGCGGCGGCCTCGGCCGTCTGGCCGAGGTGGGCCAGGGCCTGGCCCAGGTGAAGACGGACCTTGCCCGCCTGCCGGTGCCAGCCGCGGGCGTCGAACTGCCCGCGGATGGAGCGCAGCGCGTCGGCCGCCTCCTGCCAGTGTCCCTGGCCGAGATGGACGAACGACACCGAGTAGACGGCGGACAGCAGGGTGAAGTCCCGTACGTTGGGCGGGATCCGGTCGTGGTGACGGGGATCCGCGAGAGCGTCCAGGATGCCCTGATAGGTCTCGACCGCCGCCCGGGCCCGGCCCGCCCCGCGCAGCACCCTGATCACCCCGCAGGACACCTGCAGATAGCCGGTGACGTCGTCCGCCTCGGTGAACAGCTCCAGGGCGCGGTGGTAGTGGTCGGCGGCGGGCGGCATGTCGCCGACGACGTCCCGCAGCCAGCCGAGATAGGCATGGGCCCACGCCTGCTGGAGGATGTTCCCGGCAGCGCCGGCGAGCCGCAGCGCGGCCGTGGCAGCCTCCACCGCCTCGTCGTGCCGGCGGGCACAGGCCCAGTACGCCCAGGCGAGGTAGTTGCGGTGGGTCGCCTCCAGACCGGCGTCGTCCAGCGCGGCCCCGGCCGTCGCGGCACGCTCGTACACCTCGGTCCAGTGGCCCCAGGACACCCAGTGGTCGGAGAACCAGTGCATGGCCTCCGCGACCTCGACGACCCGCGCGTGCTCGCCCCGCTCCGCGGCCTCGCGGAACGCGGCCAGCCAGGCGTCGCCCTCCGCCTTGATCCAGCGCGCCGCCTGCTCACGGTCGTCCAGGGCGACCAGCCGGCCGGGGTCCGGCGCGGGCATGCCGTAGTCCGGCTCGTACCAGCGGCCCGCGAGGACGGCGGTCTCCAGCAGCCAGTGCCGCAGCCGGGACCGCGCGGCGAGCGACCTCTCCTCCCCGTCCTCCAGGCGGTGACGGGAGCCCGCGTACAGCCGGAGCAGGTCGTGCAGACGGTAGCGATCCTGACGGGACGTCATCAGCAGCCCCGCCTCCAGCAGTTCCTCCAGAAGGTCCTCGGCGTCGGGCAGCGGGACACCCGCGAGCACCGCGGCCGGCGCCACGCTGAAGTCCCCTCCCGGTACGAGGGACAGCAGCCGGAACATCCGGGCGGCCTCGGGGGCGAGACGGGAGTAGGAGAGCGCGAAGGCGGAGTTGACCCGCAGGTCGCCCGCGCTGAGCGCGTCCAGCCTGCGGTCCGCGTCGGCGAGCCGGTCCGCGAGGCGCCGCAGACTCCAGTTGGTGCGGGTGGCGGCCCAGTTGGCGGCCACCCTGAGGGCCAGCGGCAGATGCCCGCACAGCTCGGTCACGACGTCCGCCGCGTCCGGCTCGGCGTCCACGCGCCCGGTGCCCACGACGGCCCGCAGCAGGGCGGCGGACTCCTGCCGGCTCAGCCCGCCGAGTTCGACGCGCCGCACCCCCTCCAGACCGGCGAGGGCACGGCGGCTCGTCACCACCACGAGCAGCCGCCCCTCGCGCGGCAGCAACGGTCTGACCTGGGCCTCGCCGCCCGCGTTGTCCAGGACCAGGACCGCGCGGAGCCCGGCGGTGATCTCCTGGTAGCGGGCCAGCCGCTCCTCTGCGCTGAGCCGGGCCAGTTCGGCGTCCCCCACGCCCCACGAGCCCAGCAGCCCCGACACGGCCTGCTCCGCGGGGAGCGGCCGCTCGTCCAGCCCCCGCATGTCCACCAGGTACGCCCCGTCGGGGCAGGACGGCGCCAGCTCATCGGCCAGCCGGACCGCCAGCGTCGTCTTGCCGCTTCCGGGCGGGCCGGACACCACGGCCGTCGGCGGCACCCTTGACCCCGGGTCCGGCGAGGGCCCGGTGTCGGCGGCCTCCCGCGCGAGGGCGCGCAGCACGGCCAGTTCCCCATGCCGGCCGACGAAGTCAGCCACGCCCCTCGGCAGGGTGTGCGGCGAGGCCTTGCCGGACCCGGCGGTCCGCGCGCGGGGACGGGCGGCGCGGGCGGCGCCCAGGAGTTCCGCGTGCGCCGCCTCGTCCAGTTCCAGGCCCTGGGCGAGCGCGGTGACGGTGCCACGGTGCGGACGCCGGCTCTTGCCCCGCTCCATGTCGCCGATGGCGCGCCCCGAGACCCCGGAGGCCTCGGCCAGCTCCTCGATCGTCAGCCGACGGCTCTGCCGCAACTCGCGCAGCAGCCGTCCGAACGGCGCCGCGATCCCCACCCCGGTGTCCACCGCGCGATGATACGCGCGGCGGCCGGTACCCCCGGCCCGGCCGGGAGCGGCACCCGCGGCGGCGGGGCAGCGGACCGTGCCCGCCGCCCCGGCGGGATCAGCCGGCGGCGTGGGCGCCGATGACGGCCTGCGCGTAGACGATGCCGAGGCCGTAGGCGCCGCCGTACTCCTTCACCACCTCCGTCACCGCGCCGTACGTCTCGGTGCGGGCCCAGTCACGCTGCAGCTCCAGGAGCACCTGCACCCAGGTGACCGGGACGGCCCCGGCCTGGACCACGCGCTGCACCGCGTGGTCGTGGGCCTGCGGGGTGACGCCCCCGGACGCGTCGGTGACCACGTAGACCTCGTAGCCCTGGGCGAGCGCGGAGAGCGCGGGCAGGACGACGCAGACCTCGGTCCACAGACCGGCGATGACGAGCTTCCGCCGCCCGGTGGCCTTGACCGCCTCGACGAACGCCACGTCCTCCCAGGCGTTCATGGAGGTGCGGTCCACGGGCTTCTGCCCGGGGAAGACCTCCGCCAGCTGCGGCAGGAGCGGGCCGGAGAACGACTCGGCGGCCACGGTGCTCAGCACGACCGGCACGTCGAAGGTCCGGGCGGCCCTGGCCAGACCGACGGTCGCGTTGATGATGGCGGTGCGGTCGCCGCTGCCGGTGCCGAAGAACATCTGCGGCTGGTGGTCGACGAACAGCACCGCGCAGTTGTCCGGGGTGAGCAGGTCGGGGCTGGGGGCGGCGGTGACGTCGGTGATGCTGACCATGGTCGGTGTCCTCCGGGAAGCGTGACTCCGGCTCGGATCTCGGCCGGTTCGCTCGTCACGCTAGGCACGCCGGACCAGTGCCGGAGGGGTTCCGGGCCGCCCGTGCACGGAGGGGACAGCAGGGGTGCGCCCGGGGGCAACTTCCGGGCGTCAGCGCACCCAGCCGGTGTAGCGGTTGCCGCCGCCGCGGGTCGACTCGGCGGAGCGGGCCCGGGTGCCGCCGCTCTCCACGGCGGCGTTCACCGCGCGCACCAGCCAGGCGTTGACCGACAGGCCCTCGCGTGCGGCGGCCTCCTCGGCGCGCCCCTTGAGAGGGGCGGGCAGGCGCAGATTGATCCGCGCGGTGGTGCCGTCGTCGGCGTCGGCGGGCACGGGGGCCGGTGCCCTCGGTGGCTCCGGGCGCGGGTCCGGCTCCTCGAAAGCGCCGCCGGCCGGCGGCGGTGTCACGACGAAGGCGGGGTCGAGCCCGCGCAGCCGTACGTCGACCGAGCCGGGGGCGAGTTCGCGTGTGACCTCGTCCATGGCGGCGGACAGCACGATCAGCAGGGTCAGGCGGGCCGCCGACTCCAGCGGAGCGGTCAGCCGCTCGGCCAGTTCGCGGGCGTCCTCCCCACCGGCTTCGGCAGCCACCGCGAGTTCCCGGCGGCGTGTGTCGACATAGGGCGTGAGGTCCATGGCGGCATGATGGCGTCAAGGTGGCGCCATGAGAAAACCCCAGCTCGAAGGAGCTGGGGTTTCCCCATCCGATGTGCCTCACACGAAGGCGCTCTGGCCCGTGATCGACTTGCCGACGATCAGGGTGTTCATCTCGCGGGTGCCCTCGAAGGAGTAGATGGCCTCGGCGTCGGCGAAGAACCGGGCGATGTCGTGCTCCAGCAGGATTCCGTTGCCGCCGAAGATCTCCCTGCTCCAGGCGACGACCTCCCGCATCCGGGAGGTGACGAACGCCTTGGCCAGCGCGGAGTGTTCGTCACGGAAGATACCCGCGTCCTGCAGCCGGGCGAGCTGCACCAGCATGCCCCAGGACGCCGTGATGTTGCCCAGGCTCTTGACCAGCAGGTCCTGCACCAGCTGGAAACCGCCGATCGGGCGGCCGAACTGGCGGCGCTCCCGGGCGTAGTCCAGGGCGAGTTCGTAGGCGCCGACCATCACACCCAGCGCCTGCCAGGCCACTCCGCTGCGGGTGGCGCGCAGGATCTCGGCGACGTCCCGGAAGGAGTTGATGTTCCGCAGGCGGTTCGCCTCCGGCACCCGGACCTCGGTCAGCGTGATCTCGGCGTTCTCCACGATCCGGAAGGCGATCTTGCCCTCGATCTTCACCGGCTCGAAGCCGGGCGTGCCCTTCTCGACGACGAAGCCCTTGACGTGGTTGTCGTCGACATCGCGGGCCCAGACCACGACGTAGTCGGCGAAGGTCGCGTTGCCGATCCACTTCTTGGCGCCGTTCAGCACCCAGCTGTCGCCCTCGCGCCGGGCGGTGGTGCGCATGCCGCCCGCTACGTCGGAGCCGCCGAGCGGTTCCGTCATGGCGAACGCGCCGATCTTGTCCATCGCGGCCATCTCCGGGAGCCAGCGGTCCCGCTGCTCCTGGTCGCCGCCCGAGTGGACGGAGTACATCGCCAGGCCGTTGTGGACGCCGAAGAAGGTGGACACCGAGGCGTCGGTGCGGGTCATCTCCAGGGCGAGCATGCCGCTCAGGAGGTTGCTCACGGCCGGGCGGTGTTCGCCGTAGCCCTCGTAGGGGAGTCCGGCCAGGCCGCTGTCACGGAACAGGGAGATGAGCTCCGTGGGGAACTCGCCCCGGGCCCAGTTCTCGTTCACCAGCGGCTTGACCTCGTCCCGCATGAGGGCGCGGGCCTTGCGGAGGATCTTGCGCTCCTCGTCCGGCAGCAGGGCCTCGTAGCCGTAGAAGTCGGCGGTCAGCTGGTCGTCGAGCGGTTCCATGAAGGTGGTCATCTCAGTTCTCCTCCTTGTCGGCGCCGTCCAGGGCGGACAGCACGGCGAGTTGCCTGCGGTCGCGCGTCTCGGTGAGTTCCGGGTACGTGGAGGAGCCGTAGGCCTTTTCCACGGCTTCGATGAGCCGTTCCTGTTCTTCCTTGTTCTGCGACGGGGTGCCGAGCTCCATCTGCCGCATCGACGCGCCGATGTGCTCGACGAGGTGCCGGTAGCCGCCGGGGCCGCCGCCCAGGTGCGAGCCGAGGAACGGCCCGACCGTGGCCCAGCGCAGGCCCAGCGAGTTCGTCATCACCTTGTCGAGGTCCTCGGGGGTCACCACGCCCTGCTCGACGAGGTACACCGCCTCGCGGCTGAGGGCGTTCTGCAGCCGGTTCCCGACGAAGCCGGGGACCTCCTTGCGCTCGACGACCGGGGCGCGGCCGACCGAGGTGTAGAAGTCCACCGCGTCCTGCACGGCGTCCTCGCCGGTGCGTTCCCCGGGCACGACCTCGACGAGCGGGACCAGGTGCGGCGGGTTGAAGGGGTGGCCGATCAGGACCCGGGCGGCGGCCTCGTCCGGCAGTTCGCGTGTGAACGCGCTGGACGGGATCGCCGACGAGGAGCTGAGCAGCAGCGCGTGGTCGGGGGCCTCGCGGACCAGCGTGGCGAACAGGTCCCGCTTGAACTCGACCCGCTCGGGGCCGTTCTCCTGGACGACGTCCGCGTCCCGGACCGCCTCGGCGACGTCGGCCGCGAGGTGCACCCGGTCGGCGAGGCCCGTCACGTCCAGGCCGCGGGCGGCCAGCTGCGGGGCGTTGCGGTCCAGGGCCTCGGCGACGGCCTCGGCGAGGTCGGGCCGCGGGTCGGTCACCTCGACGGTCAGGCCGTGCGCGGCGAACAGCGTCGCCCAGGACAGTCCGATGGTCCCGGCGCCGATCACGGCGGCCGTGCGGAAGGCGCGGGTCATGACAGGGCTCCCTTCAGGTAGTCGTGCACCGGCTCGACGCCCGCGAGCGTCAGGTCGGTGAGGATGTGGCCGGCGGAGACGACCTCCAGCACCGGCAGGTCGGCCAGCGGGGCCAGCACGTGCTGGAAGAGCTGGAGCCGGGCGGGGCCGGTCCAGGCCTCCTTGACGGTGAGGTCGGTGATGCGGGTGCGGACGAGTTCCTGCACACGCGGCAGACCGTCGTAGCCGGGAACGGTCTTGAGCATGAAGGTCGGCACGCTGATCTGTGCCGCCGCCTCGTCCCGGTCCAGCTCGTGGTGCTTGTAGCCCATGGTCGCGGTGGCGACCCGCTGCCCGCCGTGGTCGAGGGTGCCGACGAGCGCGCCGGTGTCGACGTGGAGCGCCGGGGAGCCCATGACCTTCGGGTAGGCGGAGACCTCGCGGCCGGACGCGGTCGCCGGGAAGTTGTCGAGGTACATGGCGTGCAGGTATTCGCCCCGCTCGCCCTCGAAAGTGACGGGGATCGCCTGGCCGGCCTCCGTGTAGGGGCCGTAGCCGCTGACGTCGCCCATCTTCATGACCTCGAACCGGACCAGCGGATCGTCGATCCGCAGCGGCTCCGGGACGACCGCCCGCAGCGCCTCGGGGTCGGTGCGGTAGACGACGTTGAGGTACTCCCGGTCGGTGAACCGCGGCACCGTCGGCGCGTACGCCGGGCTGGTGAGGGGGGTGGTGACGTGCTGCCGTACGTCCTCGGCGCGCATGGTGCCTCACCGTCCCGTCCACCGCGCGGGGCGGCGCTCGGCGAAGGCCGTCATGCCCTCGCGGACGTCGGCCGAGGCCATCAGGGTCTTCATCTGCTCGCGCTGGAAGGCGAAGGCCTCGGCATCGGGCGCCCCGTCGGCGGCGCGGACGACGCGCTTGACGGTGGCCAGTGCGAGCGGGGCGTTCTCCGCGAGCCGCTCGGCCAGCCGCAGCGCCTCGGCGACGGCCTGGCCGTTGCCGGTGACCCGGCCCGCCAGGCCCAGTTCGCCCGCGCGGCGGCCGTCGACGGGCTCGCCGGTCAGCAGCAGTTCCATGGCCAGGTGGTGCGGGATGCGCTTGGGCAGCCGGATCACACCGCCGCCCGCCGCGATCAGCCCGCGCTTGACCTCGGGCAGACCGAACCGGGCGTCCTCGGCCGCGACGATCAGGTCGCAGGCCAGGGCCAGTTCGAAGCCGCCGCCCATGGCGAAGCCCTCCACGGCGGCGATCAGCGGCTTGGCCGGCTCGGACTCGGTGAGGCCGCCGAACCCGCGGCCCTCGACCTCGGGCGACTCGCCGCGCAGCGCCGCCTTGAGGTCCATGCCGGCGCTGAAGGTCCCGCCCTCACCGGTCAGGACACCGGCCCGCAGCGCGGGGTCGGCATCCAACTCGTCCAGTGCTGCGGCCAGTTGCGCGGCCACCGCCGCGTTCACGGCGTTGCGGGCCTCGGGCCGGTCGAGGGTGATCAGCAGGGCGGAGCCGATGCGTTCGGTCCGTACGACAAGGGTTTCGGGGGTGCTCATGGCTGTCCTTCTGTCTTTCTGTGACGGCCGTGGGGGAGCGCGGGCCGTTCCCCGACGGCGAGTTGGGGGGAGCGGGTGGTGGCGCTCAGCGGGCGGTGTCGAGTTCGGCGAGGACGTCCTCGGTGTCCTGGCCCGCGACCGGTGCCAGCCGGCGGATCGAGCCGGGGGTCGCGGAGAAGCGCACGGGGATGCCGATGGTGCGGACGGTGCCCTCGGTCGGGTGCTCCGCCGTGTCGAGCAGGTGGCCGTCACGGACGTAGGGGTCCTCGTGGGCGTTCTCCAGCTCCAGTACCGGGGCCATCGGGATGCTGTGCTTGGCGCAGACCTCCGCCCACTCCTCGGTGGTCAGCGCCGGGGCGCACACGCCGATCAGCTCGGCCAGGTCCTCGTGGTCGGCGCTGTCGATGGCGTCCCCGCCGACCCGCGGGTCCTCGGCGAGGTCCGGGCGCCCGGCGGCCGAGAAGAAGTCACGGTAATTGCGCGGGTTGTACGGGATGACACACGCCAGGCCGTCCTTGGTGCGCACCGCCTTGTGGCCCTTGAGCATCGACAGCGGGAAGCCGGTGGGGCCGCTCTCGGGCACGTGGGTGTGGCCCGCCAGGTGCTCGACCAGGTTGAAGGCGATCAGCGTGTCCGTCATCGGGATCTCGACCTGCTGGCCCCGGCCGGTCCGGTCGCGGTGCAGCAGGGCCGCGAGCACGCTGTAGGCGATGGTCAGGGAGGAGACCTTGTCGCCGATGATGGTCGGCAGGTAGACGGGCTCGCCCAGTGCGCGGTCGGCGATGTCGACCAGGCCGGACGCGGCCTGCACGGTCTCGTCGTAGGCGGCGTGACCGGCGCGGTCCGAGTCGCCCCGGAAGCCCTGCGCGTGCGCGTAGACGAGCCGCGGGTTGCGGGCGGCGATGTCGTCGTACGACAGACCCAGACGGTGCAGCGCGCCGGGCCGCATGTTCGTGATCAGCACGTCCGCGGTGTCGACCAGTTCGAGCGCGCGCTCCCGGTCGGTCTCGTCCTTGAGGTTGAGGGCCACGCTCCGCTTGTTGCGGTTGACGTTGAGGTTCAGCGGGGTCATGCCCGGCGTGGTGCGGTAGTGGCCCACGCGGACGGTGTCGGCGGGCGACTCGATCTTGATCACGTCGGCGCCCAGGTCACCGAGGATCTGGGCGGCGTACGGGCCCATCACCACGGTCGAGAGGTCGATCACGCGCACGCCGTCCAGAGGGCCGGCGGTGGTGTCCGTGATTTCCGTCATCGTTACCTTCACTCCTAGCTTCGCCGCATGTGTGTATCTGGAAACTAAGTTAGCAAGGGTGGATCTCGAACGGAATGACCAAATAGCGAAAAGCGGTATGACCGCAGTGGTCATACCGCTTTGTGTCGGGTTTTCTGGGAATTCAGGCGCGAAGTCGATCGGAGAATACTTCGCGCGCTGCTGTCACTACTTCATCCAGGTCACCGCCGTCGGCGCGGTCCTTGCGCCAGAACAGACCGGTCTCCAGTGTCGGATTGAAATCCGAAAAGGGGAGAACTGTCACATTGTCCAGACGGTAATTCTGGACGGGGCTTCTTGCGTCCAGCATCGAAATGGAGAATGCCAGTCCACTGGCCACTATCTCGGAAACTCCGTCGAAAGTGACGCTGCTGAGTTCGATCCGCTTCTTGATGCCGAGATCGGACAGCTGCTGGTCGAGTCCGCGGAAATACGCGTTGGTCACGGCCGTGGGGGAGCCCGCGTAGGCGAGCTCGGCCAGCTCGGCCAGCGCCACCGACTCCCGCCCCGGGAAGCGGTCTCTGGGCACGACCGCGCCGAGCCGCTCCGACATCACCGGCAACTGTTCCAGGGCGGGGTCGCCGCCGACCGGCAGCCGGGCCAGTGTCAGCGCGAGCCGTCCGTCGCACACCGCGTCGACCAGCCGGTCGGTGCCGCCCGGCCAGCGTTTGATCTCGAACCGGTCGCCGACCCGCTCGGCGAGGGCGTCCATCCGCTCGCGCAGGTCCGGATGGATGCCGCTGGGGACACCGAGCAGCAGCGTGGTCCGCTGCGGCCGGGCCGTCTCGTCGAGACGCCACCGGATGGAGTCGACCTGTTCCAGGACACCGCGCGCGATCGGCAGCAGTGCCGAGCCGGCCGGAGTGAGCCTCACTCGATGCGTGTCGCGGTCGAACAGCCGGTGCCCGAGTTCGCCCTCGAGGTCCTTGATCCGCCGGCTCAGCGGGGACGCCGCCATGTGCAGTTTGCGGGCCGCGGTGGAGAAGTTCAGTTCTTGGGCGACGGCGACGAAGTAGCGCAGGTGTAGGAGCTCCACGCGGCCCACCCTAGCGACCGCGTATCCGGATGACGGGACCTCACCCGCCCTGCGGGTGCGTCCCGGGCGCGGAATCCTCGGCCCCGGACCCGCCCCCGCCCCCGGCCCGGGTCCGGCGTGCGTAGGCGCGGGCCGCGCGTGCGCGGTCGCCGCAGCGTGTCGAGCACCAGTGGCGGCGGCCGTGCCGCAGCAGGTAGCGGCCGCAGGGCGGGGAGCCGCAAGCGGTGAGCCGCTCGGCGTCGGGCCCGGTGAGCAGGTCGGCGGCGTCGGCGGCGAGGGTCGCGAGGGCGTGGTCGACGATCTCGGTGGTGGGGTGCGGGGGTGTGCGGTAGGGGCCGTTGTCCTCGTCCCACTGGAGCAGTGAGGCGGTGGGCACCTTGGTCATGGCGTCATTGACGGCGGAGAGGGCGGCGGGCAGGGCCGGCGAGGCCTCGACGCGGGAGGCGAGCAACGACCTGATCTGTTCGCGCAGCGACCGCAGTTGTGCCGTGCACATCTCCCGGAGGCCCGCGTCCACGGGGGCGAGGTCACGGTCCGCCAGCCACTGATTCGCCTGCTCCGGTGTGCCGAGGAAGTCGGTGAACCTGCCGCCGGGCGACGCGATGACGCTGTTGGCGAAGGCGAGGGCCGCGTACTGCTCCTCGCCGGGCGCGGGGGGCACGGCGGGTTCGACGAATCCGGCGGGCGCGGCGGCGACGTTCACATCCATGGCTCTCATGGTACGGCCCGCCCCTATCCGTGAGAAGCGTGCTACCGTCTCTCACGGATAAACCGATCCCATCCGTGAGGTGTTTCCCTGTGGCTTCTTCAGTGACGACCCGTGAGCAGTTCCCTGTCCGCGTCTTCGGCGGCCCGACCGCTCTCTTCGAGTACGGCGGCCTGCGGTTCCTGACCGACCCCACCTTCGACGCCCCCGGCGACTACCCGGAGTCGGACGGCCCGGTCCTGACCAAGACCGCCCCCGCCTCCGGCAGCCCCGCCGAACTCGGCCCCGTCGACGTGGTTCTGCTGTCCCACGACGAGCACGCCGACAACCTCGACCGAGCCGGCCGGGCCCTGCTCGCCGGCATACCGCTGACCCTCACCACCCCCGGTGGCGGCAAGCGCCTCGGCGGCACGGCCAGGGGGCTGGCCGACTGGGAGTCGGTCGAGCTGGACCGCCCCGGCGGCGGCACGGTCACCGTGACCGGCGTTCCCGCCATCCACGGCCCCGGCGCGCGCGAGGAGACCGAGGCGATCACCGGACAGGTCGTCGGATTCGTCCTGACCGGAGACGGACTGCCCACCGTGTACGTCAGCGGTGACAACGCCTCCCTCGACGCGGTCAGGGAGACCGCCGAACGCCTCGGGCCGGTGGACACCGCCGTCCTCTTCGCGGGCGCGCCCCGCTTTGCCGGCCTCTTCGACGGAGGCGCCCTCGTGCTGGACAGCGCCCAGGCCGCCGAAGCCACCCGGATCCTCGGTGCCCGCCGTGTCGTCCCCGTCCACTACGACAGCTGGACCCACTTCACCGAGGGCCGCGACGCACTCCAGGCCGCCTTCATCGCCGCGGGGCTGGCCGACCGCCTGGACTGGGGGCACCCGGGCTGATCGCGGGCATCGCGGCAGCCGGGTTCCGTCGTACCGTGAATGCCGAACGTGAGGGACAGGAGGCCGTGGTGGCCGAGACGACGCAGCCCGGGACGACGGTCGCCGAGGTGATGGCCGAGCTGGCCGCGCTCGAGGACCCGAAGGCACGCGAGGTGAACGAGAGGCACGGCGACGATCACGGTGTCAACCTCGGCAAGCTGCGCGCGCTCGCGAAGCGGCTGAAGACGCAGCAGGAACTCGCGGTCCGGCTCTGGGAGACGGATGACACCGTGGCGAGACTGCTCGCGATCCTGATCTGCCGCCCGAAGGCGTTCGAGCGTGACGCGCTGGACGTCATGCTGCGCGAGGCGCGCACACCCAAGGTGCACGACTGGCTCGTGAACTACGTGGTGAAGAAGAGCCCGCACTCCGAAGAGCTGCGCTCGGCCTGGTCCGCCGATCCGGATCCCGTGGTCGCGAGCGCCGGCTGGGCGCTGACCACCGAACGCGTGGCGAAGAAGCCCGGAAGCCTCGACCTCGCAGGGCTGCTCGACGTCATCGAGGCGGATATGAAGGACGCCCCGGACCGCTTGCAGTGGGCGATGAACCACTGCCTGGCCCAGATCGGGATCGAGCACCCCGAGCACCGCACCCGTGCCATCGGCATCGGCGAACGCCTGGAGGTGCTCAAGGACTATCCGACGTCCCCCGGCTGCACATCCCCGTTCGCGCCCGTCTGGATCGCCGAGATGGTGCGGCGACAGCACGGCTAGTGCTCTGACCGCATAGGTTCGCCGGGTTGCTCAGGCTGCGGCGGCGAGGGGGCGTCCGCCCCAGCGGGTACCTCTCTCGCTGCGGATGCGGGCGCGTTCCTTGCGTTCGGCGGTCAGGACGTCGCGGTGGCGGGCGTTGGCGTTGCGCCGGCGCAGGTGGGCGTGCAGGGCCCGGGTCTGCACCGTGTGGTTGGGATAGTTTGAGTTGGCGATGGTGAACTGCCGAAGCGGTCCGAAGTGCGCCTCGATCGGGTTCGCCCACGAGGCGTAGGTCGGGGTGAAGCACAGGTTGACCTTGTTCTTCTTCGCCCAGCGGCGAATGTCGGCGCCTTTGTGGGCGGACAGGTTGTCCAGGATGACGTAGATCGGGGCGCCGTCGGGGCGGGCGGCCCGGATCGATTTCAGCGCGGCCAGGGTGTTCGCGGCACTCTTCTCGCGGCGGTTGACGCCCCAGAGGGTGTCGTCGCCGATCGAGTGGCAGCCGTGGAAGTAGCGAACCCCGTGGGTGCGGTGGTGGGTCGCGGGATGCCGCTCGGGTCGGCCTTGTTCGGCCCAGCATGACCCGGCGGTGGGCCGGATACCGAGGGGCCCGAACTCGTCGAAGGCGAAGACCCGGTCCGGAAAACGCTCCAGCACCTCCTCGATGCGGTCCAGCTGGGCGCCGCGCTCCGGATCGGGCGATTCCTTCCACGTCTTGGTCCGCTGGAAGGTCACGCCGCGCCGGGCGAGCAGGCACCGTAACGCCTCGCGGCAAATCCGGATGACACGGCCCTGCACTTTCCGCGGGTAGGCGGCGAGTTTGCGGATGGACCAGCGGGTGAAGGGCTGGCTGAGCTTGGTCGGGCGAGTGGTGGCCGTCTGCACGACGAAGCCCTCATCGTCAGGGCTGAGCAGGCGGGGACGGCCTCCCGCCCACTGAGGGTTTAGACAGGCCAGGCCGATCTCGTTGAACCGGTGGATCACATCGCGCGCCGGTAGCGAACCGAACTGGTGCTGCCCCGGCGCACGATCTGCTGCAGCTTCTGCCCCTCCTGGTCGGTCAGTCTGCGCACACGGACAGGGTCAGCCGCCGCACCTCCAGCGGTCGGATCGGACGTCACCCGACATCCAACCGCCACGACGCCAACCCGGCGAACCTATGCGGTCAGAGCACTAGCGAGTAGGCGCTCCCGCCCAGCACGGGGTCTGGGCGGGAGCGGTGCGGTCCCCTCCGGTCGTTCTTCAGCACGAAGGGACCGCTCGTCCTTCCAGACTGGAAGGTCCGACGCCCGGGGAGACGTCCGCGTTCCATGGTGCGCCTCGCTCCCGGTGTCGCGACGAGAAGTACGTTTCCGCCTTCAAAAGCGTTCGATCCGCCATGTTTTGCACGTGCCTGTGACCGACATGGCCCGATGAGGCGCGCTGCGGACACCGGGGCGCCCGGTCGGCATTGTTCCGTAACTCCATGATCACGTTGAGTGTCCGGTGGTCGACGCACCATGCTGACGTCCAACTCCTCCGCAGCGCCTCAGCACCGCCGGGGAAGAGCCTTCCAGACGCCTCGAGTTGAGAGACAAGGTGCGATGTCCAGTAAGCAGGTGTTGACCGTCGTCGTGATGGTGGCGGTCTTCGCGTGGAGCACGGTGATGACCGTGCTGGGGCACCTCGCGGCCGTGGCCGCGCTGCTGCCGTCGCTCGGACTGCTCGTCCAGCAGATCGTCGCGGCCCTCCACGCCACGCAGTCCCCGCGCCACACCCCGGTGGACTCCGCCCCGAAGGCCATAGCGGCCGGGCCCGAGGAGCCGGTGCGATGAGCCCGTTCTCCGCCTACGAGCAGCCCGACGGCGAGCCGCCGAGCAGGCGCGGCCGCAAACCGGAGTCGATCGGGGAGCAGGTGGGCCCCTCCCACCGGGCCTGGCTGGAGCCGGTGCGCACCAGGCTCTTCGCCACCGGGCTCACGCTCGACGACCTCGTCGGGCGCTCCGGCTACTCCAAGGCCCGCATCAGCGAACTGCTGCGCGGCAAGGGCTACTACCCCGGCTGGGAGATCACCTACAGCGTGGTCCGGGCTCTGGACATCCCCGTCTGGCCGCTGCGCCGGCTGTGGACGGCGGCGGCACGTGAGGCGGCCAAGGACCCCGCGTGGATCGAGAGCCGCATACACGCCGTCCAGCCGCTGCCCCCGGAACGGCCCCCGCTCGCGCACCAGGGCTTCACCGAGGCCATGCGCCACCCCTACACCGCCTACGCCCGCGCCTTCCTGCAGAGCGACCGGCGCGCCCACTGGGTCGTCTCGGAGGCCAGCGACATCCTCTGGCTGGGCTGGGACGACGCCGTCGCCGGCCCCAACGTCCCCCGCCACGCATGGCGGCTGCTGCGCTCCCGCGTCTTGTTACGCGCCCACCTTCATCCTGCCGGACACCCCGATCTGCGCCCGGCGGCGTTCCAGACCGTCGACCAGAGCCGGATCGACGACCTGACGGCCCGGTTCGCCCGCATAGGCCGCCTCGCCGACTTCTTCGACGCCGTCGCCCGGCTGCCCCAGAACCAGCTCGACGTCACCGTCCTGCGCTATCTGTGCGGTATCCACCCGGACGCCGTCCCCGGCGTCGTCGGTCTGTCCGCGGCCATCACCCAGTCCATCGACCACCACGCCCGAGGCGCCCTGGAAGGCACCTACCACCGCCATGACCACCGGGAGTGAGCACCCCGCCATGACCGCCATCGACGATCTCCTCTCCCGCTCGCTCCTGCTGCACGACCCCCACGTGCCGTCGGACACCGTCCCGTACGAGGACACCGCCTACCCGGCCTTCGCCCCGGACGGCACCCCGCTGTGGGACGTCGGCGGCGGCGACCTGGCCGACGACAACGCCGCCCGGAGCCTGCGGGCCCTGTGCGAGGCCGTCGTCGTCCACGCCACCCCCGGCCAGCTCGCCGACTTCGTCACCGAACAGCTGCCCTCCCCGCGCGGTGCCTGGATCCTGGGCTGCGTCCTGCAACTGGCCGACGAGCGGGACGGCGCGCGCTTCTGGTGGCAGTACGCCGCCGGGGCCGGTGAACCCGCCGCCTCCTACTGCCTCCACCTGCATCACCTCGCGCTCGGCGACAGGCAGGCGGCCGCTTTGTGGCACAAGCAGGCCGGCGACGACGCACCGGCCGACAGCGGCCTCGGGGTGGACACCAGCATTCCCACGGTCCTGCGCATCCTCAGCCGACTGGCCCCGACCGCCCCCCGCGACCACACCGAGACGTTCACCGCGGTCAAGTCCTACGTCACCAACGCCGTCGCCGCCGGATACGCCCGCAACCCGGGCTACGAGATCCCGCTCCCCGGCCCTCACTTCGCCGAACAGCTCGAGATCATCCTGGCCGCCACGTCAGCGGTCTCCCGGTCCGTGCGACAGGCCGGGCCGCAAGCCGCCGGCCTGCCCAACCGCACCAGGCCGCGAGCCGACGCCGGGGACCGCTCCGGCGAGTCCGCGCACGAGCCGGAACGGGTCCTGGTGGAGACCGCCGCACGCGACGAGTCAGCCTCCAGCTTCTTCCGGGAAGCCCTCGCGGCCTGCTGGGAGACGGCCGTCGCGGACCGTACGGCCAGGGGAGCGGACCGCCGCGACGTGCGGCTGCGCTACCTCCTGGACCGCCGGCCCACCGAACCTACTTCGTGCCGCTGAGCGTCTGGGTCGCCAGAGCCAGGTTCTTGTCCTCGGCGCTGCCCCAGGCGTAGACGACATTGGCCGTCCCGTCCTTGAGGGTCAGGTCGGCCGGGCCGATGGCCACGTCGTCCGTGCCGGCAAGCACGACATCGGCATTCACGGTGCCCGCCGCGACCTCGGCGGTGTCCTCCTTGGGGTTCTCCAGGCCGGTGAAGAGCGGCTGCCCGTTCGCGCGGACGTCGACGGCCGGTGCGGCGGCGACGTGGCGCACCGTGAGGCGTGCCTTGCCTTCGTCGACCTTCGAGACATCGTTGGTGAAGGCCGTCAGCTCCGGTGCGCCGTCGGCGGTGAGGTGGGCCGCGATCGTGGCGTTCCCGCCTTCGGGCACCTTGATCTCCTTCTCGAGGGCGGGCGTGCCGTCCGGGCTCTGGCCCGCTTCGAAGATCTCTATGTCGTAGGTGCCGGCCTTGAGGGCCTGCGGGTCGGTCACCGTGCCGGGCTTGAAGTCGCCGAGCAGCTCGTCACCGTTGGCGTAGACATCGACGGTCATCCCGGGAATGCCGTGGAAGACAGACACCATGGCCTCGTTCTGCGAGGCGGCACCCGCCATGGCGGGCGCGGTGGCGCCCAGGGCCAGGGCACAGGCGGCGGCCGATGCGGCGGCAGCGAGAGAGGTCCGGGAAGTCATGGGGTGATCCCTTCGAACGAGCCTCCGCACCTTGCGGGGTCTCGATGTCGTTTCGTGAAGGGCGACTGCCATGGATGCGCGGAATGCACCTTTCGTATCATTTAGGCAGCCTTCGTGAGTGAGTTCGGCAGTTCGCCTAGACGCCCGTCCAGCGGACCTGGCCCGGTTCGATCGCCCTGCGCAGCCGCTGCAGGCCGCGGCGGGCGTGACTCTTCACCGTGCCGAGGGGCATGCCGGTCCGTTCGGCGATCTGAGCCTGGGTGAGGTCCTCGTAGAAGGCCAGGCACAGCACGTACCGCTGGTGCCACGGCAGACAGGACAACTCGTTCACCAGCAGAACCCGGTCCAGCACGTCCTCCGCCGCCGACTCGCCCGGTCCGGCCGTGTCGTCGGTGTGGGCGAGCGAGTCGGCGAGAGCCAGCCGTCTGGTCCGGGCGGCCAGCGCGTCGACGATCTTGCGCCGGGTGATGCCCACGAGCCAGGCGCCCAGCGGGCCCCGCTCCGGGCGGAAGCCGGCCTGGCCGCGCCAGGCGCCGAGGAACACCTGCTGGGTGACGTCGTCGGCCTCGTGCGTGTCGCCGAGCGACCGGGTGGCCAAGGTGTGGACCAAGGGGGCCCAGCGCCGGTAGACCGCGGCGAAGGCGTCCTCGTCGGCGGCACGGAATCCGTGGGCCAGTTCGTCCTCGTACCTGGTTTCTTCTCGGGTGTCGATGGTCATGGCCTGGTTCCTCCTGCCATGCGCGAGGTGCGGCCTTCCGCACGCGTCCCAGTCTTGTGACGCATAAACGACGCAGGCAACATGCATCGTTTATGCGTCGTAAAGTGGGGTCTGTGAGCAGAGGTGACGGCGACGGCCGACACGACGAGTACCCGGGGAGCGGCGGGCTCACCACCGGAGAAGTGGCGAGGCGCCTCGGGGTGGCGCCCACCACGGTCCGTTCCTGGGACCGCCGCTACGGCATCGGTCCCGACGCGCACACCGACGGCAGGCACCGGCGCTGGACCGCCGCGGACGTGGCCCGTCTGGAGCGGATGTGCGCCCTGACGGCGACCGGTCTGCCCCCCGCCGAGGCCGCGCGCGTGGCACTCGGCGACGCGCCGCCGGACGCGGCCCCGGCCACCCGCGTGCCCCTCCCGCAACCGCCTCCGCCGCCCCGCGGCCGCAGCCGGGCCGGGAGCGGTATGCGACTCGGCGACGTGCGGCATGAGTCGAGGGGGATCGCCCGTGCCGCCCTGCGTCTCGACGCCGCCGCTCTGGACGAACTTCTGCTGGCGGCGATCGCCGACCACGGACTGGTCACCGCCTGGACGGAGGTGATCATGCCGACCCTGCAGGCGGCCGGACGCAAGTGGGAGAGCTCGGGCGAGAAGTACGTCGAGGTGGAGCACTTCCTGTCGTGGCACATCTCCGGGGCGCTGCGGCGCAGCACACCACCCGTGACCGCCGACGGCCCGGGCATCACCACGGTGCTCGCCTGTGTACCGGGGGAGAACCACACCCTGCCGCTGGAGGTGCTGGCCGCCGCACTGGCCGAACGGGGACTGCCGGTACGCATGTTCGGTGCCGCGCTGCCCGTCGAGTCGGTCGTCGCGGCGGTGCGCCGGACCGGACCGGCCGCGGTGGGCCTGTGGGCCCAGTCCCGCACCACGGCCAGCCGGCCCCTGGCTCAGCACGTGGCGGCGATGGAATGGGGGGTGCGCGGTGCCCGCAGGAAGCCGGTCGTCCTGACCCTGGGCCCGGGCTGGGCCGGCCAGACCCTTGCCGGGCTGCCTCATCCCCCCGGACTGGCCGAGGCCCTCGCCGTGCTGGAGTCGGTCGTGTCAGGGCGGTGAGTCACCGCGGGCCCGCTCCTGGCGGCGCACCTCGGCGAGATCGCCGAGCCGGTCCAGGCCGCGGAGCGCCTGTGCCATGCGGTGGTTGCGCCCCAGTCCCGAGCGGTGCCGGTCGAGGAAGGCCCAGTAGCCCGCGGTGTAGGGGCACGCCTGTGCGCCGGTCCGCTCCGAGGGCCGGTAGACGCATGAGCCGCACAGGTCGCTCATCCGGTTCACATACGCACCGCCGGACGTGTACGGCTTGGTGGTCATACGGCCGCCGTCGGCGTACTGGGACATGCCGACGACATTGGGCACCATCACCCAGTCGTAGCCGTCGACGAAACAGCGGTGGAACCAGTCCGTGACCGCGGCCGGATCCCAGCCCCGCTGAAGCGCGTAGCTGCCGAGGATCATCAACCGGGGGATGTGGTGGGTCCATCCCGTGTCGCGTACCTGGGACAGCACCGTGCCCAGACAGCGCGCCTCCACGTCGTCCGCGTCCAGGTCGCTCCACCAGTCCGGCAACGGGGCGGTGTGGCGCAGCGCGTTGGAGTTCCGGTAGTCCTCGCCGAAGTGCCAGTACAGCTGCCACACGTACTCGCGCCAGCCGGCGATCTGCCGGACGAAGCCCTCGACACTGTTCAACGGCGCCCGCCCCTCGCGCCACGCCGTCTCGGCCCGTTCGACGCACTCGGCGGGGTCGAGCAGCCCCAGGTTGAGCGAGGACGACAGCAGGCTGTGGCTCATGACGGGGTCGGCGGCGAGCATGGCGTCCTCGTACGGGCCGAACGCGGTGAGCCGGCGCTCGACGAAGCGACGCAGCGCCGCCCGGGCCTCGGCGCGGGTCGCGGGGAACAGCCGTGGTCCGTCCCGCCCGACGAAGCGCACGTCGCCGGCCTTCTCCCAGCGGTCGAGGTCGTGACGGACCTCCTCGTCGATGTCGTCCTCGCGCGGCCGGTAGGGACGGTCGACCGGCAGGGCGGTCGCGTCACGGGGCGGCGGCTCCCGGTTGTCGTGATCGAGGTTCCAGCGGCCGCCCGCGGGCCGGTCGCCGTCCATCAGCAGGTCGTGTCCGCGCCGGACCCAGCGGTAGAAGTCCTCCTGACGCAAGCTCCTGCCGCCCTGGCCGCCGGCCCAGGCGGTGAAGTCGTCCATGGGCACCAGGAATCCGCGCGCCGGGCCCGTCGTGACCCGCGGCAGCGAGCGCACCAGCCGCAGCGCGGCGTACGAGGTCGGGTGA
Source organism: Streptomyces sp. NPDC008137 (assembly GCF_042957035.1). Classification (NCBI taxonomy): domain Bacteria; kingdom Bacillati; phylum Actinomycetota; class Actinomycetes; order Kitasatosporales; family Streptomycetaceae; genus Streptomyces; species Streptomyces sp. NPDC008137. Next base: position 42,708 of record NZ_JBIBHN010000039.1, on the reverse strand, counting down.
TGAACGGTCAGCGGGCCGCTGCCCGCCGCCCTTTCGAGTCCTTCTCGGTATGTGTCAGCGCGTACGTAGGTGACGCGGTCGCCGAGTTCGGCCGCCCGGTGCCGCATGGCCGACAGCACCAGGTGCGCCTTGGCCCGGTGGAAGCGCCGGCGCCGGAACACCGACCGGGCCTCGATCATCAGCAGCGGCGTGTCACGGGCCAGGCCGCTGTCCTCCGACGGCCGCAGGAAATGCGGACCGAGCTGATCACCGAAGAGCCAGTGCATGCCGCGCCCCCTGCCGTCAGTCCCGGCCGCGCGCGTGCTTGAACCGTGCCAGGCCCTCAGCGAGATCGATCAGCGGCCCCGGGTAATCCACCCGCGCCCGTTCCTCTTCGGGCAGCCGCCAGGGCTCATGGATACGGGCGTCGGGCACGTCCGACAGTTCAGGCACCCACCGCCGTACGTATCCGCCCGTCGGGTCGAAGCGCTTGCCCTGGACGACCGGGTTGAGGACGCGGTGGGGGCGGGTGTCGGTGCCGGTCCCGGCGACCCACTGCCAGTTGAGCTGGTTGTTGACGATGTCGCCGTCCACCAGCAGGTCCAGGAAGTGCCGGGCGCCGATCCGCCAGTCCACGTACAGGGTCTTGACCAGGAAACTCGCCACCAGCAGCCGCGCCCGGTTGTGCATCCAGCCCTCGTGGCGCAGCTGGCGCATGGCCGCGTCGACGACCGGATAGCCGGTGCGGCCCTCCCGCCACGCCGCGATGTCCTCGGCGGCCTCGTCCTCGGACCGCCACCGGTCGTGCCGCGTCCGGTAGTCCTGACCGGAGGCCTCGGGGCGCGCCGCCAGCACCTGGTGGTGGAAGTCGCGCCAGCACAGCTGCCGTACGAACGCCTCCGCCCCCGGCCCGCCGCGCTCGCGGGCCCGCTGGACCAGCTCCACCGGCGACAGGGCACCGAAGTGCAGATACGGCGAGAGCCTGGAGGTCGCGTCGCCCGCGAGGTCGTCGTGCCGGTCCTCGTACTCGGAAAGGCCGCTGCGGGCCCACCGGTCGAACCGGTCGCGCCCAGGTGTCTCGCCCCCGGTGGGCAGGCCCGGCGAGACGCCGGACAGCTCGTCCCGGGAGGGCAGCGGCTCGCCCTGCACGGCGTCGGGGACGCGCACGACGCGCGGCGCGGGGCAGACGTCCCTCAGCCGCTCCCGCGACCACCGGCGGAAGTAGGGGGTGAAGACGGCGAAGTGGTCGTTGCCCGCGGGCGTCACGGCACCGGGCGCCACGGCCGTGATCACGCTGTCGTGCACGTGCAGCGCCACGCCCTGCCCGCGCAGGGCGTCCCGCAACTGCTCCTCCCGCCGGTGGGCGTAGCCGCTGACGCCCGCCGCGATGTGCACCTCCGCCGCCTCGCACTGCGCGGCCACCGCGCAGACCTCCTGGACGACCGGGCCCTTGCGCACGACGAGCCGCCCGCCGCACCGGCGCAGCGAGGCGTCCAGGTCGGCCAGGCAGTCGGCGAGGAATGCGCTGCGGTTGGGCACGTCGAAGCCCGCCGCGTGGACACCGGGGTCGCGGACGAAGAGCGGCACCACCTCGTCCGCCCACGCCAGCGCGGCGCGCAGCGGGGGATGGTCGTGCACCCGCAGATCCGAGGTGAACAAGACGACCGCGACGGTCATGGCGATTCTCCTGAGGGTGCTGTGCGATGTGGATCTCTAGTGCCTGACTCTTCGGTCACGGCGCGCAGTCCGGATGCGGCCGGGTCGCGGGCCGGCCCGGCGCGCGCTCATGCCCTTGGCGGCGGCCTGGGTGATGTTGCGGGCCATGCCGCCGAAGACGACGGCGTGAAACGGGGAGAGGGACCACCAGTAGGCGTGCCCCAGCAGACCCCGGGGATGGAAGAGGGCGCGCTGCCGGTAGCGCGTGCGGCCCGCGTCGTCCGTCTCCGCGTACATCTCCAGCCACGCGAGGCCGGGCAGGCGCATCTCCGCCCGCAGTCGCAGCAGCCGGCCCGGCTCGATCTCCTCGACCCGCCAGAAGTCCAGGGAGTCGCCGGCCCGCAGGCGCTCGGCGTCCCGTCGCCCGCGGCGCAGGCCTACACCGCCGACGAAGCGGTCCAGCCAGCCGCGGACCGTCCAGGCGAGCGGGAAGGAGTACCAGCCGTTGTCGCCGCCGATGCCCTCGATCACCTTCCACAGCGACTCCCGGGACGCGTCCACCGAGAGGTGCCGCTCGTCCCCGTAGAGGCTGCCGCCCGCCCAGTCCGGGTCGGTGGGCAGGGGATCGCTCGGCGCCCCGGGCACGGCGGCGGACGACCAGCGGGTGGCGACCTGCGCCTCCCGCACCTTGCGCAGCGCCAGTGCCAGCGCCGCGTCGAACGGCAGCGGCCGGCCCGGGAGGTCGGGCACGTGCCGGGCGATGTCGTGCTCGCGGCACACGACCTCGTGGCGCAGCGACTCCGTCAGCGGCCGGGCGAGGGCGGCGGGCACCGGCGTGACCAGGCCGACCCAGTGGCTCGACAGCCTCGGGGTGAGCACCGGCACCGGCACGATGAGCCTGCGCCGCAGCCCGGCCACCTCGGCGTAGCGGTCCATCATCTCCCGGTACGTGAGGACATCCGGCCCGCCGATGTCGAACGCACGGTTGACGTCATCCGGCATCGAGGCCGAACCGACCAGGTACCGCAGCACGTCCCGCACGCCGATCGGCTGCGTCCGGGTGTGCACCCAACTGGGTGTGACCATGACCGGAAGCCGCTCGGTCAGATAGCGCAGCATCTCGAAGGACGCCGATCCCGACCCGATGACCACCGCCGCCCGCAACACGGTGGCCGGCACCGGCGCGTCCAGGAAGACGCGTCCCACCTCGGCCCTGGACCGCAGATGCGGGGAGAGGGACTCCTCGGGAACGCCCTGGGGGGTGAGCCCGCCGAGGTACACGATCCGCCGCACACCGGCGGCGCGTGCCTGCTCGGCGAAGACCCGGGCCGCCTTCCGGTCGGTGTCCTCGAAGCCCGCACCGGTGCCCAGGGCGTGCACCAGGTAGTAAGCGACGTCGACACCGCGCATCGCGGCGGCGACCGAATCGGCGTCCGTGACATCGCCCCGGACCGTCTCGGCGTGCCCCGCCCAGGGGTGATCGCGAAGCTTGCCGGGGGAGCGGGCCAGGCACCGGACCCGGTGGCCGGCCTGGAGCAGTTCCGGCACCAGACGCCCGCCGATGTACCCGGACGCCCCGGTCACCAGAGAGTGCGGCGGCTGTGCGTCCCGTTGTCCGTCCGTCTCCACGATCGGCTCCTCCACGCGTGCGCTCCGGCGTCGCGGCCTCGTTCCCTCGATCATGGCCGCAACGGCGGGACCGCGCCTGTCGCGGCGGGGCGAACGGCCGCATTCGCTCTCACACGACCACTTCGGACGCGTCGCGGCCGTCGGATGCATCCCGCCGCCGACGGATGCGCGACGCCGCCGAGCGGGCTTCAGCCGGGCGGAGCGTCGGCGCCGGCCGCCTGATCGGCCCGTCCTCCGGCGCCGAGCAGCCCCGTGGCCGTGAACGGCTCGCGGGCGGCGAGACGCGGCAGTTCACGGCGCGACAGCCGGGTGACGACCGGGGGCATCGCCGCCCGCACCAGCTGGGTGTACCGCAGCCAGCGGGGCATGTAGACCGACGGCCGGCGCCGTTCGACCGCGTTGACCAGCCGGCCCGCGACATACGGGACGGGGTACACCTTGCGCGCCGGCGGCGGCATGTGACCGCGCAGCTCCCGCAGCACCGGGTGCGCGTCGGCGTCCCGGACCATGTCCGTGTCCGTCCAGTTGATGTACGCGATGCCGACGCCCACGTGCTGATGGGCGACCTCGGCCTGCAGCGCGTGCGCGAACGACTCGACCCCGGCCTTCGAGGCGCAGTAGGCGCTCATCATCGGCGCGGCCCCGATGGAAGCGAGAGACGCGACCTGGAGGAAGTAACCCCGCGTCTCCAGGAGGTCCGCCAGGAACGTCCGCGCGGTGACGGCACTGCCGACGAGGTTCACCTCGACGACCCGGCGCCAGACCCCGAGATCGGCCTCGGCGAACGGCCCGCCCTCGGCGACCCCCGCGTTGGCGATCACCACCGAGGGCGGCCCGAGCCGCTCACGGATCCCGTCGGCGGCGCGAGCCATGCCGCGCTCGTCCGTGACGTCGACCTCCCAGCACTCGGACACGCCCCGAAGGCTGTCCCGCACCCGGGCCAGCGTCCGCTCCTCACGGCCGAGCAGCGCCACCCGCGCGCCCCGGCGGCACAGCTCCCGGGCCATCGCCTCCCCGAGGCCCCGCGCGGCACCGGTCACCACGGCGGTCCGGCCGTGCAGGGGGCTCTGAGCGACCGGCATGGGACGTTCCTCTCCGCGGCGGCGCTGGCCAGGCCCACGTTAGGCGCGGACCGGGCCGTCGGCACGCCGGGATCCCGGCCCGGTCGCCGTTCCGGTCAGGATTCGAGAAGCGCGGGTTCCGGAGCCGCTCTAGCGTCGACCTCATGACTTCCATCGCATCCGTCACCCTCGAGGCGTCCGACCCCACCGCCGCCGAACGCTTCTACACCACCGCCTTCGGCCTGGGCGGACAGGTACGCCTGCGGGCCTCGGAGGCACCCACCTCCGGCTTCCGCGGATTCACGCTGTCGCTCGTGATGTCCCAGCCGGCCGATGTCGACGCCCTCGTCGACGCGGCCGTGAACGCCGGTGCCGAGATTCTGAAGCCCGCCGCCAAGTCGCTCTGGGGCTACGGGGGCGTCGTACAGGCACCCGACGGGACGCTCTGGCAGGTGGTCTCGTCGTCGAAGAAGAACACCGGCCCGGCCTCCCGGCAGATCGACGAGATCGTGCTCCTGCTCGGTGTCGAGGACGTGAAGGCCAGCAAGGGCTTCTACGTCGATCACGGCCTCACCGTCGCGAAGAGCTTCGGCGGCAAGTACGTCGAGTTCGCCCCCGGGTCGGATCCGGTCAAGCTGGCGCTCTACAAGCGCCGAGGCCTGGCCAAGCTCGTCGGCGTCTCCCCCGACGGCACCGGATCGCACCGGCTCACGATCGACAGCGACGCCGGGACCTTCACCGACCCGGACGGCTTCGCCTGGGCGACCGCGTCGGAGAACGCCTCGCTGTGAACCCGGTGTCGTCCGGGTACCGGCAGCCCTCGGTCAGCGGGCCGCGGGATCCGTACGGGGAGTGAGCGGGGCGAGGGCCGCCAGTTCCAGCAGCTCGTCGACCGACCACCGGTCGTAGACGTGCTCGCCGTACCCGGCTGCGAGGACGCGCCCGCCGGGTTGCGATGAGGAAGTCGGCGGGCAGGCCGAGCCGACCGCCGTGCGGGCGGGACCGCGCGGACGATCGGTCCCCAGGCTCGCGGGCTGAGCGGGGCGCGGGGCGACCGCTCCACACCGAACTCCGTGTACAGCCTCCTGGCGGGGTCGGCGACGACCGCGAACGGGAGACCGGTCGTGTGGGGCGACAGCTCCTCGGCGGGCGAGTGGAAGACCACGACCGCGAGGAGCTCGAACGGCTCGTCGTCGAACTCGTACTGAACGCCGTGGACTCCGGGCCCCCTGATCCCGACGCGTCATGGCGCGAGCGGATCGAGGTCATGGCGCGGCGTCTGCGCGACACCGTGGGCGCTCATCCGGCGGTCGTTCCCCTGACCATCACCCACCGGCACCACTCCCTCGGAGTGCTGCGCTGGTCGGAGACCGTGACCGCCATCCTCACCGAGGCGGGCGTCGAGGGCGACCGCCGGGTCGTCGCCCCGCGCGGCCTGCTCGGCTACGTCATCGGCGCGATCCAGCTGGAGCACCTCGGGCCCCTGTCCGGCCCGGGGACGACGGCCATCACCGAGCTGCCGCCCGCCGAGTTCCCCCACATGACCGAGACGGCGCGAGACGCGCGGAACGTCAGCGCGGACCAGGAGTTCCTGGGAGGGCTCGCCATGCTGCTCGACGGCCTCGGGGCATGAGGCCGTCGGGCTGCCGTGCGCGTCAGGCCGCTGTCCCGACCGGCGAGTCCGCCCGGGCCGGCTGCCGTACCACGCGGCGGCGACGGCTCGGCAGGCCGAGCATCGGATTGGCGACGCCCCAGGCCGCTCCCTTGCAGACCAGTTCCTTGTAGACGGCGGCGAACCGGCCTGTCAGGGCCGCCCGGACGGCGCGGTCGTCGGCGGTGACGTACTGGATCAGGCCTTCCCTGCGGCCCAGCGAGATGCACTGGTTGAAGTAGCGCAGCGGGACGTTCGGGAGCTTCCCGCCGGTCAGGCGGGCCGCGATGGCGTCGGCGGCCTGCCATGCCATGGGGGTGCCGGAGGCGCACGACATCCGCAGCGGCTTGTCGCCGGGGCCCATGGCCAGAGCCGCGTCGCCGACGGCGTACACGTCCGGGTGCGAGACCGAGCGCATGGTCCCGTCGACCAGGATCTGCCCGGTGTCGTCGACCTCCAGGGTGGTGGCCCGGGCGATCGGGTGGACGGCGAAGCCGGTGGTCCACACAGTGACCACTGCGGGGATCGTCTCGCCCTCGGCGGTGGTGACGCGGTCGGCCTCGACCCCGGTGACGGAGGCGTTCTCGTGGACGGTGATGCCGAGCTTGCCGAAGACCTTCCGCAGATGCCTGCGGCCCTTGGGTGAGAGCCAGTCGCCGAGTTCGCCGCGGACGGCCAGGGCGACGTCGAGGTCCGGGCGGGCCTCGGCGATCTCGGTCGTGGCCTCCAGGCCGGTGAGCCCGCCGCCGACGACGACCACGGACTCTCCGGCGTCCAGGCGGGCCAGGCGCTCGCGCAACCGCAGTGCGCCGGGGCGGCCGGCGACCTGGTGGGCGTGCTCGGCGACGCCGGGGACGCCCTGGTCGTTCCAGCCGCTGCCGAGCGCGTACACGAGGGTGTCGTACTCCAGTTCCTCGGTCTCCGGCTCTCCTGGGCCTTTCGGGCTTGCGACGGTGACGGCGACGGTCCTGCGGTCGACGTCGACGCCGGTGACCTTCGCGAGCTTCAGTTCGACGCCGGTGCCCGCGAACATCTCGCCGAAGGGCCGGGGCCTGAGATCCTGGCCCGCCGCGAGCTGGTGCATCCGGACCCGCTCGACGAAGTCGGGCTCGGCGTTGACGAGGGTGATGGCGACGTCTTCACGGTGCAGCCGCCTGGCGAGGCGGCCGGCGGCGATGGCTCCGGTGTAGCCGGCTCCGAGGACGACGATGCGGTGCTGCATTTCGGGCTCCTGTCGTGAGCGGGATTCGCCCCTTGAACCGGGCGGCCCGCTGTTTCCTGACAGGAGTGTGGTGTGAAGCACGTCACATTATGGGCGGTGGTGTCAGAAGACCGTGAGCAGGGGGTCGCCGTGGTCGGTGGCCGCCCACTGCCTGGTCGCGCGTTCGAGCTTGTCGGGGTTGACCTGGTTGCGGAAGGCGGCGATGCCCTCGGCGGTGATCTCCAGGCACATCACGCCGATGACCCGGCCGTCGAGGACCACCACGAGGGCCGGGTCGCCGTTGGCGGTCGTGGCGAAGACGTCGGGCGATCCGCCGACCAGGTCGCGCTTGGCCTTGCCGGGCTTGAACAGACCCCGCATGAACTTCGCGACCGCGAGAGCGCCCTCGAACGCCTTGGCTCGGGCCGGGACCTTCCCGCCGCCGTCGCCGACCGAGACGGCGTCCTGGGTGAGCAGCCGCACGAGTGGCTCGGTCCGGCCGCTGGTGGCGGCCGCGAGGAACTCGTCGACGATACGCCGGGCAGCGGCCTCGTCGACCTCGGTGCGGGCCCTGCCGTCCGCGACATGCTTCTTGGCGCGGTGGAAGATCTGCTGGGCGGCGGTCTCGGTGATGTCGAGGATCCCGGCGATCTCCCGGTGCGGATAGCCGAACGCCTCCCGCAGGACGTACACCGCCCGCTCGCCCGGGGAGAGGCGCTCCAGCAGGGCGAGGACCGCGTAGGAGACCGACTCGCGCTGTTCGGCGGTGTCGGCAGGCCCGAGCATGGGGTCCCCGGCGAGCACCGGTTCGGGAAGCCACTGGCCCACATAGGTCTCGCGCCGCGCGCGGGCCGAGGTGAGCTGGTTGAGGCACAGGTTGGTGAGCACCTTCGTCAGCCAGGCCTCGGGGACCTCGACGCGACCGATGTCCGCGGCCTGCCAGCGCAGGAAGGTCTCCTGCACGGCGTCCTCGGCCTCGCTCGCGGAACCGAGGAGCCGGTAGGCGATGGCCTCCAGACGGGGCCTGGCTGCCTCGAACCGATCCACGTCGCTCATGGTCAGGGCCATGACCGGGATCTTAGCCCGCGCGTGGCCGCCGAGGGCCGGGACCGGGGCGGCGTCGCTAGCCGTGCAGTTCGCGATACGCGGCGACCGCCCCCGGATGCAGCGGGACGGCGCCCGTGGAGATCAGGCTGCGGGCGTCGAGGAACTGCGTGCCGAGCGCCGGGGCCGGGACGAGGCGGGTGGCCCGGCGGACCAGGACGTGAGTGAGGGCGGCGGCGACGGGGGCCGGGAGGTCGGGACGGCAGAGCAGGAGGTTGGCGACGCCGATGGTGGGCACCTCGGGGGATTTCCGGTACGCCCCGGCCGGCACCGACACCGCCTCCAGACCCGACCCCGCCGGGCCGAGGCCGGCGCGCAGCCGGGGGAGCAGGCCGGTCAGGGGCAGCAGGCGGATGCCGGGGTGCGGGTCGAGCCAGGAGAGCACGGGGAGCGGTACGCCCCCGGCGACCAGCAGGGCGTCGATCGTTCCGGCCCGCATCGCACGCGCCGCCTCCGGCATCAGCAGATGCCGTACCCGGACGTCGGTGCCGGGGGTCAGGCCCGCGACGCGCAGCAGCCGGTCACCGAGCATGGCGCCGCCGGACGCGCCCGCCCCCAGCGAGACGGTGCGGCCCTCCAAATCGGCCACCGTGTGGATGGGGGCGTCGGAGCGCACGGCCAATTGCACGTAGTTCTCGTAGACCCGGCCGATCGCCCGCAGCGGGACGCGGCGGTCGAACGGAGCCGTGCCGCCGTACGCCGCCCACGCGATGTCCGACAGGGCCGGCGCCACGTCGGCCCGGCGGGCCTGGAGCAGCCGTACGTTGTCCACGCTGCCCTCGCTGGTGACCACCTCGCACGACAGCCGCGGGTAGACGGCCGTGACCTGGGCGGCGAGCAACCGGCCGAAGGCCGTGTAGAAGCCGTCGGTCTCGCCGGTCGCGATCCGCAGCTCTCCCTCCGGTCCGCGGTCCGAGTGCCGTGCGTCGGCCGCCGCCGAGCCCGCGAGCAGGCCGGTGCCCGCCACGCCGAGCGCGGCGCGCAGGGCGGTACGGCGGCTAATGGACTGGGCGGAGCCGGTCATGCCGTCTGTCCCTTCGGGAGCACGACCCGGACGCGCAGGCCGTGCGGTTCGGCCGCCGTGAACTCGACGTGTCCGCCGTGACCGGCCACCAGCCGCTCGGCGATCGCCAGGCCGAGTCCGCTGCCGCGCACCTCGCGGTGGCGTTCCGAGCGCCAGAAGCGGGTGCCCGCCCGGGGGAGTTCGCCGGTCGCGAGGCCCGGCCCGTCGTCCCGTACCTCGAGCACCGCGTCCGGGCCCTCGACGAGGCAGCGTGCCTCCACGCGGGCGCCGCTCCCGGCGTACTTGATCGCGTTGTCGAGGAGGATGTCGGCCACCTGGGCCAGCTCTCCCTCCGGACAGGCCATGAGAACGGCGGGGCCGGGGACGAACTCCAGCCGGACTCCGGCCTGTTCGGCCACCGGCTGCCACAACCGGGCCTGGGCCGCGGCGACCGCCGCCGCGTCGCAGCACGCCTCCCGCGTGTCCGTGACGGCCAGTTCGCCCGCGCGGTGCTCGGCGTTCGCCAGGGTGAGCAGGTCGTCGAGAAGATGCTCCATGCGTTCGAGTTCGGACGTCACCCCGGTGTAGGTGCGGGTGGCGGAGGTGCGCAGATGCGGCTGGAGCGAGTCGATGCGCAGCCGCAGGGCGGCCAGGGGGTTGCGCAGCTGGTGCGAGGTGTCGGCGACGAGCCGCCGCTGCTGTTCCAGCGCGGTGGTGACCCCGTCGGCCATGCGGTTGAAGCCGGTGGCCAGCTGGCGCAGCTCCGGTGGACCCCCGGCCCGCGCGTGCTCGGGTGGCAGCCCGGCGGCCAGGGTGCCGACCGCGCGGTCGAGACGGTGCAGCGGCCGTACGACCCACCGCGTGGCCCGGCGGGCGAGCAGCACACAGGCCACGGCGAACAGCCCCGCACCGGCCAGGACCAGCGCCCAGCGCAGGGCGATGTCGTCCGCCGCGACCCGCACCGAGGCCCGCAGCACCACGGCGCCGGACACCCTGGTGCCGGTGCCCACGGGACGGGCGAGCAGCCGGTCGGCCCGCGACCAGGGCCGCAGCGTCCCGCCGGGGGAGACGGGCTGGTTGCGCAGCGCCGCGTCCACGAGCCGGGCGACGGCCGGGTCGGCCGCGCGCAGGCCGCCCGTCTGCACCACGGGTGCGCGGCGGGCGTCGACGACCACGACGGCCTCGCCGTACAGCTCGGTGTAGCGGCGCACGTCGGCGGTCAGCGCCCCGGTGTCGTCGCTCTCGGCGGCCTGCTCGGCCAGCGCCGCGAAACGGTCGAGGTCGGCGGTGCGCGCCGCGACGAGTTGCTGGGTGCGCTGCGCCGAGGTGACGGCCAGCAGCGGGACGGCGAAGCCGGCCACGGCGAGCACCACGAAGGCCAGGACCACGGTGAGGACGCGGGTGCGCATGAACAGGGCCTGCCGTGAGAAACCGGCTCAGTCGCCGAAGCGGTAGCCGAAGCCGCGGATGGTGGTCAGCACCTCGGGGCGGCCGAGCTTGGCCCGCACCTGGGTGAGATGCACGTCGAGCGAGCGGGACACGGCGAGGAAGGCGTCGCCCCACACCTCGTCCATCAGCTGCTGGCGGCTGACCGCCGTGCCTGCCCGGGCCGCCAGCGCGGCGAGGACCTCGAACTCCTTGGTGGTCAGCCGCACCTCCGCGCCGCCGACCGTCACGCGGCGCGCGTCGAGGTCGACCTCGACATCGGCGACGCGGACGGTGCGCGCCGCCGGGGCGGCGGGTGTCGTGGCGCGGCGGGTGACGGCCTCGATCCGGGCCAGCAGCTCGGCCAGCCGGACCGGCTTGACCAGGTAGTCGTCGGCGCCCAGCCGCAGGCCGCGCACCACCGACCGTTCGTCGCCCCGGGCGGTCAGCACCACCACCGGCAGTGGGCTGACCGCGCGCAGCTTGCGCAGCACCTCCAGACCGTCCAGGTCGGGCAGGCCGAGGTCGAGCAGCAGGAGGTCCGCCTGCCGGTGGCGGGCGAGGACGTCCTCGCCGCGCCTGACCCTGGCCGGCACGTGGCCGTTGTCGTACAGGGCCTCGGTCAGCGCGCCCGCCACACCGTCGTCGTCCTCGGCCAGCAGCACCCGCACGGTCGCCTCCTCTCCCGCCTCGTCAGTCGCGAGACCGGGACACGTCCTCGTCCAGCGGCGACGCGTCGGAGGTCTCGCGCATCCGAATGTAGACGAGCAGCGAGATCAGGACACAGGCGGTCACGTAGTAGAAGTACCAGTTCTCGTGTCCGGCCTTCTTGAACCACAGGGCGATGTACTCGGCGGTGCCGCCGAACACGGCCACGGTCAGCGCGTACGGCAGGCCGACACCGAGCGCCCGGATCGAGGTCGGGAACAGCTCCGCCTTCACCACCGCGCTGATCGAGGTGTAGAGCGAGCTGACGGCCAGCGGCCCGACCATCAGCAGGAACGCGTACACGGGGTCGCTGGTGTGCGACAGCAGCGTGAGCGAGGGCACCACCACCACGGTGCCCAGCGCCCCGAAGGCGATCAGCAGCGGACGCCGCCCCACCCGGTCGGAGAGCAGCCCCATCACCGGCTGGAGCAGGACGAACACGAGCAGTGCGAAGAAGTTGATCCAGGCGGCCGTGGGCTTCTCGATGCCGCTGGTGTTGACCATGAACTTCTGCAGGTACGTCGTGTACGTGTAGAAGAACAGGGTGCCGCCCATGGTCAGGCCCACCACGACCAGGCACTGGCGCGGGTACGACAGCAGCAGGCGCAGGCTGCCGCGGGCCGGGCCGTCCTGCTCCTTCTCGCCCTCCGACGCGGCGCGCTCGAAGCTCTCGGACTCGTCCATGCCGCGCCGCAGCCACAGCACGATCACCGCCCCCGCGGCACCGACGACGAACGCGATCCGCCAGCCCCAGGAATCCATCTGCCCGGGGCTGAGCACCTGCTGCAGCACGATCTGCAGGCCGAGCGCGGTCAGCTGGCCGGCGATGAGGGTGACGTACTGGAAGCTGGAGTAGAAGCCGCGGCGGCCTGGCGTGGCCACCTCGGACATATAGGTGGCGGAGGTCGAGTACTCACCTCCCACCGAGAGCCCCTGCAACAGCCGCGCGGTGACCAGGAGGACCGGCGCGGCCACCCCGATCGAGCCGTACGACGGGGTCAGCGCGACGATCAGCGAACCGGCCGCCATCAGCGTCACCGACAGCGTCAGCGCCGCTCGGCGGCCACGGCGGTCGGCGTAGCGGCCCAGGACCCACCCGCCGATCGGCCGCATCAGGAAGCCGACGGCGAACACCGCGGCGGTGTTCAGCAGCTGCGCGGTCTGATCGCCGGAGGGGAAGAAGACGGACGCGAAATAGACGCTGAACGCGGTGTACGCGTACCAGTCGTACCACTCGATCAGATTGCCGATCGATCCGCGCATGATGTTGCTGACGACCCTGCGTTCGTCGCGACGCGGCTTGCGCGCACGCTCGGCGGTGGTCTGTGTGGCCATCGGAACTCCCTTGTCTGCGGCCCGGGAGCACACAGCGTCGACGGCCGGAACAGCGCAGCTCAACGCCGGGAGCCAAGTCCTTACAGTCCCTTAGGGCTTCCCCGAGTCACATGATCGGCGCAGTGGCGGTGAGTGCGCGGATCCGCTCAGCTGATGACCACGGATGAATACTCAATTATCCTTGTTTGCACTCAATACCGTGTATAGCGATCAGGGTCCGGTGCTGCTTTGGGCAGGATGGCGCGATGACGCAACCGGGAGCCACCGGGGGCGAGCCGGTCGCGGAGCCGGCGCGGTCCGACGGCGAGGCGGCGACGGCCAGGGCGGTCGTGGACGCCCACGGCAGGCTGACCGGGTGGAGCGAAGGCGCGCGCCGGCTGCTGGGGTATGAGGAGCCGGAGGTCACGGGCCGTTCCGCGACCGTGCTCCTCGCCGGCGAGCCGCCCACCGACACACTGCGTTCCGTCGCGGGACTGCGCCGGTGGAACGGCTCGGTGGACCTCCGCCACAAGGACGGCCGCCCTGTCCGGGTGAGCCTGCTCGCCCACCGCCGCGAGCGGGACCCCTCCGGCGACGGCCGCGGCCCCGAGTGGCTTCTCGTCTCGGCGGTCGCCTGCTCCCGTACGGAACTCGACGAGGACGGTCCGCACGGATGGTCCCTCACCCAGTCCCCGTGCACCACGGCGCTCTATGACACGGAGCTGCGGCTGCGGCGGGCCAACGCGGACATGGAACGCGTGATGGGCCTGACCGAATCCGAGATGCGCGGGCTACGGGTGTCGGAGATCGTCCTCGACGCGGAGAGCGACCGCACCGAACACCTGATGAGGCGGGTCCTGGAGACCGGCGAACGACAGCACCTGCGGGCCGCCCTGCACCTGTCCGGCGACCGGTGGGAGAGCCTGTGGTCGGTGACGCTGGCGCCGGTCCACGACCACGGCGGCACGGTGCAGGGCGTCCTCCTGTCCGCCCACAACATGACCGCGGAGCACCTGGCCCGGCAGCGCCTCGCCCTGGTCGCCGAGGCCGGGGTCCGTATCGGCACCACCCTCGACCTGACCCAGACCGCGCAGGAGATGGCCGACGTCGCCGTCGGACAACTGGCGGACTTCGTCACCGTGGACCTGCTCCCCGACATCGAGGACGACCAGGAATTGCGCGCCATGACCTTGCCCAGTCCGGTCATGCTGCGCCGGGTGGCCAACCAGTCGGTGCTTCCGGGGTGCCCCGAGGCCGTGGTGGAGCTGGGCACGGTCGCCGTCTACCCGGACGTGTCGCCGGCGGCCGAGGTCCTCGCCTCGGGACAGCCCCTGATCCATGAGGTGACGCCGGCCGGGGTGGCCAAGTGGGAGGACCAGGCCCCGGAGCGCGCGGAACGGGTACGGCGCTTCGGCTTCCACTCGGTCCTGGCGGTGCCGATGCGGGCCCGCGGCATCACGCTCGGCGTTGCCACCTTCACCCGGCACCGGAATCCGGAACCCTTCACGGAGGACGACCTGCTCCTGGGACAGGAGATCACCGCCCGGGCCGCCCTGAGCATCGACAACGCCCGCCGCTTCACCCGGGAGCGCGCCACCTCGCTGACCCTGCAGAGCAGCCTGCTGCCGCAGGGGCATCCCCGGCAGCCCGCGGTCGAGACCGCCTCGCGCTATCTTCCGGCCAGCGCGCAGGCCGGTGTGGGCGGCGACTGGTTCGACGTCATCCCGCTCTCCGGCGCCCGGGTGGGCCTCGTCGTCGGCGACGTCGTAGGGCACGGGATCCAGGCCTCGGCCTCCATGGGGCGGCTGCGCGCGACCGTGCGCACCCTCGCGGACGTCGACCTCCCGCCCGACGAGCTCATGACACACCTGGACGATCTGGTGGACCGGCTGTCGGCCGAGGGCGAGGACGCTGACGCGCCCGGCAGCGCCGCCGACATCGGAGCCACCTGTCTCTACGCCGTCTACGACCCGGTCAGCCGGCGCTGCTGCGTGGCTCGCGCTGGCCACCCGGCGCCGGCGTTGCTCATCCCCGGCCGCGAACCGTTCCTGCTCGACCTTCCCGCCGGGCCACCCCTGGGGCTCGGCGGCCTGCCGTTCGAGTCGACCGAGATCGAGCTGCCCGAAGGCAGCCTGCTCGCCCTCTACACCGACGGTCTCGTCGAGGCGCGCGGGCGCGACATCGACCAGGGAATCGACGACCTGCTCAAGACGCTGGCCCGAGCGGGATCCTCGCTGGAGAGCACCTGCGACGACGTGCTGCAGGCCCTGCTCCCGGACCGCGCGGCCGACGACGTGGCACTGCTGCTGGCCCGGACCAAGTCCCTGGATTCGGACCATGTGGCCACCTGGGACGTACCCCCGGAACCGTCCGAGGTCGCCCGGATCCGGCGCAGCGTCACCCGGCAGTTGCAGGAGTGGAACCTGGAGGAGGACGCGTTCGTCACCGAACTCGTCGTCAGCGAACTGATCACCAACGCCATCCGCTACGCCGAGCCGCCCATCGAACTGCGCCTGATCCTGGACCGCAACCTGATCTGCGAGGTGTCCGACACCAGCAGCACAGCACCGCACCTGCGCCGAGCCCTCACCTACGACGAAGGCGGCCGCGGCCTGCTCCTGGTCGCCCAGCTCAGCCGCAGGTGGGGCACCCGCCACGCCCGCCGCGGCAAGACCATCTGGGCCGAACAGGCCCTGTCGGCCGGCGACTCGGGGCCGGCCACGATGTGATCCGGCTGTGGCCTGGGGCCGTGCGGAAAGCCCTACAGTCCTACAGCCCTGCGATCCCGTTCCACCGCTTCCCGAACTCCCCCCGCTCCGCCGACGTGATGTCACGCGCGACGGCGAGCCTGCCGCGCAGCTCCGCGTCAGGAAAGATCAGCGGGTTCTCGGCCAGAGCGGCCGTCTCCTCGTCCTTGGCGGAGGCGAGGATCTCCTGGGCGGCCGGGACCGGGCAGACGTAGTTGACCCAGGCGGCGAGTTCGGCGGCGACCTCGGGGGCGTAGTAGTAGTCGATCAGCCGCTCGGCATTCGTCTTGTGCCGGGCGAGGTTGGGGATCATCAGCGACTCGGCCCACAGCTCGGCTCCTCCTTCGGGGACGACGAACTCGATGTCCGGGTCGTCCGCCCGGAGCTGGATCACATCACCCGAGTAGGCCTGACAGGCGAGGACGTCCCCGCTCGACAGATCCTTGATGTAGTCGTTGCCGGTGAAGCGGCGGATCTGTCCCCGGCTCACCTGCTTCTCCACCTGATCGCAGACCGTGTGGAAGTCGTCGGCCGTCCACCGGGTGATGTCGACGCCGTTGTCCTGCATCAGCAGCGCGAACGCCTCGTCCAGACCGGACAGCAGCGTGACCCGGCCCTTCAGGTCGCTCGCCCACAGATCGGAGACCTGCCGTATCTCCCGGCCGGTCCTGCGCCGGTTGTACGCGATCCCGGTGATCCCGGACTGCCACGGCACCGTGAACCTGCGTCCGGGATCGAAGGCCGGCGAACGCAACTGCGGGTCCAGGTACCTGGTCACGTTGGGCTGCCGCGCCCGGTCCATCTCCTGCACCCAGCCCAGCCGTACGAACCGCGCGCACATCCAGTCACTGATGACGATCAGATCGCGGCCGGTGGACTGATGGTTCATCAGCGCGGGGCTGATCTTGCCGAAGAACTCGTCGTTGTCGTTGATCTCCTCGACGTAGTCCACCGACACCCCCGTGCGCCTCTCGAAGCCCTCCAGGGTCGGTCGCCGCGCCTGGCTCTCGTCGTCCGTGTCGATGTACAGCGGCCAGTTCGCCCAGATCAGCCGCCGATCGGAGGCGGACAGATCGGCAGCGGCCCGGTCACCCGGCGGCACATAAGCGGCCGGCACACCGCACCCGGCCAGTCCGCCGAGCACCGCACCGGAACCGAGCGCACGCAGCAGGCCGCGCCGGGAGAGCGGAGGGATCGTCTTCAGGGGCATTCGGGCAGCATGCCGCGCCTTTGGAGACCGAACAATTGACACCGCGTTCGGAAGCCCCGCCCGCGCCCGGACACCCTGTCGAGCGGTGGGCGCCACCGGAGGTTGTGGCACTCCTTGACCTGCGAATTCATTGGTCCCAGGGCAGTTTGACTTTGCTTTCCCTTTGCGGTTGGCTGCGGACTCGACCATCACGATCCGGGGGGATCCCAATGCACCGCACCATCCGCGCTGCCGTCTGTTCCGTCGCCGTCATCGGCCTCGCGCTCGGCGTCAGTTCGTGTTCCGAGGCGGTCGACCAGGTCGACAAGGCCGTGGACGAGACATATGAAGTCACCTACGAGGTGACGGGGAAGAACGTCGACTCGATCGAGTTCCACGGGGGCGGTGGCAAGGCCACGGATCCGAAGATCGAGTCGGTGTCCAAGCCCGAGCTGCCCTGGAAGAAGACGGTCAAGCTGCGCGGCATCATGCCGGCGGCGGTCATGCCGGTCGCGGCTGACCCCGAAGGCGCCCAGGTCGCCTGCAAGATCACCTACAAGGGCAAGGTGCTCGAGAAGCAGAGCGCCAAGGGCCTGGTGACCACGGGCGGTTGCACGGCGGAGTCCCCGGTCACCGGGTGACCGCGGGGAGGCCGGGGGGAGGGACCCCGCTGGGGGTCCCTCTGCGGGAGCCGAGCCCCACCGTCACCGGCGCCCCTGCCGAGTCCTCGGGCGTCAGCCGCATCCCTCCCGTCAGCGGTGTGCTCAGACACACCAGAAGTCGCGCGTTCTCCCACGCGGCCTGATCGCTCTTTCGCGCAATGCGCCTCGACAGACAGTGATGCGCGACTACTCTGTGCCGCATTGAACGGGCAATCTCACAGAGACGGCACGTTCACCAGGGGGGCGGAGGACATGCATGCTGCTGGAGCGATACGAACTCCATGAAGTCTGGGAGGAATACGACAACACCAGGTACTGGCGGGCCTTCGACGAGGAAACCTCCTCCGAGGTGTTTGTGCAGGAGCTGCGGCCTCGTGCCGCCCCGGCGCGGGACCGCCGGCCCGTCAAGGAATCGTTCGGCCTGCCGGGAGAGCTCAAGCGCCAGGTCCGTGTCCTGCCGACGGCCGACCGGCAGCACCTGCTGAACGTTCACGACGTCGTTGAACACGCGGGGTCGCTGTGGATCGTGATGGATCCTGTGCAGCCTCTCTCCTTGCATCATCTCCTACGCCAGCAGGGCAGGCTCGGCCCCGCAGGAGCGGTACACATCTGCGCGGAGCTGGCGGAATCCCTGGCAGAGTTACACAGCTCCGGCCTCGTCCACGGCCAGTTCGACCCGCGTAACGTCTTCTTCCGCCCGGACCAGACCGCGGCACTCGCGGGATACGGTCTGACGACCGATCCGCTCGGCGACGGCGGCCCATGGGTACGCCCCTGGCGCCCAGGATCTCCCTATACGGCGCCCGAGTTCGCCAGGAGTCGCGACATCCCGCCACGACCGACTCAGGCGGGAGACCTCTGGGCTCTGGGGATGACGCTGTACGAGCTCGCACACGGCCCTGCGGTGGGCCGCCGCTTTCTGGCCGCGAGCCCTCTGCGAGCGTTGCCGGACTCCCGGCCGCCCCGCGTCCGCGGCGAACGTGAGCTCACCCTCCTGCTCGGCATGCTGCTGGCACCGCACCCCGGAGCACGTAGCTCTGCCGATCCCGCCGTAGTGTCACTGCGCCGCCTGGCACTGAGCCATGAACCGCCACCCAGCGGACACTGGGCCGTGCCCAGCCGATTCCGCCGCCCGTTCGGTCAGCGCGTGCGGGACGCCCTGCTCAAACTGGGGGCCCGGGTCACCTCGCGGCTGGTGGCGGCCGTTCTCGTCGCTGTACTGGCCACGCTGCTCGGCATCCATCTCGCGGGAAAGTCGAAGGCCCACGGCTGGTGGGGCTTCGTGCTGCAGGGTGTTGTCATCGGCGTCGCCTACGCCATCGTGACGCTCGGGGCACAAGGTGCCATGTACGCCTGGGCCTACTGCGTCGAGCGGCGCCGCCGACGCCGTCGCGCACCAAGTCCGTTGCCCTCAGCCCCTTCCTTGCCGGCACCCCCTGCGGCTCGCACCGGATCGCTGCCGCAGTCTCCGGAATGCACTCCTCGCCTGACGGTTCGCGACCGGCGGGGAGTCACCGTGGGACGGCCCGTGCGGTTGGATTTCACCCTTGACGTGCCCGAGGGCCACCCCTGGCACCTGCCCGTCGGCAGGCCCGCCGAACTCGTGCTCCTCGCTCAGACGCACACCGCGGCAACGGTGACGCCACCCGCCGTCGGATACCGGGTGGCGCCCGTGGAGCGGGCGACCTTCCGCTTCACAGCCCACGAACCGGGGCACCATCACCTGCGCCTGACGGTGTACGACCGGCACCACGGTCTGGTACTGCAAGAGCTGGACGCCACGATGGAGGTCGACGGGCCCGGTGCGTACGGTTCCGTCACCCCTCGCACGCTGGAGCCATGAGTCCGTGGACGACGACCGCATCCCACTGACTGCGAAACGGAACGCGTCCCGGGGCTATCGGCGCCTTCCCGGGCCGCCCGTCAGCGAACACAAGGACCTCGTCGTCGTCTTGCGCTGTCCGCCCGGAGCGCAGCGGTCCACGATCATCATGTGGGGCAAGAAGCTCGAGGAGCCGCGTACCGGAGTGCACACGGTGGAACTGGCCAAGGGACGGGCGGACATCACAGCGCAGTGCGCCCAGCTGATCGCGGAGTGGCAGCGGTTCGTGGACTACGAGTCCGACACTGCGGGACGACGAGTGAAGGAGACGCCCTACACACACCTGGCCGACCTCAGCGGGCGGCCGGAAGGAGAAGTGCACGAAAACGTCGCTGAGTTGGCCTGGCACGGTGCTCGCTTTCTCACCCGGCTCCTCGAAGGTCACGGGCGAGTGGCGTCCTTCCGGGAACAGCTACTGGCTCTGCTCCGACACAAGTATCTCCGCATCCGCTTCGACTCGGACGTAGCCATACCCTGGCAGATGCTCGCCGTGCCCAGCGGTCCCGCGACGGCTGAACCGCCCTGCGAAGACGCGTTCCAAGAATTCTTGGGCCACCGCCATCAGATCGAGACCACATCACCCGACACCTACGACATGGCCTACTGGTATGAGGGAATCCGTTCCGAGCACGTGAGCAGCGTCAACGTGAACAAGAGCCTGATGGCAAAAGTTCCCAAAGCCAAAGACGTCGGGGACCTCCTCGCGAAGCGGACCCGGGTCACAGAGCGCTTCTTTCGCGCACAGCTGTTGAAGGACTTGAAGAATCCGGTCCTCGACGAGGACATCATGTACTTTTTCTGTCACGGAGGTTACGAGTACCAGAGCGGTCATGCCTGGCACAGCCTGCGACTGAGTGACGCCGCACCACTCGATCCCGACCATATCGACGGCCACCGTTCGCAATTCACCGAGAGCGCACAGGAATCCCCGGTGATCTTCCATCCGCTCGTGCTGCTCAACGTCTGCTCGTCCGGTGCGCCGGGCAACGACGGCAGCCTGCGCTTCGCTTCCGTCTTCGTCAAACACGGAGCGGTCGGAGTCCTGGCCCCGCACATCAGCATGCCTCAAATATTCGGTGCCGAATTCGCCCTGAAGTTCCTCGAACATTACGTCGTGGAACGGCAACGGGCCGGTGAAGCGGTGCAGAACTGCGTTCACTGGTTCGCCAAGACGTACCGCAACCCGCTCGCCCTGGCTTACAGCCTGTGCTGCGGACTCGACACCCGGCTGCCCGCCACGACGGAGGAGACCGCCGTATGAACGGAAGAGACCGCCGTATGCGACGACGCCTCGCCCGGCTCGGGCATCCCG
This sequence comes from Streptomyces sp. NPDC008137, assembly GCF_042957035.1. Classification (NCBI taxonomy): domain Bacteria; kingdom Bacillati; phylum Actinomycetota; class Actinomycetes; order Kitasatosporales; family Streptomycetaceae; genus Streptomyces; species Streptomyces sp. NPDC008137. The sequence continues at coordinate 22,185 of NZ_JBIBHN010000039.1, read as the reverse complement.
CCATGGATGCGAGCTTTGCCACCGTCGACCTCGACAAGGACGGATGGCTTCTTTCCCCTGAGGGCGCCCCCGTCCGGGCCGACGAGCTCCACGATCATTTCGCCGACCGGCTCAGGCCGCCGGATTGGGCAACCGACATCATCGTCCATGCCCACGGCTGGCAGACCAGCCCGCCCAACTCGTTGCGTAGCGCGCAGCGGCTACTGCATCTGATGCACCAACAGCACGCTCTGCGGAAGGGGCTGTATCCCGGACTGGGCGACGACTACGCTCCGTGGACCGTCGTCGTGCGCTGGCCCTCTTCCTCGTCGCTGTCGCGAAGCGGCTACAGCAGGATCCGCGACCGGGCTCATGCGATGAGCGTCGGCGGCGGATACGCCTCCCACGTGCTGGGTCACCTCCTGGGCTATCTGGACAGCCGACGCGGCAATCCGAGGTCCGCCACATTGCAGACCGCAGGCGGCCAGTACCTGCATCTGGTCGGTCACTCCTTCGGAGGCCGCTTTCTGTGTGAGGCGGTCACCTGGGCGGCGGGAAACGCGGACGGCGGAAAGCTGGGATGGAGCGTTCCCACGCACCCCGCCCGTCCGTTCACGGTCGACTCCCTGACCGTCTTCCAGATGGCGGCGCCCGTATCGGCCTTCGACGCGTTGTTCGTGCAGTTGCGACCCGGCCCGCTCGGCCACGTCTCGCCCGTCGGCGGTCCCTTGGTCTTCACCCATTCACGTCATGACAGGGCCACCGGGTACTGGCACCTGCGCAAAGAGGGCGCACCCGGTATCGGCCACTCGGGCATGCGGTTGGCCGGCGATACTCCAGGGATCGCTCCGAGCGACGTGTGGCGGACGCGACTGCTGCCCGCCGACACGCCTTACCCCCGCCTTTCCCTGGACCACGTCTTCGTCAACATCGATGCCAGCTGGCTCTTCCGGAGCAGCCGCATCAATCCTGTGGGCGCGCACTCCAACTACTTCCACGCGGAGTCCGCTCATCTGCTGCTGAGTCTTGCCGACCTGTCCCGCCCGGAACCGGCTGCCGAGCCGGTCGTGCCGCGGAGCGCTCGGTCGTAGGAGCTTCAGCAGGGAGCGGTGACGTTGCCGCAGTAGATCCAGCCGTAGACGGTCAAGTCGGTGGCACGAGCGTGGGGTGGGGCGGCCGGCGGGACAAGGGGTTCGGGTGTCCGGGGGCGTCCGGGACAGCCGGGGCCGCTGACCTGCGGTGTCCGGGCGGTGTCCGGGGCGGTCGGCGATGCGGGATCCGGTCCGGCGGGGAATGGCAGACCATCGCGAGCCCGTCAGATCTGTTCGGCCTGTCGGACATTGTTCGAAACCTATTGACGCTGCCCTGGGCGTCGACTGAGACTCTCGCAACACACGTCACCCGCGTGTAACGGCAGGCCCACGGCAAGAGCTTGCCGTCGCCGCGCCGGCTCCTCGTTTCAGCGTTCCGCCTTGCCCGTCATCAGCCATGCCTCAGCAGGGAACCTCGACATGACGCACGTCGCACGATGCGCACGACTTCGCAGCCGCGCGAGACGTCGGGCGGGCCATCTCGCCGGACTGACCGCCGCGTCGATGCTGTTCACCCTCGCCGGACCCACCGCTTCCGCACAGGCGGCCCCCGCGGCACCGGCGGCCGAGGCCGCGGACATCACCGACGGCCTGGCCCTGTGGTACAAACTCGACGCGGGCGCCGGCGGCACCGTGACCGACGCCTCCGACAACGGCCGGAACGGCACGGTCAGCGGCACAGCCGACTGGTCGGCATCCGGTCAGGGGCTCGCCTTCAACGGGTCCGACACCTACATCAAGGTGCCGGACGACGTCATGAAGGGCATGGACGCGATCACCGTCTCCATGGACGTACTGATCGACTCCGCCCAGAGCACGCCCTACTTCCTCTACGGCTTCGGCAACACCAGCGCGGGCACCGGAAACGGCTACCTGTTCACCACCGGCAACTCCTTCCGCACCTCCGTCGCGACGGGCAACTGGTCGACCGAGCAGACCACCAGGCCGTCCGACTCCCACAACCTGACCCGCGGCGTCTGGAAGCACGTCACCTACGCCCAGACCGGCTCCACGGGCGTGCTCTACGAGGACGGCGTCGAGGTCGGCCGCAACACCTCGGTCACCATCACGCCCGGCGCCATCGGCTCCGGCACCACCAAGGCCAACTACATCGGCAAGTCCGTCTACGACGGCGACAAGCTCTTCAAGGGCCGGATCCGCGACTTCCGCGTGTACGACCGGGCCCTGGACGGCTCAGAGGTCGAGCAGCTCTCCCTCCCCGTCGCCACCCAGGGCGTCGCCGACGACAAGGAAGCCCTCAGCCTCGGCGATACCAGCGGCGTCACCTCCGACCTGGACCTGCCGAAGACCGGCCCGGCCGGCGGCTCCGCCATCAGCTGGGACAGCGACAACCCGTCCGTGGTGTCCGGCACCGGCAAGGTGACACGCCCCGAAGCCGGCTCACCGGACGGCCGTGCCACGCTCACGGCGACTCTGAGGAAGGGCTCCGTCACCGGCACCAAGACCTTCGACGTCAGGGTCCGGCCCGCGCTCGGCGACGGCGCCGCCACCCGGGAGGCTGCCGAGGCCCTCACGGTCCACAACCTCGACGACGTGCGCGGCAACCTCACCCTGCCCAAGAGCGGCAAGTACGCCACGGCCGTCACCTGGTCCTCCGCGAAGCCGGACGTCGTCTCCGCCGGCGGCGAGGTCAACCGTCCCGCGCACGGCGACGGCCCCGCCACCGTCGAACTGACCGCCACCGTCACCAAGGGCGAGGCGAAGGCCACCCGAGTCATGACGGCCAAGGTGCCCGAACTGCCCGCGGACGCGGCCCTCAAGGGCTATATGTTCAGCTACTTCACCGGCGAGGGCACCTCGGACGGCGAACAGCTCTACGCCGCCCTCAGCAAGGGCGACGACCCGCTGCACTGGCGCGAGCTGAACGACGGCAAGCCGGTCCTCACCTCCACGCTCGGCGAGAAGGGCCTGCGCGACCCGTTCATCATCCGCTCCCCGGAGGGCGACAAGTTCTACCAGATCGCCACCGACCTCAGGATCTACGGCAACGGCGACTGGGACGCCTCCCAGCGCACCGGCAGCAAGTCCATCATGGTCTGGGAGTCCACCGACCTGGTGCACTGGACCGACCAGCGCCTGGTCAAGGTGTCACCCGACAGCGCCGGCAACACCTGGGCGCCGGAGGCGTTCTACGACGCCGAGCGCGGTGAGTACGTCGTCTTCTGGGCGTCGAAGCTGTACGACAACGCCGACCACTCCGGCGACACGTACAACCGCATGATGTACGCCACCACCCGCGACTTCCACACCTTCAGCGAGCCCGAGGTCTGGATCGACCGCGGCTACTCGGTCATCGACTCCACGATGATCCGGCACGACGGCACGTACTACCGCCTGTCCAAGGACGAGCGGAACAACAGCTCCTCCACCCCCAACAGCAAGTTCATCTTCCAGGAGAAGAGCGACTCGATCCTGAACCCGTCCTGGACCCCGGTCGCCGAGGGCATCGGCAAGGGCGCGATGAACGCCGCCGAGGGACCACTGGTGTTCAAGTCCAACACCGAGGAGAAGTGGTACGCGTTCCTCGACGAGTTCGGCGGCCGCGGCTACATCCCGTTCGAGACGACCGACCTCGACTCCGGCACCTGGACGCCCTCCACCGGCTACGACCTGCCCGCCAAGCCCCGCCACGGCACGGTGCTGCCGGTCACCCAGGCCGAGTACGACCGGCTGCTGCGTGCCTACCAGCCCGACCAGATCGTGAAGAGCGTCGAGGACGTGTCCGTGAAGACCGGGATCGGCCGGGCACCGGTGTTGCCGGCCACCGTGATCGCCGAGTACGCCGACGGCGCCAAGCGTCCCGTCGCGGTCGCCTGGGAGGACGTACCGGCGTCGAAGTACGCCCAGGCAGGCACTTTCACCGTGACGGGCAGCCTGCCGGACGGGACCGCGATCCCGGTCCGGGCCGAGGTCACCGTGTCCGAGGAGGGACCGGACGTCCCCGCCGACCTGCTCCTGCACTACGCCTTCGACGAGACGAGCGGCAGCATCGCCCGTGACTCCAGCGGGCACGGCTACCACGGCACCTACGTCCGCACGCCCGACTTCGGCACCGGTGTCGAGGGCGGCTCGTTCAAGATGTCCGGCGACTCGTCGAGCTCGCCGTACGTGAAGATCCCGAACGGTGTGCTGAAGAACGCCGACAGCGTGACGGTGTCGACGTACGCCAAGTGGAAGGGCGGCAGCAGCTTCCAGTGGCTGTTCGGACTCGGCCCCGACAGCGACAAGTACCTGTTCGCCACCCCGTCCAACGGCGGCTCCAGCCTCTACTCGGCCATCACCAAGGCGAGTTGGTCGGCGGAGTCGAAGCTGACGGCGGGCTCGCAGCTCACGCCCGGCCAGTGGCGGCACGTCACGGTGACGCTGGACGGCGCCACCGGCACGATGGTCCTCTACGCCGACGGCATCGAGGCGGCCCGTACGACGACCACCATCAAGCCGTCCGAGCTGTACAGCGCGGCCAAGGACTACAGCGGCTACATCGGCCGGTCCCTGTACGCGGCCGACCCCTACTTCGGCGGCGAGGTCGACGACTTCCGCGTCTACGACCGTGCCCTCACCGGCACCGAGGTCATGCGGCTCAGCGGCAACACGGCGGGCATCGCCAAGGTGACGCACCCGGCGCTCAAGGTCGACGCGCTCGTCGACAACGCGAGCGGTTCGATCACCCTGCCGATGAAGGCGGGCACCGATCTCACCGCGCTGGCACCGGAGTTCACGCTCGCCGAGGGCGCGACGATCAGCCCCGCCTCCGGCAGCGTGCGCGACTTCACCAAGCCGGCGACGTACGAAGTGACCGGATCCGACGGCAAGAAGCGCACCTGGAAGGTCTCGGCACTGATCATGAAGACCCCGGTCCTGCCGGGCCTGAACGCCGACCCGAACATCGTGCGCTTCGGAGACACCTTCTACATCTACCCGACGACCGACGGCTTCGAGGGCTGGAGCGGCACACAGTTCAAGGCCTACTCCTCCACGGACCTGGTCCACTGGAAGGACCACGGCGTCATCCTCGACCTGGGGCCGGACGTCAGCTGGGCGGACAGCAGGGCGTGGGCGCCCGCGATGACCGAGAAGGACGGGAAGTACTACTTCTACTTCTGCGCCGACGCCAACATCGGCGTGGCCGTCTCCGACTCGCCCACCGGGCCGTTCAAGGACGCCCTCGGCAAACCCCTGCTGAAGGCCGGAGACTTCCGCGGCCAGATGATCGATCCGGCGGTCTTCACCGACGACGACGGCAAGCAGTACCTCTACTGGGGCAACGGCCGCGCCTACGTCGTCCCGCTCGGCGACGACATGACCTCCATCGACACCGCGAAGGTCACGGACATCACCCCGAGCGGCTACAACGAGGGCACCTTCGTCATCAAGCGCAAGGGCACCTACTACTTCATGTGGTCGGAGAACGACACCCGGGACGAGAACTACCGCGTCGCCTACGCGACCGGCCCCTCGCCCACCGGCCCGTGGACCAAGCAGGGCGTGATCCTGGAGAAGGACCTGTCCCTGGGCATCAAGGGACCCGGACACCACTCCGTCGTGCACGTCCCGAACACCGACGACTGGTACATCGCCTACCACCGCTTCGCCATCCCCGGCGGCGACGGCACCCACCGCGAAACCACCGTCGACAAGCTGGAGTTCGACTCCGACGGCCTGATCGAGAAGGTCGTCCCGACCCTCGGCGGCATCGACCCGGTCACCGTCGTCCACGCCGGGCCGGACGCCACCGGCACCGAGGGCGAGCCGGTCACCCTCACCGGCACGGTCTCCGGGGCGGGCGCCCCCAAGTGGACCGTCCAGGACGGCGCCCCCTGCACCGTCAAGGACCCCGCGGCGGCCCGCACGACCCTCACCTGCACCGATGACGGCACCTTCCAGGTCACCCTGACCGGTGGACGCGGCACCGACACCACGACCGTCAAGGTCGCCAACGCCGCCCCGGCGATCACATCCGCCAAGGGCCCCGGCACGCCCCTCCCGGTGGGCAAGGCCGCCGTCGTCACCGCCTCCTTCGACGACCCGGGCACGGCCGACCGCCACACCTGCACGGTCGACTGGAAGGACGGCAGCCGGCCGACGACCGGCACGGTCACCGACACCGGCTGCCGCGCCGCACACGTCTACGACGACGCGGGCATCCACCGCCCGGTCGTCACGGTCACCGACGACGACAATGGCACGGACACCAGCACGCTCGCGGAGCTGGTCGTCTACGACCGCACGGCCGGGCCCGCCGTAGGCGCCGGCACGATCACCTCACCGGCCGGGGCCTACCCGGCGAAGCCGGGGCTGTCCGGCAAGGCGGCGTTCACCCTGCTCGCCCAGTACCGGAAGGGCGCCGACGCCCCCACCGGCAAAGCCACCTTCGTCTTCGGCCCGGCCCGGCTCACCTTCCGCTCGACCGGCTCCGACTGGCTCGTGGTGAACGGCTCCCAGGCCGTCTACCAGGGCACCGGCACGGTGGGACGCAAGAGCGGCTACGCCTTCAGAATCACCGCCACCGACGGCCCGGACACCTTCCGCATCAAGATCTGGAAGAAGTCCACCGGCGACGTCCTCTACGACAACAAGACCGGGGCCAGGACGAAGGGAGCCGTGTCCATCGGCGACCAGGGTCATTAGGTCGTGTCGTCGACTCCACACCGCCGGGCCGCTTCGATCACATCGGCGAGTCGAGCTCAGCCCGGCACCGGATCTTCGGAGAACGCCGGCGGTGGTGCGGTCTTGGGAACCAGCGCACGGATGGAGGGGGTGGCCACCATGGCGAGGGTGGCGAGGAGGATGAGCGCGGCGGCCGCGTAGAGGGTTGCCCGGAGGCCGAGGAGGAGTACGGCGGGTCCGGCGGCGAACTGGGCGAGTGGGAGGGCGAGGTAGGAGCCGAGGTCGTCGTAGGCGTAGACGCGGGCGAGACGGTCCTCGGGGATCTGCTCGTTGAGGGTCGCGTACCAGGCGACGCCGGCCTGCTCGACGCCCATGCCCGTCACGAAGTTGGCCACGACCAGCAGCCAGGTGTACGGAGCGAGCGCGAGCAGCAGCGGGGTCGTCGCCGTCAGGCCCATCAGCGCGCAGCCGACCAGGATCGCGCGCCGGGGCCGCCATCTCAGCGACAGTACGCCGCCGGCGACCGCGCCGAGCGAGCCCGCGGCGACGGCCAGGCCCCAGCCGGTGCGGCCGATCCCGGTGCTGTCGGCGACGGCCGGGCCGAGGACGGTGAACGAGGCGGTGACACCGGCGTTGAGGAAGCAGAAGGCCACCACGATCACCCACACCCAGCTCCGGGAGGTGAACTCCTCCCAGCCGACGCGCAGTTCATGCACCACGCCGGGGCTGGGCGCGGGCAGCGCGACCTGGACGCGGACCAGCGCGAAGCACACCGCGGCGAGCGCGAAGCTGAGCGCGTCGACCGCCAGCCCCCAGCCGGGGCCGACCACGGCGACCAGCACGCCGCCCAGCGAGGCGCCCACGATCATCGCGCTGCTGCCCGCGATCCGGGAGAGCGCGAGGGCGGCGCGGCGGGACTCGGCCGGCACGGTCTGGGGCAGCAGGGCCTGGGCGGCGGGCTGGTAGCAGGAACCTGCCGCTCCGTTGACCGCGGCGAGCACCATGAGCAGGGGGATGCCGGCGCTGTCGGTGAGGACGAGGGTGGCGACCACCGCCTGGCTCGCGGCGCTGACCACGCTGCTGGCGACGAGCAGCGGACCGCGCGGCAGCCGGTCCGCCAACACCCCGCCGTACAGCAGGAAGAGAATGCCGGTGAGGGAGTGCGCACCGACCACCAACCCGAGCGAGCCGACCGAGCCAGTGGCGTCGAGCACGGCGAAGGCCAGGGCGATCGGCGTCACCGCGTTGCCGAGCAGGCTGGCCGTCGTGCCGATGAAGAGGTGCCGGAAGGAGCGGTGGCGCAAGGGCGCCAGGGCGGCAGACATGCGCCTGATCGTCGGGGCTGGGCAGCGCGCCCGGCAACAGGTTTTCAGCGCACCGGGCCGGGCGTGCGGCTGCCCACGCCTTCCGGTCAGGCGAGGTTCTTGGTGAAGAACTCGTCGAGCCTGTCGAAGGGGATGACGTCCTTGCGGTCGTACAGGTCGACGTGGTCCGCGCCCGGGACGACCACGAGGTCGATGTTGTCGGGGGACTTCGCCCGGACGTCCTCGGAGTAGTAACGGGAGTGTGCCTCGGTGCCGGTCACCATGAGGGCCTTGCGGGGCGCCAGCATGTCGAGGTTCGTCATCTGCTGGAAGGCGAAGAACGACATCGGCGTGGTCGCGGTCCACGCGGTGGTGGAGTTGATCGAGCGCGGGTGGTAGCCGCGCTCGGTGCGGTAGTAGTCGAAGAAGATCCTCGTGACCGGGTCGGCGTCCGCCGGGAGGGTCTTGGGCAGGACGCGGTCCGAGGGGGCGACATCGCCGTTCCCGTCGAAGGGCACCTCGTGGGACCCGCGCGCGAAGGCGCCCTGCTCGGCGTCGGTCCAGCGCTGCCGGCTGAGGTGGTCCACGACCTTCTGGCGCTGCTCACGCGTGTAGAAGTCCTCGTGACCGCGGGACATGCTGCGCGACATGTCGTACATCGCGGACGTGGCGACCGCCTTGATACGGCTGTCCGCGGCCGCCGCGGTGAGCGCCATACCGCTCAGGCCGCAGATGCCCTGCACACCGATCCGCTCACGGTCGACGATCGTCCGCAGGCCGAGGAAGTCGACGGCGGCGCTGAAGTCCTCCGTGTAGATGTCGGGCGAGGCCACGTCGCGCACCGTGCCGCCGCTCTCCCCGGTGAAGGAGGGGTCGAAGGCGAGGGCGACGTAGCCGCGGCGGGCGAACTCGTTGGCGTAGAGCCCGGAGGACTGTTCCTTGACCGCGCCGAACGGGCCGCTGACCACCAGGGCCGGCAGCTTGCCCTTGGCATTCCTCGGCACGTAGAGGTCTCCGGCGACCTCGATGCCGTAGCGGTTGCTGAACCGCACCGAAGTCCGCTTGACGTTCTTGTCCAGCGCGAAGGTGTAGCCGCCCTTGCCCGAGGCCTTGCCCTGTCCCGTGGTACCCGCGGCGGGGCCGGTCTCCGCACCGAAGGAGGGCAGAGCCGTGAAGGAGGCGGCGGTGGCGGTGCCGGTGGCGGCGATCAGTCCGAGCGCTTTGCGACGTTCCATGGAGTGGACCTCATATCCGGTCGATGGAGGAAAAACGCGAAGGTCGGTGGTGTCGTGACCCAGGCGCGATTCCAGAGAACCGCTTCCGCTCCATACGTGGCAGGTCGCGTTTATGGGGGGTACAAGCTCGACCCCCCACCCCGCGGGCTGTGCGGGGAGCGGAGCACGAGCAGGGTGATCTCGCTGGGGGCGAAGAGACGGAACGGCGGGCCCCAGAAGCCGGTGCCGCGGCTGGTGTAGAGGAGGGTGCGAGGGCCGTGGTGGCTGAGGCCGGCGAGGACGGGCTGGTCGAGGCGGACGAGGTGGTGGAAGGGCCAGATCTGGCCGCCGTGGGTGTGGCCGGAGAGCTGGAGGTCGATGCCGGCGGCTGCCGCCCGGTCGACGAACTTGGGCTGGTGCGCCAGGAGCAGGACGGGCAGGTCGGGGTCGGCGCCGCTCAAGGCTCCGGCGAGATGGGCGCGGTGGCCCGCCAGGCCGGAGGACTCGGCGGTCACGTCGTCCACGCCGGCGACCACGAGGGTGTCGCCTCCGCGTTCGAGCAGCAGATGGCGGTTGCGCAGCGGCTCCCAGCCCAGCTCGTCCATCAGGTCGACCCAGCCCTGGGCTTCGCTGTAGTACTCGTGGTTGCCGGTGACGTACACACGGGCGTGGGTGGCCCGTACGGTTCCGAGCGGGACGGCCTGGGCGCGGCGGCGTTCGGCCGTGCCGTCCGCGATGTCGCCGGTGTGGCAGACCAGGTCGGCTTCCAGAGTGTTCACCGTCTCGCACACCCGTTCCGACCAGCGGGCGCGATCGAGCGGGCCGTAGTGGGTGTCGGTGATGAGGGCGACGCGGATGCCGTCCAGCCCGGCACCCAGTCGCGGGAGTTGCACGTCGAGTCGGCGCACCCGTGGCACGCGGCGAGCCTCGCGGTACCCCCAGGCGAGCAGTACGGCGGTGACGCCGAGGACGGCCCAGGTGACGATGCGGGCGCGGTCCTGACTCTCCCCGACGCCGGCCACGGTCAGGGCGAGCCGCAAGAGGACGCCGAGCAGCACGGACCAGGTGAACAGGACCCAGCTGGTGCCCAGCAGGGTGTCACCCAGGATCGCCGCCCTGTCCTGCTGGCGCCGGCCGTGGCCGCGCACCATCGCGAGCGGCATGCATATGAGGCCGAGGGCGAACAGCGCGGTGCCGGCCAGCGCGACGGGCAGCGGCCAGTGCTGGCCGGTGTGCAGGAGCACCCAGCAGGGCACGGCCCACAGCAGGACGGGGGCGATCAGGGGGATGAAGCGCATCAGGCGGTGCAGTCGGCTCTGCCGCGGGGTGCGCGTTTCACCCTCGGCGGACCGGGTGTCGCTCGTGTCGGTCACGCTTGCCCTCTCTGACCAGGCTGCCTTCTCGCGCACTGTATCCGGTCGCCGCTTTGGGCCGGCCGGACCGGTGACAGGGCGCTACTGCCCCGGCCTGCCTCGATTCAGGCTGATGCGGTCTCTCAGGCCTTCGGCTCCGCGAAGGTCGCGCCGTCGATCACGAAGCGGTTGCGGACGTCGCCGGCGAGGACCCGCTCAGGCGGAGTTGACGTCCTGCGCTCGATCAGTTCGATGTCGGCGGTCATACCGTGCTCGACTTCTGTGGCGAGCACGGCCTCGGTGCCGAGGTGGAGGTCATCCCGGCCGAGAAGATCAACGAGGCGTATGAGCGGGTGCTCGGCTCCGACGTGCGGTACCGCTTCGTGATCGACATCTCAACGCTGGTCTCCTGACCCCGGCCGGGCCCGGCCTCCTCGGGGTTCGGTTGTTGGGCCGTGAGTGCGGGCGCACACTGCTCGAATGGAGCCCGCGGGTGGGGACGACAACGGGTCGCTGGTGGAGCAGGCGTTCCGGCAGGCGACCCGCTCGATGTCGATCTTCGGCACCGACCAGCGCTACCTCCGGCTCAACCAGGAGTCCTGCCAGGTCATGGGGGTCGAGGAGGATGTCCTGCGCGGCCGCGTCCATCCCTACGGCGTCCCGCGGACGTGGACCAGCAGGGCATGCCGCAGGCGCCGCGGGACGTGCCCGCGACGGGCAAGCCGGCGCACTACGAGAGCTTCACCCGGGCCCCGTCCGGCATCCGGGAGCACGCCTGGAACGTGATCCTGTGGCCGGTCTTCGGCGACGCGGGCGACGTGTGCGCGGTGGGCATGGCCGCCTTCGACAGCAGTGAGCAGCACTGGGCGCGGCAGCGCCTCGCGGTCCTCGACGAGGCGGCCGTGCGGATCGGCAGGAACCTCGACCTCACGCGCACCGCGCAGGAGCTCGTCGCACCAACGCGTCCTGTGACCCCGGGCGGGTCAGCTGACCGGAAGACCGACCGCCAGAGTCAGTTCAAGGGCCCGGTGTGGCGATGCGAGATCCGGAAACAGCTCCCGCAGCTGCGACATCCGGTACCGGACGGTCTGGGGATGGACGAACAACGCCGCCGCCACCTCCTCCCGCCTGCCCTGGTGCAGCAGCCACGCCCGCAATGTCTCCTCCAGTCGCCGTGCGGTCGCGTCAGGCAGGGTCCGCAACGGTGCGAGGGCTCGGTCGCGCAGGTCCGCGTACGCGTCCGCGTCGGCGCTCAGCACCAGCTCGGGCAGGTGCTCCTCGGTGTCGCGGATGTCGGAGGAGAGGGAGCGCGCGCGTACGGCTCGTTCGTACGAGGCGGACGCACGCGTCCATGGCCGGGCCGGGCCGACCACGGCGGTGCGGTCGGCCAGCTGCCTCAACAGATGTGATCGGTCCGCATCGGGGACGAGCAGCACGCCCAGGGCGTCCGGCAGATCGTCGAGGACGAGGGTGCTCGGGTCGAGCGCGCGGTGGGCGGGCCGGGCCTGAGCGGCGGGCACCAGGACCGCCGTCAGCGAAACCGGAGGCTGCCACCCGGCCCGCTGAACCGAGGCCAGCAGCACGTCCGGGCTCGCGCCGACGAGGAGGTCGCGGGCCAGCTGTTCCAGGTGGCGCTCATGAACCCGGCCCCGGGCGGCCAGTTCGTCGGCGTGGCCCGCGGCGCTCGCGGCGGAGAGCTCGTCGATGTAGGCGAAGGTCAGCTCGGCGAACTTCGCGACCTCGGCGGCGGGCAGACCCGCGGGTACGGCACCGGCGGCCAGGCATCGCCAGGCCACGCGTGCACCGACGCGGTAGGCGCTGAGCAGGGCGTCCATCGAACGGCCGTCACGCACCTCGCCGCGGCCCAGCTCGTAAGCCGCGTCACCGGCGTCGCCGCTCGTGGCGTTCCCGCTCGCCACGTCCAGGTAGTGACCCAGGGCGGTGCGGACGGCTCGGCGGATGGTGGCGCCCATGTGGCCCGAGAGGGCGTTGGCGTAGGGAGGGACCTCGTCGATGATCGCCTGCACGACCTCGTCGGCGGTGGTCTTCAGCGCGGCCCGAAGTGCCGTGACCGTCGTGTCATCCAGGGCCAGCTCGGTGGCCCTCCGGATTACATGGCTCATGTTTTGTTCCCTGTGAACAATTCGGCCGACCAGATTCACATCTTACGGACAGGACTTTACGCCCTGAGGCGCATCAAGCTGGAGTCATGACGAGTGCAGCCCTCCGCAGCAGGGCGTGGAAACTACTGGAGATGGTCACGACGCCGCTGCTGCCGTCGGACTACCTCGACCTGGTCAGCCCGCTGCGCGCGGGCGCGGACCTGCGTGGGCGCATCGAGGCCGTGCACCCCGAGACACGTGACGCCGCGACCATCGTGATCAGGCCGGGACGAGGCTGGCGCGGCCACACAGCCGGTCAGTACGTGCGGATCGGGGTCGACGTCGACGGGGTGCGCCTGTGGCGCGCCTACTCCCTCACCTCGCCGACCAACCGCCCGGACGGCCGCGTCACGATCACCGTGAAGGCGATCCCGGACGGCAAGGTCAGCAACCACCTGGTCCGCAGGGCGAAACCGGGCACGCTGATCCAGCTCGACCAGGCAACCGGTGACTTCGTGCTGCCACAGACCAAGCCCGCCAAGGTGCTCTACCTGACGGCCGGCAGCGGCATCACGCCGGTGATGGGCATGCTGCGCGACACCGAGTTCGACGATGTCGTCATGGTCCACTCCGCGCCACAGCCGCACGACGTGATCTTCCGCGACGATCTGCACAGCCTGGTCGCGGAGAAGAAGCTGCGTCTCACCGAGCTGCACACCGACACCGACGGCATGCTCGACATCGCCCGTCTCGACGAACTCGTCCCCGACTGGGCCGAGCGCGAGACCTGGGCCTGCGGACCCGCGGGCCTCCTCGACGCCGCCGAAAAGCACTGGAGCGAGCACGGCATCCCGGAGCGCCTGCACACCGAGCGCTTCCGCCCCAGCGTCGTCGCCACCGGCGACGGCGGCGAGGTCACGTTCAGCACCACCGGCAAGACCGTCGACGCGGACGGCGCCACGCCGTTGCTGGACGTCGGCGAGGAGGCCGGCGTGCTCATGCCGTCCGGGTGCCGCATGGGCATCTGCTTCGGCTGCGTCACGCCGCTCAAGGCGGGCGCCGTCCGTGACCTGCGCACCGGCGAGATCACCGAGGCCGAGCCGGGCGTCCTCATCCAGACCTGCGTGTCCGCCGCGGCGGGCCCCTGCGACATCGAACGGTAGGAACAGCTTGACCGCCATCGACCCCACCGCCCACCTGACCGCGGAGCAGATCGAGGAGCTCGGCCGCGAGCTGGACGCCATCCGCGACGAGGTGATCGCGGACCGCGGCGAGAAGGACGCCGCCTACATCCGCAAGGTCATCTCCGCGCAGCGCAAGCTCGAGCTGGTCAGCAGGGGCGTGCTGCTGTTCTCGTTCTTCCCGCCCGCGTGGCTGATCGGCACCGCCGGTCTGTCCGTGGCGAAGATCATGGACAACATGGAGATCGGCCACAACATCCTGCACGGCCAGTGGGACTGGATGCGGGACCCGAAGATCCACTCCACCACCTGGGACTGGGATCACGTCTCGCCGGCTGATCAGTGGAAGCACTCGCACAACGAGCTGCACCACACGTACACCAACGTGATCGGCAAGGACAACGACCTCGGCTACGGCATCATGCGCGTCGACGAGGACCAGAAGTGGCACCCGTTCCACCTCGGCCAGCCGCTGTGGAACTTCATCAACGCCTGCTTCTTCGAGTACGGCATCGCGGCGTACGACCTGGAGCTCGGCAAGAACCTGCACAAGCGCCGCCGCAAGAACCCGGAGTTCCGCGCGCGGGCCAAGGACGTGGGCCGCAAGATCCGCAAGCAGGTGCTCAAGGACTACGTGATCCACCCGCTGCTGTCGGGCCCGTCGTTCCTCACCACGCTCGCCGCCACGTTCACCGCGAACCTGGTCCGCAACCTCTGGACCCACTCAGTGATCATGTGCGGTCACTTCCCCGAGGGCGTGCAGGTCTTCGAACGCCGGTCGATCAAGGGCGAGACGCGTGGCCAGTGGTACCTGCGCCAGATGATGGGCTCGGCGAACATCAGCGGCAGCAAGGCCATGCACTTCATGACCGGCAACCTGTCGCACCAGATCGAGCACCACCTGTTCCCGGACCTGCCGAGCAACCGGTACGCCGAGGTCGCGGTGAAGGTGCGCGCGCTGTTCGAGAAGTACGAGCTGGAGTACGTCACCGGGCCGCTGCCCAAGCAGGTCTTCTCCGCGTGGCGCAAGGTCTTCCGGCTCTCACTGCCGAACAAGAAGCCCAAGGTCAAGACCCCGGACCGAGAGCAGGAACTCGTCGCGGCCTGATTCCCGGCATGGGTTCAGATCATTCGGTGTGGGCTGCTCCGGCACGTTCACTGACTCATTCGCGAGCTGGGCGCACAACTGACGGCGGTCCGGGGCGTGGTGAAGCCGACGGCCGGGGAACGGGGGGCCGGACGGGGTCGGCACTGACGGCCACGGTGTGCTAGCGTTCGCCGTTTGCAGGGTCGCTGTGCCGGTGCTCCGTTCGGTGTCCCGGGCTGGTGACCGCGTCCCCGCCGCGCCTTCCTCGGTACGGTCCCTCGGAGGAAGGCTTTCTGTGAGCGAATCAGCACGTGGCGATGGTCGGCGGCAGGGATGTTTGTCCGAGGCGGCGAGCCCCACTTCGGCGCTGCCCACGCTGGCATCCTTCGCGCAGCTGGGGCTGCCGGCCGGGATTCTGCGGACGCTGGACGAGCACGGTGTGACGGTTCCCTTTCCGATCCAGGCGGCGACGCTGCCGGACGCGCTCGCGGGCCGTGACGTCCTGGGCCGCGGCCGCACCGGATCGGGCAAGACGCTCGCGTTCGGCCTGGGGATGCTCGCCCGGACGGCCGGGCGGCGCGCGCAGTCCAAGGAGCCGCTGGCGCTCGTCCTCGTGCCCACCAGGGAGCTGGCGCAGCAGGTCGGTGAGGCGCTCACCCCGTACGCCGAGGCCCTGCGGCTGCGGCTCGCGACCGTGGTGGGCGGCGTGTCCATCGGACGGCAGACCGCCGCGCTGCGGGACGGCGCCGAGATCGTCGTCGCCACCCCCGGCCGCCTGCACGACCTCATCGAGCGCAAGGGCTGCCGACTGGGGCGGGTGCGCATCGCGGTCCTGGACGAGGCCGACCAGATGTGTGACATGGGCTTCCTGCCGCAGGTCACCGAGATCCTGGACCAGGTGCGTCCCGACGGCCAGCGGATGCTGTTCTCGGCAACCCTCGACCGCGACGTCGACCAGCTGGTGCGGAGCTACCTCCGAGACCCCGTCGTGCACTCCGTGGACCCCTCGTCCAGCGCGGTGTCCGCGATCGAGCACCATGTCTTCGTCGTGCACGGCCCGGACCGGTACGCCGTGACCACGGAGATCGCCGCGCGGGACGGCCGCGTCCTGCTGTTCCTGGACACCAAGCACGGCGTCGACCAGCTCACGCGGCATCTGCGGGCCAGCGGAGTGGCCGCCGCCGCCCTGCACAGCGGGAAGTCCCAGCCGCAGCGCACCCGGACCCTGGCCCAGTTCAAGAACGGGCAGGTCACCTCGCTGGTGGCGACGAACGTCGCCGCACGCGGCCTGCACGTCGACGACCTCGACCTCGTGGTCAACGTCGACCCGGCCACCGACCCGAAGGACTATCTGCACCGCGCGGGCCGCACGGCCCGGGCCGGCCGCTTCGGCACCGTCGTGACACTCGTCATGCCGGGACAGCGCCGCGAGACGAGCCAGGTCATGGCAGACGCCGACGTCGCTCCCAAGGTCACCAAAGTGCGGTCCGGCGAGGCGGAGCTGAGCCGGATCACCGGCGCCAAGGCCCCCTCAGGAGAGCCTCTCGACGGCGGGCCTGCCGTAGCGCGCCCCAAGAACCGCAACGCCCCGTTCCGCGGCCTGGGCAGCACCAAGGACGCGAAGAGCGGCTCGGGTGGCAGGTCGCCCCGGAAGAGCAGCGAGGCCCGCAAGCTCGCGGAGGCCCGCAGGGCTGCCCGGGTGCGGCGCGGCGGCTGAGCCGTTCCCATATGGGTGAACGCGTCACGGGCAGCGACGACTTGGCCCACCCAGCCGGAGCGGGCGGCCGACCTCGCCGAACCGATCAAGCCGAGGTTGCAGGACACCGACCTTGCGCGGCAGACGGTCGGTGTCCCGGAAGCGGTCTGCGTCGACTCGATCACGGACCAGCCCGGCTCGTGCTGCCGGGCTGTGGCTCAGGCGTCGATGATGACGGGGATGATGAGGGGCTTGCGGCGGTGGGTGCGGAACGCCCAGTTCGCCACGGCGCGAGCGAGGAGCTGTTCGAGTTGGCGGGCGTCCCCGACGCCTTCCTCGGCGGCGGTCGCCAGGGTCTTCTCGATGACCGGGATGACCGGTTCGAAGGTGGTGTCGTCGTGGACGAAGCCGCGGGCCAGGAAGTCGGGGGCCTCGGCGAGGGCGCCGGTGTCCGCGTCGACGATGGCCACCACTGTGACAACGCCTTCCTCCGCGAGGGTGAGGCGGTCCTTGAGGGACGCTTCGGTGGCGCCCCCGACTTCCATGCCATCCACGTAGACGTTGCCGGCGGGCACCTTGCCGGTGATGGAGGCCCGCCCGGCGACGAGGTCGACGACGACGCCGTCCTCGGCGATCACGACACGCTCGGGATCGACGCCGGTACGGATGGCGAGGTCCCCGTTGGCCCGCAGGTGGCGCCATTCGCCGTGCACGGGCATGACGTTGCGCGGCTTGACGATGTTGTAGCAGTAGACGAGTTCGCCGGCGCTGGCGTGCCCGGAGACGTGCACCTTGGCGTTGCCCTTGTGGACCACGTGGGCGCCCCACCGGGTGAGCCCGTTGATCACCCGGTAGATGGCGTTCTCGTTGCCCGGGATGAGGGAGCTGGCGAGCAGGACGGTGTCGCCCTTGCCGATGCGGATCATGTGGTCGCGGTTCGCCATCCGTGACAGCGCTGCCATCGGTTCGCCTTGGGAGCCGGTGCATACCAGAGTGATCTTGTGGTCCGGGAGCTTCTCCAGCTCCTTCGTGCTCACGACAAGACCGGACGGGACCTTCAGATAGCCCAGGTCACGGGCGATGCCCATGTTGCGGACCATCGACCGGCCGACGAACGCGACCTTGCGGCCATGCTCGTGGGCGGCGTCCAGGACCTGCTGGATGCGGTGCACATGGCTGGCGAAGCTGGAGACGATGACCCGGCGGGGCGCGGTGCGCATCACCTGCTCGATCGCCGGGTTCAGCTCACGCTCGGAGGTGGTGAAGCCGGGCACTTCGGCGTTGGTGGAGTCGGTGAGGAACAAATCAACGCCCTCCTCGCCGAGGCGGGCGAAGGCGCGCAGGTCGGTGATGCGGTCGTCGAGAGGGAACTGGTCCATCTTGAAGTCGCCGGTGTGCAGCACCATGCCGGCGCCGGTGCGGATCGCGACCGCGAGGCTGTCCGGGATGGAATGGTTGACCGCCACGAACTCGAGGTCGAAGGGCCCGAAGCCGCGCCGGTCGCTCTCCCGCACCCGCACCGTGCGCGGCCGGATGCCGTGTTCCTTGAGCTTGGCCTCCAGGAACGCGAGCGTCAGCTTGGAGCCGACGACGGGAATGTCGGACCGCTCGCGCAGCAGGTACGGCATGCCGCCGATGTGGTCCTCGTGGCCGTGGGTGAGGACCACGGCCACGATGTCGTCCAGCCGGTCCCGAATCGAGGTGAAGTCCGGCAGGATCACGTCCACGCCTGGCTGGGTCTCTTCGGGGAACAGCACGCCGCAGTCGACGATGAGCAGCTTGCCGGCGTACTCGAACACGGTCATGTTTCGGCCGATCTCACCCAGGCCGCCCAGGGCGATGACCCGCAGCCCTCCTTCGGGAAGGGGTGGGGCGGCTTTCAGTTCGGGGTGTGGATGGCTCATACCTTGACGGTACCCGGAGAGGGGAACGAGATGATCCATTGCCTGTGTGATCTCTCCGTCCGTCGGAGCGCTGCACCCGCAGCGGCTGCCCCGGGCCGACCGCGTTGCGTCGGCAGCCAGTACAGGGCGTGGTGAAGGCGGGACCGCCTTCCGTCGACAGCGGGTGAGGCGGCGAGGCCCCGCCGAGGAACATCCTGACGGGATCTCGGTGCGACATACTTTCCCGATGAGTTCACGCACGTCCCCGATCAGCGGGCCGATCACGATCCGGAGGGCTGTCGCGCGGGATGCCAAACGGCTCACGCGGCTCGTACGGGGCTCAGGCGCCTACGAGGGTAAGTACGCGGCCGCAGTGGCGGGCTACCGGGTCGGTCCTGATTACATCGAAGCCCACCGCGCCTTCGTAGCCGTCGGTGCCGACGAGCATGGAGGCCGGGTCCTCGGGTTCTACTCGCTCGTCCTTGCTCCACCGGAGCTCGATCTGCTGTTCGTCGCCGACGAAGCGCAAGGGCGTGGTATCGGACGGCTGCTCGTCGCGCACATGCAGTCCGAGGCCCGCGCCGCCGGGATCGACCGTGTCAAGGTCGTGTCGCATCGTCCCGCCGAGGACTTCTACCACAGCGTCGGTGCAGTGCGGACCGGGACCGCGCTCGCGAACCCGCCCGCCGTGCCGTGGGACCGTCCCGAATTCGAGTTTCGCATTGCTTCGGCATGACGGTGGTGTGCTGGTTCGCAGTCGACGCTGACCAGGTAAAACGGTAGTTGGCGCAGCCTTCTGTCGGGGGCTGGTCCGGAAGTGGTCCGGATCTTGGTCTGGCGGCGCCGGTTCGCACCATGCTGGGGCTGCAGTGCGAGCGATTGGGAGGGGGCGGGATCGTACGGGGCAGATGGTTGGCGCGGACGCCGGCTGTCTGGGATCGAGGGTGTGGTGGTGGACCCGCGGCCTGCTCTCGTGCGGAGTCGGAAGTCGCGCCCCGGCGTCGGCCGAGCCGCAGCAGGCGAATGGCTCGGCAGATGACCGTCGACCTGGCCTCCGTGCTCGCCGGGGCGCGGATCCTGGGTGGGCTGACCGTGCCCGACTCGGGCATGGCGGGGTCCACCGGCCATCGCCCTGGCCGAGGGCGGCGCCCGGTGCGCCGAGGCCACCTTCCGCACACCCGACGCCGAGCGGGTGGCGTCACCGTCTCGTAGCCCTGGGTCTGGCGGGTAGCCACCCGGAGCCACCACGCGCTTCACTGCGGACGAGGTGGCGGACGCCCTCGCCTGCCTTCATGCCCCCGACGACCATTGGCGACAGGCCTCCGACGAGGCTCTGCCCGCGCTCGCGGACCTGCGCGGCCAGGGAGTGATCGGCGCGATCGGTGCCGGGATGAACCAGTCCGCCGTGCTCGCCCGCTTCCTGTGCGATACCGCCGCCGACGTCGTGATGGTGGCCGGGCGCTACACCCTGCTCGACCAGTCGGCGCTCGACGATGTCCTGCCCGCAGCTCGGGAGCACGGCAAGAGCGTCGTCGCGGCCGGCGTGTTCAACTCCGGGCTCCCTCCCGCGACCGGCCCACTGCCGATATGACGTACGACTACGAGACAGCCCCACCGAACCTCGTCCACCGGGCGCTGGCCATCGCCGAAGTGTTCGAGCGGCACGGCACCACACTGCCCGCCGCAGCCATCGCCTTCCCGCACACCCACACCAGCGTTGTCAACGTCACCTTGGGCATGCGCACGTCCGACTAGGTCGGACGGAACACGGACCTCCACCGTCAGGGCGTCCCCGAGGCCCAGTGGGACGACCTGCGCGACCAGGGCCTGCTCAGGCCCGACGTACCACGGACAGCGCCCGCGGCTCCCTGACACGGGCTGACACCAGGTCCCCCGGCATCGTCGGGATCGCCCCTGGCAGACTCTTCGGTCCACATCTGGGTCAGGGCCAGAACCTCAGCGCGTGGACTACCAGGAAAACGCAGAGCGTCAGCTGCACCGCCCCGATGACTCGGGGCCCGATCCGCAGCAGCACGACAGCCGTTACGCCGACCGCCAGGGCAAGACCGCCGAAACCCAGGACGGGCCCCCAGTCCAGGGGCGGCGCGCTGGTCGCTGTCTGTCCGGAACCGGCGTCCATCCGGCCCAGCCTCCGGACGGTAAGAACGATGACGACCAACAGCGCGGCCGCCACGTCCGCCATCAGTACGAGAAGCAGGAGACAACCCGAGGTGACGGCACTCACTCCGCGGGAGGGCTCGTTGTCGGCGAGTTCGGGCATGACTCAACGATCGCGCGGAATGCACTCTTCCGGACGGTCCGTCACCGACCTGCAACCCTGGTCTCGGTGACGACGTCATGCTCACGGCGGGTGGTGTCGCGCGGGACGACCTCCCCGGACAGAACACCTGGCCGCCTTCGTCCAGGACCGCGACGGAGGTGAATCAGGCCGGGTCGTCGTCATCGGGCTGGATGACGACGAACGTGTTGTCCGAGTCGTTGAGGTCCTCGATCAGCATGAACAGCGCGTCCTCGGACGGGTCATCGGCGTGGTCGCCGCTCTCACTCTCGGCCCGGTAACACGCAGCCCCCATCGGCCCTGTCTCCCCTCAACCCGCTGACTGACCGCGGCAAGAATGACATGTGGGACCGACACTTCCGGCAGGTCACAGCCATTCGTTGATCGCCGCGACGAGCACAGTGGCCTCAAAGCGGACCGCGAGTTTGCCGAACCGGGTCGCCACCGCCCGGTTCCGCTTCAGCCGGTTGATGCCGCACTCGACCGCATGCCGAGCCTTGTAGTCCTCACGGTCGAAGGCCCAGGCCGCCCGCCAGACATCCCCGACGCTTGCGGTGGCCTGCCTGATCGGCAGGTTCTGGGATCGTGGAGCGGATCCCGCGTCGCCGCAGACACGCGCGGTTCGCGCGCGACGAGTACGCCTTGTCGCACCGCACCCGCAACGGACGGACCCGTGGCCGGCCCAGTCCAAGACGAGGAACCCGGATGGCTTCCAGCACGGCCGTGAACTGCGGGCTGTCTCCCCGATGCCCGGCTGTGACCAGCAGCGACAACGGTCTCTGTCCCTGTTTCGCAGGCCAGGTGAATCTTCGTGGTCCAGCCTCCGTGGGACCGGCCCAGCTCGGCCTGGTTGCCGCCCGGCGGTTCTTTCTGGGCTTGGTCGTCCCGCCGAGCACCGGCCGCATGCTGGTGGGCCCGGCAGATCGTGGAGTCGACGTTCACGTCCCAGGTAATCAGACCCACGGCGTCCGCCCGGGCCTGCAGCCCGGTCAGCACCGATGACCAGACACCACTTCGCTGCCGGCGACGAAAGAGCCCATAGACCGTCTGCCAGGACCGTACTCCGTCGGCAAATCCCGCCACGGAGCAGCGGTCCGAACCCGCCGGCGGATCCCGTCGGCCAATCGCCGCCGGCGCATCGACGGTCTGCCCAAGACCGCAACCGGCAACAACGGCTCCAGCACCGCCCACTGGTCATCTGAAAGATCCCCTCGCCCCACACCGAGATCATCACGGCACGAGGCGAGACACGGACCCCAGTTCTAAAACACGGTCTAAAGGGTGTTGCAGAAGGCTTGGTGGCGGGCATCTTGCCTGTATGGGTGGGGTGTTGAGGGCTGAGCCGGTGTGGGTGGAGACGTTCACCGGG